>JAHEKN010000262.1 GCA_024638305.1 Gemmatimonadota bacterium | reverse complement strand
CGGTGCACTTCGAGCACCGTACCCGCGCCGGCCGGGTCCGTCAGGGGCGGGAGATGGTGATGGTGCGTCTCGTAGAAGTCCTCGGCGGCCCGCACGAACGCCTCGTTCCACCCGTGGTCCTGGAGCAGCTTCCAGGCCTCACGCGCCCGCTCCGGCCGAATGAGGAGGTCCATGTCCCACATCGGACGGTCGATGAACCGCGGGTAGACCGATACCGCGAGGCCCGCTCCCTTGAGGAGCAGGACCTCGATGTCCCGCGTGGCCAGGAGGTCCAACGCCTCGAGGAGGCGCTGATGGAGCACCTCCATCTGGAACTCGGCCACCAGGGCCATCGTGTTGAGCTGCTCGGCCTCGTCGGGCGGCGTCCACCCGTCCACGCGGGCCAGGCGGTGCCAGAGCGGGACGAGCGCGCGCTCCCGCTCCGCCAGGCGCGAGAGCTTCTCGAAGTCGACACCTCCCTCCAGAAGAGCGCGCAGCTCGTCGTCGCTCGCTCCAGGGCGCGCCACCCTGAAAAGGAGCCTGGATTCGGGGTCGAGGAGCCGGTACATGGCGGGGGCGGGCGGTCAGTACTGCGTGAGCGTGCCGGCACGGCGCGAATACCGGAACGCGGCGGCGAACACGAGGACGCTGGCCAGGCCGAGGGTGACCACGAACAGCGCCAGAATCGCGAGGTCCGCCCCGACAGCCGTGATCGGCTCACCGAGGAGGATCATCCGCCTGAGGGCCCTGAGTCCATACGTCAGCGGGATGAAGGTGGACACGTCCTGCAGCCAGGAGGGAATCACCTCCGTTGAGTAATACACGCCTCCCAGGGCCGCCGACAGAAACAGCACGCCCTGCGCGAGCGGTCCGGCCGTGCGGAACGCGAGTATCGAGGCCGCGCCGAGGACCCCGAACGGGAGGAACGAGAGGATGATCAGAGCCAGCACCAGGAGGCTGGGGAGCACCTGGGACCAGACGACGGTCGCGCCCAACAGGGAGGCGCCGGCGAGCATCACGAGCGAGCGCACGCCGGTCCAAAGGAGCGGGAACGTGGCAATGCCGGCCATCAGTACCGAGAGACGGGAGCGAGTGGAGAGCAGGGCCTCGAGGGTGCCCGTGGTGATGCCGCTCCCGATGTGGCGGGGCAGGGTCGTCACCGCCGTGCTCACGAACTGATAGACGATCAGGCCCACCACGACGAACGCGAAGTACTCGCTCGACTCCGCGCTGATGGACTCGGCCGCCAGGTCCTGGAGCGCCCCGGCCACGAAGTACAGCGGCACGACCGACACGAGGATACCGCCGAACGAGACGACGATCTGCACCCGATAGCTGGTGGACGTCAGCCAGGCCACCCTGACCAGCGCCAGAACTCTACGCATGGGCGGGCTCCCGCGGCCGGTTGGACCCCATCGCGACGATCCGTTCGAGCAGCTCGGCCAGCGTCAGCTCGACCGGCTCGAAGCGCGCGACCTGGACCCCGTCCGCGCCCAACATCGCCAGCACGCGCGCCGCCTGCTCGGGGCCGCCGGGGATGCGCACGTCCAGTGTGAGCCAGCCCGCGTTGTTGGGTGCGCTCAGGGTGAGCTCGTGCGCGCCCTCCCGTCCCCTCAAATCGGCCTCGGACCAGCCCGCGGGGGGGCGGATGGAAGCCCGGTAGCCGTCGTCGCCGGCTTGGGCTCGCAGCTCGTCCACCGTGCCCACAGCCAACAGCTCTCCATGGTGGAGAACGGCCAGCCGGTCGCAGAGGTCGAGCGCCTCCTCCGCATTGTGGGTGGCCAGCAGCACCGTGCGTCCCTGGCGGTCCGCGATCTCCTCACGGAGGAACGCGCGGAACGCCCGAGCCGACAGGGGATCGAGGCTCCGCGTGGGCTCATCGAGCAGCAGCACCTCGGGCTCCGCCAGGAGTGCTCGCGCAATCAAGAGCCGCTGCTTCATCCCGGACGAGAACTGGCCGACCATCTTCTCGGCCGTGTCCGTGAGGTCCACCTGCTCGAGGCTGCGTTCGACGTGGCGGTGCACGTCCGCGCCCCGGTGTCCCTGCAAGGTGGCGAACAGGCGAAGGTTCTCCCTCGCGCTCAGCCGCCAGTAGAGGCTGCGCTCGTCCGGCACCACCGGCGTGAGGATCTCGCGGACCGCAGCCGCCTCCCGCACCACGTCACGGCCGCCCACGGACGCCGTCCCTTCGTCCGGCAGGATGAGCGTGGCGAGCATCTTGAACAGCGTGGTCTTGCCGGCCCCGTTGGGTCCGAGCAGCCCGAAGAACTCGCCGCGCGCGATCGAAAGCGACACGTCGCTCACGGCGGGCTGCGATTCCCGCTGGAACGGCGCGGTCAGCAGCTGCTTCCAGTTCCGCCGGACCGGGAAGATCTTGCTCAGGCCGCGAAGCTCGACCATGGGCCCCTGGGTCATGGGCCGGCCTCCGGCCGCGGTCCGTGCCACTCACCGAGCGTCGCCACCAGCTCGGGCAGCCTGTCGAAATCCCGCGCCACCCTGAGCCGGTACACCGGAACCAGCTCGGCCAGCGCGAGTGTCCGGTCCATCAATTCGGGCGCTTCGCTCTTGCCGAGCAGCATGCCGATCTTGTTCTGGCCCATTAGCTGGATCGACGCTTCCACCGTGTCCGTCCGCTCGCGTGCCGCGGCCGGGAGCCCTTCACCCTCCATGACCGGGCTCAGCAGGTAGATCGCCAGCAGGTCGGAGACGTCGTCCATGCGCGAGTCGGCAGGCAGACCGTCCAAGACGAGCTTGCCGCCCAGTCCTTCCCGCACGTCGTCGCCGGCCCCGATCTGCTCCAGGGAGTCGGTCCAGAGCCGGACGGCGTGCACGCCGGGGTGCGCCCGCGGTGGGTCCACGAGCTCCACCGGCAACATGTCGTCCGTGACCAGCCGGGCGCCGGCGCGCGTGAGCGCCAGCGCCGTGGTGGACTTGCCGTGGTGCTTGGGCGCGATGAAGGCGACGGTTCCAGACTCGAACGCCACGGCGCTGCCGTGCAGGCACAGCAGGCCAGCCGCGTGGAACGAGACGGCCAGGACCCTCCCGATCACGTCCACCGCAGCGGCCGCCGGATCCGAATCGGGGCGCGGGTACCAGAGGATGGTCTCGCCACCCGGGGTGATGTCGAAGCAGCCGGTGTCCGTGAAGTCCAGGCGCCAGAGGTCCGTCCCGCGCACCAGCCGAACGGTCGCAGTGGGCGTGACCTGATCCTCGCCCAGGAGCTCGCCATCGAGGGGCGGAGGATCCCCCGCCTGCGTCGTCAACGTCCAGTCCGCCGGGGCGTTGCCCTGCGCTGCCGGCAACTCCGTCAACTGCAAGTCCGACTGGAGGATACCGCCACACACCCGGTAGCGGGTTGCTTCAGACACGGATGGTCCCGTTTGCCGCGTGTGCCTCCGCTTCCTCGAGGGCCGCCGCCTCCTCCGTCTCCCTAGCCCGCAGCCACATTTCGGTCTGCACGGTGAGATAGACGGGATGTTCGAGGCCCGAGCGCTTGCTCGCGAGCATGCGGTCGACCGCCTCCCCGAACTTGGCCGGGTCCACGATTCCCAGATCGGCCAGCCGAAGCGGCTGCTGGAGCAGCTCCTTGGCCACCGGCGCCACCGTCTCGGCCACCGAGTGGACCGCGTATGCTCCGGTGATCCCGGTTCTCGACGCTCTGGGGGCCAGCACCTGGTCCGGCACCCAGCCGCGCACGGCCGCGCGGAGGAGCCGTTTGGTCTCCGGACCGAGCGACCGGTCGCTCCACGGTCGCGAGGCCGCCAGCTCGACTATGCGCCGGTCGTAGAGAGGCGAGCGCAGCTCCACGCCGGCCTCGAGCGCGTAGCCTACGACGGCCGAATGCACCCTGGGGAAGAAGGGCTCGGAAAGG
>JAHEKN010000261.1 GCA_024638305.1 Gemmatimonadota bacterium | reverse complement strand
ATCAGCGAGTCACCATCGGAGGCCTGACGTGAAGTTCTTCGTGACCGGCGGGGCCGGCTTCATCGGATCCCATCTCTGCACGCGGCTCATCGAGCGCGGCGACGAGGTGATCGTGCTGGACGACCTCTCCACCGGATCGATGGACAACATCGCTCATCTGACGAGCCGGGAGCGTTTCCACTACCGGGTCGGGTGCGCCACCGACCGGCCCCTCGTGAAAGAGCTCGTGGACCGGGCCGACGTCACGATCCACCTGGCCGCCGCGGTGGGCGTGCGCCTGATCGTGGAGCGGCCGGTCCACACCATCGAAACCAACGTGCAGGGCACCGAGTCGGTCCTGGACGCGGCCGTGGCGAAGCAGAAGCCGGTCGTCATCGCGTCCACGTCGGAGGTCTACGGCAAGAGCACGCAGATCCCCTTCCGCGAGGATGCGGACATCACGCTCGGGTCGACCATGAATTCGCGCTGGGCCTACGCCTGCTCCAAGGCGCTGGACGAGTGGCTGGCCCTGGCCTACCAGCGCGAGAAAGGGGTGCCCGTGATCATTTGTCGGTTCTTCAACACCGTGGGCCCGCGCCAGACCGGCCGGTACGGAATGGTCCTCCCCACGTTCGCGCAGCAGGCCCTCCAGGGGGAGGCGATCACCGTGTTCGGCACCGGTGAGCAGTCGCGCTGCTTCGGTCACGTGAAGGACGCGGTCGAGGCGCTCCTCCGGCTCGTCGAAACCCCTGAAGCCGTGGGCGGAGTGTTCAACATCGGCTCGGACGAGGAGGTCAGTATCCTGAGGTTGGCCGAGATGGTGCGAGAGGTGGCGGGAAGCGACTCGCCGATCCGCATGGTGCCCTACGAGGAGGCCTACGCTGAAGGATTCGAGGACATGCTCCGGCGCGTGCCCGATCCGGCCAAGCTTCTTGGCGCCATCGGGTTCAAGCCCTCCACGCCGTTGGAGGCAATCATTCGCGACGTGGTCGACTACGAGCGTTCCCGCCTGGCCCGGGTCTGACCACGCACATGCGAGCCATCCTCACGTACCACTCGATCGACCGGTCCGGATCTCCCGTTTCCGTCCAGCCCGAGGCCTTCCAGCGCCAAGTGGCCTGGCTGGCGGCCTCGGAGGTGGAGGTGGTGCCACTCGGAGAACTGCTGACTCGCCCCCAGGAGTCTGACGCCTGCGCGATCACCTTCGACGACGCGTTCTTCAACTTCCAGGAGATCGCCTGGCCGGAGCTGCGGTCGCATGAACTACCGGTCACCCTGTTCGTGGTCAGCGGGCACACCGGCGGCACCAACGCCTGGGGCGGCGTGGCCGACGGGGCCGTGCCTACGCTGCCCCTGATGGACTGGGACGCGCTCGGCCTGGTCGCCGAGCAGGGTGTCGCGCTCGGTGCCCACACGCACACGCACCCGCGCCTCCCCTCCCTGGCTGACCGCGATGTCGAGGACGAGCTGTCCCGCTGCAAGTCGGTGATCGAAGAGCAGACCGGCGCCAGGCCGACGGCGCTCGCATACCCCTACGGCGACGTGGACGACCGCGTGGCGACGGTGGCGTCCCGCCACTTTTCCATCGGAGTGACCACGCGACTGGCTCCGCTCGCAAGCGGGGACTCGCCGCTCGAGCTGCCTCGACTGGACGCCTATTACTTCCGCGAGGGCGGTCGCCTGCAGGCATGGGGGACTCCGTCGTTCGAGCGCTATCTGGCCTTTCGCCGAGGGCTTCGAGGAGTGCGCCGGGTGCTCAGTCGGGCGCGGACGTGAGCGGCGGTCCGCGACGTCTCACCGTCGTGGTTCCCGCGCACAACGCCAGCGGCGTCCTGCCGCGGTGCCTGGCGGCCCTGGCCGCCTCGGATCTCGCCCGCTCCGAGTGGGAGCTCGTGGTGGTCGACGACTGCAGCCGGGACGACACGGCCGAGATCGCGGCCGGGACGACGGCCGGGCCCGCCGACCGAGTCATCCGCCTGGACTCCGGACCGCACGGTCCCGCCTTCGCGCGCAATCGAGGGGTCGAGGCGGCGGGTGGCGACGTGGTCGTCTTCGTGGACGCCGATGTCTGTGTCCATCCGGACGCGTTGACCCGTTTCGCCGCGCACTTCGAGCCTCCGGGAGACCTCGTGGCCGTCTTCGGGGCGTACGACGACCAGCCCGGCGCCAGCGGGTTCCTGTCGGTGTATCGCAACCTCCTCCACCGGTACGTGCACGAGCGGGACGCCGGTGAGGCAGAGACGTTCTGGGCCGGTTGCGGTGCGGTTCACGCCGGCGCGTTTCGTGAGGTCGGCGGTTTCGACGAAGCACGCTTCCCCAGGCCACAGATCGAGGACATCGAGCTCGGCTACCGACTGCGGGACCGGGGCGGCCGCATCCTGATCGATCCGGAGATCCAGGCCAAGCACCTCAAGCGCTGGACGTTCCGGGGAATGGTGAAGACCGACCTCCTGGACCGCGGCATCCCGTGGATGCGGCTCCTCCTGGAGCGCGGGCCCAAGGCCAAGGCGAGCCTCAACGTGGGAGCTGCCGAGAAATGGCGAACCTTGATGGTGGGCGCGGCGCTCGCTGCCCTCGTGTTGGGCGCCCTCCTGCCGTCTGCCCCCGTCGGCCTGGCCGGCCTCGCCCTCCTCGGGCTGGTGACGGTTTCCAACCTCCGGCTGTATCGCTGGTTCGCTCGCCGGCGCGGCGCGGCGTTCGCCGTCGCCGTGGTCCCGCTCCAGATCCTCTATTACATCGTGAACGGGGCCGCGGCCGGGACGGGGATGCTCCTACACGCCGCTCACCGCGGCGGCTCGAGCGGCGGCGACTCGCGGAAAGGCGTGTAGCCGGCGTCGCGTAACGCTCGCCGGGCGCTGGCGACGGGTCCGTCGAACAGCGCGTTCACGCGGCTCACGATCTCCGTTGCCGCCGCCCGCGCCTGGTCCATCATGAGGCGCTCGTTCGCGGTGGGCGGGTCACCCGAGCTGCCGAGCGGACCGAGCGGCCGACGCACCGATGCGGCTACCGTGGTTCCTCCGCAGATCCCCTGGCAACTCGGTCCGGTGAACAGTTCCTCCTCCGCCGCACGCAGCAAGGAGTCCAGCTCACGGAGCTCCGCAACCAGCGCTCCGTCGGCGTCGGGACCAACCGTCTCTCGTGCGGCCGTCACACCGGTGCGCGCGGTCGAGACACGGCGTCGGGCCTCGTCCGCCAGCGAGCCCCAACGGCCCACCCGCTCGAGGGCCTCGAGCTTGGCCACCCGCCCGGCCCGGTCGTAGGGCCGGCGCGGGTCGGGACGTACCTCCACGTCGGCGGACGCGGAGTCCCCGCCGATGGCGACCGTAACGGAATAGACCCCCGCGAGCGCCGGCGGGCGCAGACCGGCTGCGCCCTCGACGTCCATCCGGAGGTCCCAGGCCACTCGGTTCAGTCCCGGGGCGGCCGCGCCCCGCAGGCTTCGCAGGGTCCGCCCATCGGCATCGCGGATGATCATGCGGTAGCGGCCGCGCTCGCGTCCCGGATTCCAGAAGCTCAGGAGCGCGCCCGCCGGCCGCATCTCCCCGAAGAACATGGCGTGCCCAACCGATCGGTAGCCGATAGCCTCCGCGATCTCCACCTGGAGCGCCGGGGGCGGGTCGAAAAGGCGCACACGGCTCCGCTCGGCGCCGCCCGCCAAGGCCCTGAGCGGCCGCACGTCGTCCAGCACGTAGGCGCCGCGGCCGTGGGTCGCGATCACGAGGTCGTGGTCGCGGGTGTGGACTACGAGGTCGCGCACCGGTGCCGCCGGAAGGCCGTGGGTCCAACGGACCCATGACCCGCCTCCGTTCAGGGAGACGTACAGACCGAACTCGCTCCCGAGGAAAACGAGGTCCGGCTCCACCGGATCCTCCTCGACGACGTGCAGGAACCCG
>JAHEKN010000006.1 GCA_024638305.1 Gemmatimonadota bacterium | reverse complement strand
AAGCACCTGATTGTTCCCCTGGGGCGTCAGCTCGAGCCCGAGCTCGACCGTCCGCCCCGGATCCGGGAAGTCGAAGATGAGAGTTTGCCGCTCGTCGAGGACCCGTCGCACTCGCACTCGGGTCTCGACGTTCCATCCGGCCACCCGTGAGCTGTACCCGACCGCCGCGTCCCACGACCAGAAGCCGGGCAGTGGGTTGAGAGGCGCGGGGACGGGGAACCTCTGGCCGATATAGCGCCCGGTCATGGACGCGTGGATGCGGGCCCCGGACCAGGAGGCGGCCAGGGTGGCGCTGTTGCGGGGGCGGTACGCGACCTGGACCGAATCGTCCTCTCCCGGGCGATCGTAGACGATGCGAGCGTGAGAGTAGGCCGCGGAAACCCGCCAGGGCCGCACGCGTCCCCGCAACTCGCTCCATAGCTCGGCCCCTCGCCGGCGGACGTCCGCGTTGGCCGGGCTCCAGATGAAGCGGAAGTCGGGTTGCCACACGATGAGGTCGATCACATCGCCCGTGTACAGCGACCCCCCCACCCGCCACTCTGCGGCCGAGTACCGGACGCCCAACTCGACCTCGCTCGGCGTACGCTCCGCCCGCAGCTTCGGATTGGGACGCACGCCCACGCCTTCCGCGAAGTACTGGTCCGCGAGCGTCGGGGGACTGAAAGAGGATCGCTGGGCCAGGTCCACGGTGACGGCGCCGTGGGTCGCGCTCGCCGTCAACGCGTGCGATGCGTACTTCCGTGACGTCCATCCGTCACGGTCCACTCGCACACGAACTCCGATGCCGAGCCATCCCGAGCCCGGCCGCACGGTGGTGCCGGCGAACGCGCCCGCGTGGACCCCGTCCGCTGGCGCCTCCCCGCTGAGTGACGCCGCCTCCACGTGGGTGGAGCGCAAATTCATACCCGCCTCCAGCAGACCGAAACGGCTACTCGGGACAGCCGTCCGTATCGCACCTCCGAGCTCTCCGATCCGGGCCTCCTCGTCGTAGGCGAGTCCGGCGGGCGGATCCGGATCCGTGTACCGATTGGACCGGAACGCGCCAAAGCCTTCGAGCCGCACGCGGATGTTGTCGCCCCGCTCGGAGCCGAACGACAACTGCCCTCCCCAGTCGGTCTGGCGGGCCCCGCGCGTCGGATTGTACGCTGCTCCCGGCAGGCCCCTCTCCGTCCGGTCGAGCGCCACGCGGGTCGAGAGACCTCCCCCCTCCAGTGCCGCCCAGGCGGCCACGCCCTCCCGGTCCGCGTTGTTGCGCCGTCCCGATCCGCCGCCGGCAGCATCCGGTACCACGTAGGTGAAGCGCCCGTTAGAGCGCCCGGCCTCGGCACCTCCGCTCATGGACAGCTCACGAGCGTGCCACGACGCGGCCAGAGCGGCCCGCCGCTTCCCTAAGGAGCCACCCGCGACGGTGACGCGGAGATCCTCGTCAGCCGGAGCAGTGCGGACCTCGATGGCGCCGGCGCGAGCGCGTGGCCCGAAGGCGGCGGAAGCGGCCCCCCGGTGGACCACCACCTCGTGAACCGCCGTCAGGGGAATGCGGGAGAGGTCGGCCTCTCCGGTGATGGGGTCATTCACGGCAACGCCGTCGAGGATAACCAGGACCGCGTCGGATGCGCTGCCGCGCACGCTGACGGTCTCCGCCCCTCCGGCGTCGTCGCGACGTATCACGACACCAGGGACTGCGGTCAGCGCTTCCCCGAGGGTCGTGGCGGCCGAGCCCCGTATGCCCTCACGCGAGAGACGGAACACGTTAGCGACCTCCGTCGAGGACCGGGCGCTTGCCTCTACTCCGTCGAGCGCGAGCGGCTCGGGCTCGAGCGCCAGGTCCACGATCGCGCGCTCCCCGTTCCTCGCCTCGAAACGGCCCACGGCCGAACGGTACCCCAGGGCGGAGACCGAAACTCGCCCGAGGCCTTCGCGCACGCTCTGGATGAGCGCGTCGCCGTCGATGACGGACCACGTCGCTCCGGCGTCGTCGAGGATCTCGATGCGCGCACCGGTGACGGGCGCACCGGTGACGGCGTCCCGAACCCGCACCTCGAGCTCCGCAGGCCACTGCCCTGAGGCGCCCACCGACGACAGCGCGAGCGCGCCAACGGCCAGCACCCCCGACCGTCGGGTCCGAGCAACGAAAAACGAAAAAACCCGCACGTCTTCCCCTCGAAGAGTGCCAAGTAGGGCGGACGCGACAGGTCTACTGACTCGAGGCGGGTCTCCCTCCCCTTCCCAGGACACCGTGTCCCAGTGGCGAATCGAGGGGCCCGGACGGCCCAGTGGGCCGGCCTCTCACAGTGGCGGGGCCGTGCCGGACTCTCACCGGCTTCCGAGATGCCCACGCCCGCAATACCCACGGCGCGCCCGGGGCGCGCCTGTATGAGGGGGAAGCTAGCCCGCCGGCGACGAGCCGGTCAACGAGAGGAGCCGGGGAGACGCCCCAGCCGCGGGGTGGCGCCGGTGATGAATCTTCCGCTCCGCCGGCCCGTATACTCGACACCGCGGGCGGGCCCGCGAAGGCTCGACCCGCCTCCTGGACTCTCGACGCCGAGGAAGCCGTGAGGAACCACGACGTCCGTGCCGTTCGCACCCTGAGCCGAGCGACCTGCGCCCTGGTCTTGTTGGGCGCGTCCCTGTCGTCCACGAGCCGCCCCGTCCAGGCACAGGAGATGATTCTGTCCAACGGACGGTTCGTCGACCCGGCAACCGAGTCCGTCCACGGCGGGCACGTCCTGGTCCGGGATGGGTTGGTCGTCGGGCTGGTGGCCGAGCCGCCCCCCGGGTTCCAGGGAGACGTCGTCGATCTGGGAGGCGACTGGGTGATCCCCGGCCTCCACGATCTCCACACCCATTCCTTCGGAAACACGGGTCCGGGCGGTGCCTCCCAGTTCGCCGGCGTGCCGGGAGTATCGAACCTGATGCTCTATTCGGGGGTGATCGCCTTCCTGGACCTGTTCTCGATGGAGGACCAGATCCTCCCGGCCCGCGATCGCCAGCGTGAGCAGGGCGGACCCGGCGCCGACATCCTCGCGGCGGGTCCCTGCTTGACCGCCACCGGCGGCCACTGCTCGGAGTACGGCGTCCCCACGCGCATCGTCGATTCGCCGACCGACGCGGAGCGCGAGGTGGCGGAGTTGGCGATCAAGCGTCCGGACGTGGTGAAGATCGTCTACGACCACCGGAGCAGCATGCCGACGGTGGACGAGGCCACATTGGCTGCCACCGTCGCGACCGCGCGTGAACACGGCATCCCCACGGTGGTACACGTCGGGACCTGGCAGGACGTTGCCGATGCCGTGGAAGCGGGGGCGGCCGCGGTGACCCACACGCCGCCCGGCCCGCCGCCCGAGGATTTGCCGGGCCGGATGGCAGCGGCCGGCACGGCCATCATCCCCACCCTGGTGGTCCAGACGGAGATCAGCCGGATCGCCGAGCGTCCGGAGCTGCTGGATGACCCGTTGCTCGTGGCGACGTCAACCGCCGCACTGCGCGACGCCTACCGCGATCCGGGCGCGTGGGACGACCGAACCAACGGGTTCGTACAGTGGCAAATGAACGCGCGGGACGTCCTCGGTCCCTCCGTAAAGGCACTCCACGAGGCGGGAGTGACCATCCTGACCGGCACCGACGCCGGCAATCTGGGGGTGTTCCAGGGCTACTCGTTGCACCGCGAGCTGGCCCTGTTGGTGGAAGCCGGTCTCACCGAGTGGCAGGCGTTGGCGGCCTCCTCGACGAACGTCGCTGCACTGCTGGGACGCTCGACCGGCTTCCGGGCAGGAGACGTTGCCAGCTTCGTGGTCCTCTCCGCCTCACCCCTGGACGACATCGGCAATTCGCGCAGGATCAAGTTGGTGATCCGGCGCGGTCGGGTCGTCGACCGAGACGGACTCCTCTAGGCTGACGCGCCCGCGCCGGCCCCTGCCGGTTCTGCCGTTTCCGATGCCGGCGGCGTGGCTGCCGAGTGCGTGTGGCTACGGCGCTCCACATCCGCCATCGTCGACACGACGTGGCTCTCGAGCCACTCGTAGGACCCGTCGAGCGCCCTGCTCGCAACTCGGTAGGTCTGCGCGTCCACGCTCGAGAAGAGCTGCCGGAACAGCTCGCCGACCCGGATCCTGGCCTTTCGGCAGAAAAGGTCGGCCAACTCGTACGGGGTCCGGTCCTCCGGTCGCTCTCCCACCAGCTTGTGGGCGCGGACACAGGAGGCCGTCATGACGAACAGCTCCGAGCCGATCTCCACCACCCTCCCGAGTACCGCCTGCCGCCGCTCCAGTCCAGCTCCGTAACGGACCATGGCGTAGAACAGGTTCCGCGCGAGCTTCCGGCTGGCGCGGTTGACGAAGCGCATGTGCGTGGCGAGTGGCCCGAATTCTCCGTAGCGCGGCCAATGCCCCCAACCGAGCCAGCGGGTCGGGTACCACCACAGGTAATACAGCCCGGCCCGCAGGGCCGCGGAGACTCGCCGTCCGGCCGGGGCCCTCGGGTCTACCAGGTCGCCCGCGACCTCCAGGTGGTGATCGACCGCCTCGCGGGCGATGAACAGCCGCATGATCTCGCTGGAGCCCTCGAAGATCAGATTGATCCGCAGGTCCCGCATCCAGCGTTCCACCGGGATGGGACGCTCGCCTCGTCCGGCCAGCGAGGCGGCGGTCTCGTATCCACGCCCTCCCCGGATCTGAACGGCGTCGTCCACGATCTCCCAGGCCCGCTCGGTGTTCCACAACTTGGCGATGGCCGCCTCGAGGCGGATGTCGAACCGCTTGGCGTCCGCCATGGCGGACGTGAGCTCCACCACGGAGTCCATTGCGAAGGTGGTGGCTGCCATCGAGCCGATCTTCTCCGCGATGGCTCCGTGCTTCCCGATCGGCGCTCCCCACTGGACTCTTTCGCTGCCCCACCAGCGTGAGACCTCCAGGCAGCCCTTTCCCGCCGCGGCGCAAAAAGACGGCAGCGAGAGACGGCCGGTGTTGAGCGTGATCAACGCCAGCTTGAGTCCCCTGCCCTCACCCCAGAGGATGTTCTCCTTCGGCACCCGTACGTTCTCGAACGTCAGCACGCCGTTGGAGAGTCCCTTGAGCCCCATGAAGCTGCACGTGTGGAGGACATCCACCCCCGGCCAGTCCGTTTCCACGATGAACGCCGTGATGGGCCGCTTCCCGCGGACCCCTTCGCGCGCGGGGGTGCGCGCCATGACGACCAGGAGCTCGGCTCGCGGACCGTTGGTGCACCATAGCTTTTCGCCGTTGAGGAGGAAGGCCTCCCCGTCCTCGGTCGGAACGGCGGTGGTGGTCATGTTCGCGGGGTCGGAACCGGCATCCGGCTCGGTCAACGCGAAGGCGGAGAGAGCGCCGGCCGCCAACCGCGGAAGGTACGCCTTCTTCTGGTCCTCCGTCCCGAACATGAGCAGGGGCTGCGGTACACCGATCGATTGATGGGCGGACAGGAACGCTCCGGTCGACCCGCATCGCGAGGCCACGACCGAGAGCGCGCGATTGTACGTGAGCTGCGAAAAGCCCAGTCCTCCGTACTCGCGGCCGATCTTGATCCCGAAGCATCCCAGCTCGCGGAGACCGTCCAACACCTCCTCCGGGACCCAGCCCTCTTCGTCGATGCGGTCGCCGTCGATGTGATCCCGAGCGAACTCGGTCAGGCGCCCGAGGAACTCCCGGGCCCTCTCCTGTTCCTCCGGGTCGGGCTCGGGATGCGGATGGACCAAGTCGAGTGCGACCCGTCCATCGAAGATCCCCCGGGCCAAGCTACGGTTCTCCCATGTCTCTTCACGGGCCGCCTCCGCGACCTCGCGGGCTTCCTGTTCCGACGCGAGTCCAACGCCTTTTTCCGCCATTTATGCCTCCATTCCAGCACCCCTTATGGGACCCGCGACGGAGGCTTCGGTTCCTGGGTTCAGGCCCCGTCTTCTGCGCCCGCTCGCACGAACTCCTCGATCTCGTCCGCGCGCCGTTCCGCGTCTTCTTCCCCGATGGCGACCAGCCGCCCCAGGTAGTCGGGTTGAAACAGGAGCATGCTCAAGGAATCGGGGCTCACGGTCTGCCGCGTGCCGAGGTTGCGCATCAGGAAACGGAAGGTCCTGGGGAGCTGAGGCTCGTATTCGTTGGCTAGCTTTCCGAGGTCGGTCGAGGGTCGGAGAATGAGGAGCCGGACCTGCCGGAGTCCGTCCCGCTTTTCCGGTGGAAGCCTGGCGAGAATCCGGTTGAGACGCTCGAGCCGGAAGGCATCCTGATCGAGTTGATCGAGGAACACGGAGTTGAGGAGTACGCTGAGTACCTGCGCCGGTGGAGGGTACCCACGGATCTGAGGCTCCGAGGCCTCCTCGTACGAACGGGCGTAGCGGGTCGAGATGGCGATGATCTTGCTCGCGCCCAGGTGCAGCACCGGTGAGAGTGGCGTGGTGAGTCGCATGCCGCCGTCGCCATACCACTCCCCGTCGATGCTGACGGCCGGAAAGAACAAGGGCAACGCGGCCGAGGCCATCACGTGCTCAATGGTGAGTGTGGTATTCTGCGAGATGCGGTTTGGACGTTCCCACTCGGGAATCTGTTCCCCCTGAACCCAGGTCACCGACCGGCCGGTGGAGTAGCTGGCCCCGCTGAGTGCAACTGCCCGTAGGCGACCCTTGGCCAGGTTGTAGCGAACCCCCGTGATCTCTCCGTTGACGGCATGCAGCGTTTCCGTCAGGAAAGCGTGCAGCGGGCTCGTGTCCACCAGCGCCCGGAGCGCCGGGCTCGCGTTGCGCCCGCCGATGCCCGCGGTGACCCTGAGGCCCCAGCGGCCGATCTTGCTCAACAGCGACCGCGCGTCCACTCGGAAGACGGAGTCGATGGTGAGGTTGCACCAAAGCGCCGCCAGCTCCTCCACGGCCTGCCGGAACGTGCCGTGGTGTGCGGCCAGGTGGGCCGCATTGATGGCCCCGGCCGACACCCCGGTGAGGTAGGGGACGGACAGGTCGGGGAATCGGCGCGCCAGGCATCGGAGGAAGCCCACTTGATAGGCGGCCCGGGCACCCCCTCCACCCATCACCAGACCCAGCGCCCCCCCGGTCGGGAGGGCGCCGGCGGCGCTGGGTTGCGCGAGAGAATCCGTGCTCGATTCCGTTTCCGTCTCCACAGCCGCCGACGGTTGTGATAGAAGTCCTTGCCTGCGTGGACCGACCCGGCCAGGCGAGTGCGCACAAGTATCGCACTCCTTCGCCGGGACGCCACGCCTGGCCCGAATCCGGGGGGAGCGGATCAGGGCCGTCGGTGTAGAGACCCTCTTCGGTGCGAGGAGGTCACGCGGTGCCCGAGCAGGACTGTCTCGAAGGGGCCGGCGCGGGCGCTCGCTCTTGGGGACCGAGGCGGACACTACCCAGGGAGAACAGTCGTGGAAATCAAGCAGCGCACACCACTCCGCTCGGCGCGGTTCCCCGCGCTCGCGGCCGCGCTCGCTGCGGCCCTCGTGCTGTCCGCCTGCCAGGAGTCCAGCGTGGGGACGGGAGGGGGTCCGCTCGACGTGACCGTGACCGCTGAGCCGACGACACAGACCGTCGGTCAGGCCATCGCCATCCGAGCCGACGCGGTCGGCACCAGCCTCGACGGGACGATCCTGGACTTCGGAGACGGACAGGTGGACTCGGTCGCTGCCTTCGGTGCCAACACCCAGACGCTGACGCGGCTCAAGACCTATGCGGCACCGGGGACCTACATCATCGTGGCGCGGGCGGAGGATGTCACTCAGGGCAGCAAGAGCGCGCAAGTCACGGTCCAGGTGAACCCCTGATGACCGGCTCCTAGGCCCCGAGTCCGGTCCCGATGCGGCTCGGCTGCGCCACGGGCGCGGAATCCGCCTCCGAGAGCCCCGGCTGCGCGACCCTCCCGTCCCCCAAATCCCCTTGTGTCGCGGGGCAATCACCGTCTTCTCGATCTGTTGACACCTACGAGGGTCTGGATCTAAGCTCCCATACGTGAAAGTGCGCCCGTAGCGAAGACGTACGTGGCCACAGGACGACCTCGGCGTCTTCCGCCCCGGAGTGCTCTTTCCGACGGAGAATGGGGCCTCCGTACTCAGGCGATGGGAGACGGTCTCCGTCGCGCAACCGCTCGATCAGCAGGAGCTGCCCACATGAGACCCTCGACGTTTGAATTCACCCGGTTCGGGCTTCGCGCCCGAAGCGGGCTGGCAGGGGCACTGGCCCTTGCCCTACTGGCGTTTCTGTCCGCCCCCGGGGCGGCGCAGAACACCGGTACCGTGACCGGCGCGGTCACGGACGCGAGCACCGGGGCCGCGATGAGCGCGGTCCAGGTCTACCTGGTCGGAACGGGCCTCGGCGCCCTTTCGGCGGGGAACGGCCGTTTCATCATCCTCAATGTCCCGGCCGGGACCTATCAGGTCCGCGCGGAGCGGATCGGCTACCAGGCCGACGACCAGTCGGTCACGGTGGCAGCCGGCCAAACCGCGACGGCGGACTTCGGCATGCGGGCCCAGGCGCTCGGCTTGGACGAGATCGTCGTCACCGGCACGGCGGGCGCAAAGCGTCGCCGCGAGATCGGCAACACCGTAGCCCAGATCGATCTGTCGGAGGTGGCGGAGCCGGTCCAGAGCGTGGACGCGCTCCTGCAGGGACGGGTCACGGGTGCGACCATCCTCCAATCCTCGGGGATGGCTGGAGGCGGCGCGATGATCCGCCTCCGGGGCAACGTCTCGGTGGCCATGAGCAACCAGCCGATCCTCTACGTGGACGGCGTACGCGTCCGTTCGGACGGGTTTGCCAAGAACGTTCCGCCGGTCGGGTACTCGGGCCGGAGCTCGAACGACATCGCGAGCCCGCTCAACTCGATCAACCCCGCGGACATCGAGCGCATCGAGGTCATCAAGGGGTCCGCGGCCACGACCCTGTACGGGACGGAGGCCGCCGCTGGCGTGATCCAGATCTTCACCAAGCGTGGCCACACCGGTCAGGCGCGCTGGACGGCGCAGGTCGAGCAGGGATTCGCCCGCGAGCTCCCGTTCGGTCCGGATCTCGCGGACGGCCTACCGCCGAGCGAGCGGGGCGTGGACGGCGAGGGGATGCTCGCCTCCGGTGCGCGTCCCGAGTACATGTACATCAATCCGTGGCTGCGGGGGAACCTCCCCACCTGCGACGAGGTCAGCGGCAACCCTGGCCAGCCCTGCGATTCCGGGCTCTTCAGCGATTGGGGTGCCTGGCAGCAGCGCTACGCGCTTTCGGTGGCGGGTGGGAGCGAGACGCTCCGCTACTTCATGTCGGGCTCATGGGAGGACGACCTGGGCGTGCTGCCGAACGACGTCGAGGAGAAGTTCGTCGTCCGCGGCAACTTCACGTTCGAGCCGCTCACCAACCTGCAGCTCACGTGGAACACGTCGTACACCAACGACGCGATCCGGAACACCGCGGCCGGCAACAACGCGCATGGGCTCACGCTCAACGCCTACCGGCGCGACGCCAACTACCTGAACGACGAAGCCTTCGACGCGATCAACCCCTTCGTGCGGCTCGGGGACGGGAGCGAGGCCCAGTCGATCACGACCGACATCGACCATCTGATCACGGGGCTCACGGCCACGTACTCGCCGATGTCCAACTGGACCAACCGGCTGACCGTCGGATACGACCTGGCGCAGCAGGACAACCGCAACCTGAGGCCGTTCGGGTTCATTCGGGCCCAGTCGGGGATCCTGTCGGACCGTCGTTACCGCTTCAGCAACCTCACGCTCGACTACGTGGGTACGCTGGACTTCGGTCTGACCGACGAGGTGCGGAGCAGCTTCTCCTGGGGGGGCCAGAGCGTGACCCAGGTGGATGAGAGCACGACTTCGTACGGCGACAACTTCCCCGGGCCGGGTGATCCCACCGTCAGCGCTGCCGGGAATACCCTCGGCTTCGAGGAACGCCAACGGCTCGTCACCGCCGGATTCTTCTTCCAGAACGTGTTCGACATCAGCAACAAGTATTTCATCACGGCCGGTGTCCGAGTGGACGGCAACAGCGCGTTCGGTAAGGACCTCGGGCTCCAGGCCTACCCCAAGGTCAGCGCGTCCTGGGTCCTGTCGGACGAGGACTTCTGGAACCCGGACAACGGCCAGGTGAAGGTTCGGGCCGCGTGGGGTCAGTCGGGCCGGGCGCCCGGCGCTTTCGATGCGGTGCGGACGTTCGACCCGGTCGGGTGGGGTGGGGCTCCGGCGTTCTTCCCGCTCAACGTGGGGAACTCCGAGCTCGGACCGGAGAGGACGACGGAGTGGGAGGCCGGCTTCGACGCCGCCTTCATCGACGACCGCCTGGCGGTCGAGCTGACCTACTACAACCAGACGACCACGGACGCTCTGTTCAACGTGCGGCAGATCCCGTCGCAGGGCTTCCTGGGCTCACAGCTCCAGAACGTGGGTGAGCTCAAGAACAGCGGGGTCGAGTTGGGCGTGAATGCGTCGATCCTCCGCCGTAGCGACTTCGGCTGGGATCTGGGGACCACCATCTACACCAACAACTCCGAGGTGACGGACCTGCCCGACGAGGTGCCGAGCTTCTCCCTCGGGAACGACGGTTGGGTGGTCGAGGGGCAGCCGGTTCCGGTGCTCCAGGCCAACTGCGTGGACAACCCGACCGCGCTCGCGGACCCGGTGGTCCGACAGGACTGCAACTACGGGCCCAACCTTCCGACGCTGACGGTGGGCGTGAACACCACGCTGCACCTCCCGCGCGGGATCAACCTCACGGCGCGCGGCGAGTACCAGGGCGGACACTACATCTCCAACGGCGCCGAGGGTGCCGCGCTCAGCCGTTCTGTACGCTTCCCCAGCTGCTTCGACTCGTATCGCATCATCGAATCGCAGGGCGAGGGCGCGCTCACCGCGCTCCAGCGCGGGCGCTGCGTCGGGCGGTTCTTCGACGGCGACTACCTCATCTATCCCGCGGACTTCTTCAAAGTGAGGGAGCTCACGCTCTACGTGCCGCTTCCCGACGACCTGTTCCCCGGGGCCGCGAGCTCGTCTCTGACGCTCTCCGGCCGCAACATCTGGCGTTGGGTGAGTGACGAGTGGTCGGTGCTCGATCCCGAGATGGGTGCCAACGACGGCTTCAACACCACGGTCCGTGGAATCCTCGAGCACGTGCCTGTCCCCTCGGTGTGGACGGCCGCGCTGCGGGTGACCTTCTAGGAGACATGAGAACTATGAGAACGACAATCAATGGGGTGTCGGCTCTGGCGATCGGCTGTTTCCTGACGGTCGCCAGCGCCTGTGACTTCGATGTGGTGAACCCCGGTCCGGTGCAGGAGGAGTTTCTGGTCGACGAAGCTGCTCAGCCGGCCCTGGTCAACGGGATGGGGCGCGCACTGGCGGAGGCCCAGAACTGGCTTGGATACACGAGCGCCGCGGTGGCGCGCGAGATCCATCCGTCGGGGTCCACAGGATCCTTCGGGATCAGCCAGGAGTGGCAGCGCGGCGAGCTCGCGTTCGACGAGGTCGACACGCACTGGAACACCGGGCAGCGGGCGCGCTGGCTGGCGGAGAACGGGATCGGGATCATTCGGGACGCCGGTGAGGCCCAGCCCGGGCTCCTCGCGAAGGCCAACCTGTGGGCGGGGTACGCCAACCGGCTCCTGGGCGAGATGATGTGCGAGGGGGTCATCGACGGTGGTCCCCGCGTGGCGCACACGGAGTACCTGAATCGCGCCGAGGCCAACTTCTCGGCGGCGATGGCGGGCGGCGGCACCGTGGCCATGGCGGCGACCGCGGGGCGCGCCAGCGTGCGGGCCCAGTTGGGGAACTGGTCGGGCGCGGTCTCGGACGCCGGCAGCGTTCCGAGCACCTTCTCGTATCTTCTGCCCTACTATTCCACCGAGGGCGACGCGCAGCGCAATCGGATCCAGTTCGCGAGCGCGGCCGAGCCCTACAAGGCCCACTCGTCCTGGAATACGTGGTACCAGAACTACGGGCGCTCCACCAACAATCCGGCGGGTGACCCGCGCATGCCGTACCTGTTGACCAACCAGACCGGGGACGCGGCCACGCTGTGCTGCGGTCAGGTGGATTGGTGGCCGCAGCAGAAGTACCCGGATTCCGGTGCCGACATCGAGCTCTCGAGCGGCGCCGAGATGCGGCTGATCGAGGCCGAGGACATGCTCAATACCGGAAATTGGCAGGGAGCGATGGCCAAGGTGAACGCGCTGCGCGCGGCCGCGGGCATGGCTCCGGAGACCGCCAACTCGGCCGCCGAGGCATGGGGGTTCTACATGCGGGAGCACGGCATCGAGACGTGGCTCGAGGGGCGGAGGCTGCCGGCCTTCCGTCGTTGGAGCGCGAACGGCGTCGACATGACGCTCCGTCATCCGCTGGAGCAGGTCTCGCCGAACGGTGAGCAGGGAGATGGCTCGCACCTGGTGCAGCAGGACCTCTGCTTCCCGATCGCGGAGAGCGAGCTCGACACCAACATCAACCTGCGCTAGAAGCGCGCCGGTCGAGCTTCGGCTCGGCAGTAAGACGAGAGCCCGGGACGGCGGTCAGCCGTCCCGGGCTCTTGGTTGTTGGTATCGCGCGGCGCTACCAGCCGAGGCGGAGCGGAATCCTGATGGTCCAGTCCTCGGTGGGTCCGGTGTCCGGAACGTCGTTCGACGCCCGCTCGTCTCCGGTGACCGCGGCCACCACGAGAGAGCTTCCGATCACGCCGAGAACACCGAGCAGAAGCGCGGTGCGCGTCCGGTCCCGCCGCTTGAGCTCCAGCTCGATGATCTGGTCGCGGGGAATCGCGAGGCGCTGGTTGAGGGTGCCACCGCGCCGGTCCAGCGCGGAGACGACCGGTACCAGGAGCATGAGCTCGGTCGGGCCGCTCAGCTCGACGGACCCTTCGAGCAAGCGCTCCTCACGGCCCAGCACCTCCGCGCTCTCCTCGGCGAATGCGGCCCTCACTCGCGCCCGCACCTCAGTCTGTGGTGCGACCTCTCCGAGCTCGATCGGCTGATACGTGTAGCACGCGGAGGACGCCAGGACGCCCAAGGCGGCGACGAGGCTCCGCGGTCCGGGTCGTGACATCGACGTTCCCCCTCCTGTTCCTTAACGACTCAGCGTAGGAATCTATGACGAGGGTAGGAACCGCGGGAGCGGGGACGTCAGAGATCGGACATACCGAGGGGCGACCGGCCGAGCACGACGATCCCGAATGCGATCAGGGCCAACGCGAGCAGCGTGAGGACCACGTGCGGGCCATAGCTCCGCTCCTCCGGGGGCCGGCGGCGCATGACCGAAGAGGGGATCTGCGCCGCCGCAGCCGCGAAGACCATGAGCACGAAGTGCATGCCCATGGAGGGTCCGAAGCGACCGGAGAGCAGCAGAGCCAGCCCGACCAGGATCTGCAGATGCGTCGTCCCGGCGAATGCGGCGGCCAAGGCTTTCATGCTCCGGTCGTACGGCCGCCGGCGGACCAGGCCGAGCACGGCGTAGAGCAGCGCGAACAGGCCGAACGCGATAACGAGGTAGCGAATGCCGGAGTGCGCGTAGTAAAGGCCCCTCACGTGTGGTCTCCCTCCGGGGTCGTCTGAATCGGACGGCCCAAACTGAGCGACATCCGCGTCCGCGGCCAGGTACGTCCCCTTCTGGTGAGCACGCGTAGTGGGCCCGGTTCACCGCATGGGACCGGCGGCTGGAACCGGGAAGGGGGCCTGGACGGTTAGAGTACGTTGGAGCCAACCCCATGATCGAATCGAGATTCTCGTCCGTACGCTCTCTCGCGTTCCTCGGCGCGATCGGCGTCGCAGCAGCGTGCGATCCCGCCGGTCCGGCGGGAACGGAGGGTCCTGACCCCCTCCTCCAGTGTGATCTCGACCAGGAGTTCCTGATGTCGGGCGGTGCGCCGCGCGACGGGATCCCGGCGCTCTCGAATCCGCCCCTGGTGGCCTGGAACCGGCCCGAGGCGGCGTACCTGGCCGACGACGACCGGGTCATCGGCCTCCTGGTGGACGGCCAGCCGGTGGCCGTGCCCCACAACATCCTCTGGCATCACGAGGTCGTGAACCTGGACGGGGTGATGTCCCGACTCGCCGTCACGTACTGCCCCCTCACCGGATCGGCCATCGTATTCGACCGATCGGTGCTCGGAGGTGGCGAGTTCCGCGTCTCCGGCCTCCTCTACCAGTCGAACCTGATCATGTTCGATCGGGACACGGACTCGCTCTGGCCGCAAATGCTGGCCCAGGCGCGCTGCGGCCCGCTGAACGGGACCGTCATTCCTCAGCGAGCCGCATGGGAGATGACGTGGGCGGCCTGGCGGGCGATGAATCCGGCCACGACGGTCGTCTCGTCCGACACCGGACACGAGACCGACTACACCGCACAGTCGTATCCCTATGGCGACTACGAGGACCTGAACTCCGCCTACTGGTTCGAGATGCCAGAGGCGGACCGTCGGCGCCCTCCCAAGGAGCGCGTGCTCGGGATCCCCGGCGGACCTGGACTGAGGTCGATCGCCTTCCCGTTCCTGGAGCTCGATGCCGTCGGGGAGCTCGCGGTGGTCGACACCGTGGTGAACGGCACGGACGTCGTGGTCCTCTGGGATCGTCAGGCCCGGGGTGCGGCGGCCTTCGAGCCCATGGTGGACGGCGAGGCCGTGACGATCGAGGTGCGGCCCATCGGCGGGCTCGGCGCCATGGGCTTCTTCGATCAGGACGGGTCGATCTATGGCCTCGACGGCGAGGCCAAGTCGGGACCGCGGCGGGGTCAGCGACTCAGGGCCGTGGACGATGCCTACGTGTCGTTCTGGCGCGCCTGGGCGGCCTTCCAGGACGGCACCGACGTCTGGGAGCGCTAGCCGCCGCCCGCCGTCTCCGGCCGACCCGCCACCGGGCTCAGTCGCGGGCCCCGATCTGTGCTCGGAGGGCCTCCACGCGCGCCCGATCGGCGGCCGTGGGCCCGTAGAGCGATCCCGGTCGGATGCCCTGGCCGTTGATCGACTGATAGATCTGTTGGAGTGCGCGGCAGGGCGTGGGTGGGCCCCCGAAGCCCCCGCCGCCACCGGGCCCGCCGCCACCGCACGCGCCGCTCGACCCGCCGGCTCGCTCGATCAGTCGGAGGACGTCGTTCAGGAACAGCTCGCGGCTCCGGTACTGGGCATCCGTCAGGGGCAGCTCCGGATCGCCGCGGATCTCGAGGGTCCGGACGGACTCCCGGCCGCCGGCCGCGAGCGTCACGGTATACGTTCCCGGCGACACGAAGTGGCCCCGGCCCTCCGTAGGCCGCGGCAGGACGGAGGCGTCGTAGGCGGTCCACGCCTGGACCCCGTCGGCGAGGCCCCAGCGCAGGTCCCAGTTCACGCGGTGCAGCCCCGCCGCGCCCGGAACGCCCAAGGCGCGGACGACCTGGCCGCGGCCGTTCCGAACGGTGACCGTGGCATCGCCGCCTCCCCCACCGATCCTGTAGGTGATCTCCACCCCGTCGCGCGGGTTGGTGCCGGCGTAGGCCGCCTGGGCGCGATACGACGTATCCTTCCAATAGGTGCGAATCGTGCCGCGCCGGATGGAGAACAGGTGCACGTCGGCCGCACCGGAGTACTCGGCGATCGGGCTGCTGTCGTCCAGGATCCAGATGCTCCGTCCGTGCGTGCCGAACACGATGTCCTTGTCACGCGGATGGATCTCGATGTCGTCATAGGCTGTCGTGGGCAGCCCCGGGATCCTGGCCCAGCTTCCTCCGCCGTTCGTGGACACGAAGGCGTGGTGCTCGGTGCCGACCACGAGCGTGTTGGGGTCGTCCGGGTGCTCCACGATCACGTTGACGGACCCGGACGGCAGTCCCCGGTGGAGCGGACGCCAGGTGGCCCCGAAGTCGTCCGTCCGGAACACGTAGGGCGCGAAATCGCCGTCCCGATGGGCGTCGAACGTGACGTACGCCGTCCCGCGACCCGCGGCCGAGCCCTGAAGTCGACTTACGTACGTGCCGTCCGGGGCGCCGCTCATGTTGCGCGACACGTCGCTCCAAGTGTCCCCGCCGTCTCGCGAGACCTGCACGTTACCGTCGTCCGTTCCCACCCAGAGCACGTCCGGCGTGAGCGGCGACTCCGCGATGGTGGTGATCTCCCCGAACGACGAGGTGCCGTCGTTCCGTGAGATGCGGATGTCGCTCCCGCGCACGCCCATGATTGCCAACCCCTCACGGTTGATCTGTCGGGTCAGGTCCTCCGAGCGGGACCAACTCCCGCCCCGGTTGCGGGAGGTGAAGAGGCGGTTACCGCCCACGTAGACCGTGGCCGGGTCGTGCCGCGACACCAGCGACGGAGAGACCCAGTCGAAGCGATAGCGCTCCTCCCCGGCCGGGGGCTGGGGGCGGATGCTCAGGATGTCACCGGTCTCGGTGTCCACTCGCGTGTATCCGCCTCCGTTCGAGTTGATGTAGGCGATACGCGAGTCGGAGGGATCGATCTGCTGGTACATCCCGTCGCCGAACCCGATCTGCTTCCAGTCGTCGTTGAGGATCCCGATCCAGCGGCGCGTCTGCGACGGTCCCATCCAGGAGTGGTTGTCCTGCATCCCGCCGTAGACCCAATAAGGGTCCCGATTGTCCACGCCGATGTCGTAGAACTGACCGATGTCGAAGTTGTTGATGCGGCGATAGGTCTGACCGCCGTCGTAGGTCTCGTGCAGGCCCGCGTCGCCCACGAGGTAGTAGTGGTTGGAGTCGCTCGGGTCGATCCACATGTCGTGCATGTCGGCGTGGACGCCGACGTCGTACGTGACCTGCGCGGAGACGGACTGCCAGCTCGCCCCCCCGTCGCGCGACACTGCCGATTGGGTTGCCAGCGAGTAGACGCGCCGATCGTCGTTGGGGTCGATGTAGATGTGCGAGTAGTACATGGGACGCGGGTTGCGATTGCTCATCATCCGCCAGGTCGCGCCGCCGTCCTCCGAGCGGTAGGTGCCGCTCTCGCTGGGGTGCTCGACGAGTGCGTTCAGGACCCGAGGGTTGTTGGCCGAGATGGCCAGCCCGATCCGACCCTTGTCTCCCGCCGGGATCCCGTTGGTGAGCTCCGACCAGTTGGCGCCTCCGTCCGTGGTCATGTAGATGCCGCTGCCCGGTCCACCGCCGTTGAAGCCCCAGGTCCTGCGCTGCCGCTGGTACGTGGCAGCGAACACCACGTCCGGGTTGCTGGGATCGATCTCGAGGTCGATCGCACCGGTGTGCTCGTCCACGAAGAGGACCTTGGACCAGCTCTGCCCTCCGTCAGTGCTCTTGTAGACACCCCGGTCCGCGGAGGAGGCCCAGAGGTTTCCCAGCGCGGCCACCCAGACCACGTCCTCGTCGCGCGGGTCGACTTCCACTTTGGCGATGTGCCGGGTCTCCTCCAGCCCCAGATGGCTCCAGTTCTCGCCACCGTTGTTCGAGCGGTAGACTCCGTTGCCCCAGGACGAGCTCTGCCGGTTCTGCTGCTCCCCCGTGCCGGCGTAGACCACGGCTCGGTTGGAGGCGGCAATCGCGACGTCACCGAACGTGCTCACCGGCATGTCCCGCCAGATGTCGGTCCAGGTAATGCCGCGGTTGGTGGATTTCCACAGCCCCCCGGATGCGCTCGCCACGTAGATCACGGACGGATCCTCGGCCAGCGACTCGACGTCGTGGACGCGCCCGCCGGTCACGGCCGGGCCGATCGGCCGCGGGGTGAACGCCCTCAGCTCGGCCTCGGAGATGGCGGCGGCTTGCGCCTGGACGGCCGCGGGAGCAGCGACGAGAACGGCCAGCGCGACGAGCACCGGGCGGAACGAGGGGCCGGACATTTTCACGACTCCTGATGTGGACGAGCGCAGAGTCCCCAACCGGGGCGCACGTGGTGACGGCATGGATGACCATAGTACGATACGGACGGAACAGTGCTCAATGCCCCTCGGCCTCCGGACTCCCGTCGGGAAAGGGGAGATCCGCTTGGGAGGGGTCCGGGGGTGCGTCGAGCGCCTCCTGGACCACGCGGATCACCTCGATCGGCATCTCCTCCGCTCCGATCATCCAGTGCAGGTAGTCCGGCTCCATCAGGGCGACGGCCGCGAGCGCGGTCCCCTTGTGCTTGCCCCGCCGGAACACCAGAGCGCCTTCGTCGGACGCCTGGAACCAGCGATCGATCTCCGTCTGGAAAGGCCCCACCTCGTCGCAGTAGCGGTGCAATCCCTCCACCGTCGTCGGCAGACCCGGGTACCGCACCAGTTGTGAGGCTAGGATGGCCATCGAGGCCTGTACGTCCGCAAGTGCCGAGTGGGCCTGCTCGAGCTCGCGACCCAGATAGAAGCGGGTCGCGGCTGAAAGGTCGCGAGGCTCCTCGCGGTGGAAGATCTGTTGGACGTCGATGAGGCGCCTGCCGAGCGGATCGAATTCGATGCCGGCCCGGCGGAACTCCGTCACCAACATGGGCAGGTCGAAGCGCCGCATGTTGAAGCCCGCCAGGTCGCACGGGTCGAGCAGCTTCGCCAAGCTGCGTGCCCGCAGTCGGAAGGGAGCCTCGTCCTTCACGTCCTCGTCGGTGATCCCATGAACCGCGCTCGCCTCCGGCGGAATCGGGATCTCGGGATTGAAGCGACGAACGCGCTCGCTGACTGATCCGTTCGGCTTCACTCGCACGAGCGCCAGCTCGACGATCCGGTCGTCGACCGTGCTGAGACCGGTCGTCTCCAGGTCGATGAACGCCAGCGGGCGCTCGAGAGGAAGCAGGTCGTCGAGTGACGGATCAGGCATTGGCCCGTTCGCCCTGCGCGCGCAGTAACGGTGGAATGGACACGAGTGCCCAGAGCGCCTCCAGCAGGATGAAACCCATGCGGCGGTCGTTGACTGCGACCCAGAGGAGAAGCAGGGAGCCGACCAGGTTCAGCAGCGCGTAGAGCTTGCTCTGGGGCTTCAGCCAGGTGCGTTGAATGCCGGCATACGCGATCAGGATCAGGAACGCGCCCACCAGTGACACGACTTGCATCGTCACGAAAAGGCCCTCGGGCGTGGAGGCAAGGAGACGTCAGCGCGACTGATATACGCCATCCGCGATCGGGATGCGATGTGGCTTCGCCGACCGCCCAAAGGTGGCATCCGACCGTGATCGCCATATGTTTACCGTCCGGGATACGCAATCTGGGAGATTGGAAACGACCCATGAGAGCCGCTTTGGTCCTGCTGATCGGCACCGGCCTGCTCGTCCTCCTCGGCCTGGCGGCGCAGCGCGTGGCCGCGCCCGCGGTAGAGGGGCGGGTAGCGTCACGGGTGGGCGAGGAGCTCAGGGAAGCGGGCCTCCCGGAAGCGTTGGTCTCGATCGACGGGCGTGACGTGTGGGTAGACGTCGGAACGGACGAGCCGGAAGTGCACGCAAAGGTGCTCCGTGCCCTGGAGGCGCTTCCAGAGCTGCGCGAGGTGCACCGGCGCGTCGAGGACGGCGGGGTGCCGGCCCGCGTTGCCGCCGAGTGGGCGGGATCCACGATACGCCTCGAAGGGAGCCTTCGGGGCGCCGGCAACGAGGACGCGAGGGACAGGCTCTCCGGCGGGCTCCGAAGGGCTCTGGGCAACGCCACGGTCATCAATGAAGTGGCGCTCGATCCGGGAGTCGAGAGAGCCCTGTGGGTCCGCGAGCTGCCCCGGCTGCTCCGCGTCGTCTGGAGTGACGTCAGGGATGGGAGCCTCACCATCGAGGGCCTCTCGATGACCGTCACCGGTACCGCCGTCGACGAAAACGTGCGGACCGAGGTCGGGGAGCGGCTGTCGGCGCTCGCACCTGGGCTACGCGTTACGAACCGCATTACCGTCCCTGGCGGTCACGCCGAGGTCCGGTCGGCGATCGCCCGGATTCTCGCGCAAGGGTCCATCGACTTCGAAGAGGGGACGGACCGCCTCACGGAGGCGAGCGGCGCCCTCCTGAACGAGATCGCAGAGCTTCTCCAGGCGTATCCGGATGTGAGCGTGCGCATCGAAGGATACCTTTCTTCAACCCAGCCCTACGAAGAAATTCCGGTCAGTAGGATGCGGGCGGTGACGGTTCGGGATTACCTGCTGGAACGGGGCGCCCTAGCGAGCCGCCTCACCGCGTACGGGCTCGGATCCCCGTCGGGCGCGGGTGTTTCGGAGGACCAGGAAGTGAGCTCGCTCATCCTGTTCCTGGTTGAAGAGGGAGACTAGAGGATATGCAGGCGCTCGTAACGGAGATTTGGCTGTTTCTGGTTGGGGCCGCCCTCATTGGCGCTGGCATGGCCTGGGTGCTCGGGCGGTTCCGGACCCGCTCGCTCATCGACCGGCTCGCACAGACATGGCAGACGCGCCTGCGGACGTCCGACGACTCCTGGAACAGCAAGCTGCGCGTTGCGGAGCAGAGCTTCAGCTCCCAACTGGATCAGAAGTCCGCGCAGATCAGCGCCCTGACCACCGACTGCGAATCCGAGCGCGGACGCCGCTTGGCAATGGCCGACGAGCTGGCCAAGTGGAAGGCCGACGTGGCCGAGATGCTGGAGGAGCGGGACATCGTCCACGAGAAGCTGCGGCGCATGGACGAGCGGCTCGCCGTGGCGCTCGAGGACGCGGATCAACTCGACCTCGAGGTCAAGCGCCTGAGCGAGTTGGTCTCGGAGCTGGAGCACGAGGCGGAGAGCTATCGGCTGAGAGCACACCTGCTCCAGCCGCTCGAGGACCAGGTGAAGCAGCTCGAGGCGTCCATCGAGGCTCGAGACGCACGCATCCGCGACCTGAGCTCGCTCCAGGACGAGCTGGACCAGCGGGAGGCAATGATCGAGCGGTTGCGCGCGGAGCATCGGATCGCGCTGGAGCGCCGCGCCGAGGAGGCCACCCGCCTGCGGACACGGATCGGGGAGTTGGAGCCGGTGGTGACCAGGCTCGAGGCGGAGGTCGAAGAGCTTCGCCGCCGCAAGTCCACGAACGGGCAACCCGACCTGAAGATCCCTACGGAACCGATCGCTCTCGCGCGAGACGCCACCCCCCCAGCCATCGAGAAGCGTGATCTCACGATCGGCGGCCAGGACCTACGCGGGGGCAGAGACGACCTCAAGCGCATCGCCGGAGTGGGGCCCGTCCTGGAGCGCACGCTCAATCGGATGGGTGTCCTGACGTACCGACAGATCGCCCAGTGGAATGAGTCCGAGATCGACCGGATGTCGGATCGGTTGGATGGCTTCCATGATCGGATCCGGCGCGACGATTGGGTCGGTCAGGCGCGGCGACTCCACCGGGAGGCGCACGGCGAGCCTCTCTGAGGCGGTCGTCGCCGGACGCCCTCACACCCCGTGAGATCCTGCCGTGCCGGCGGCCTGCTAGCCGCCCGCCTGTAACGCGTCCAGAATCAGTCGCTCCTGCTCGGCGGCGTGCGCGTCCGCCCGCCCCTCGGCGGGGCTGGAGCGCTCCGGTCGCGAGACGTGCCTGAGTGGGACACTCCGCGGCACGGCCATCCGCAGCCGGGGCCCGATATAGGAGAGGGCGCCCATGTTGCGGGGCTCTTCCTGAGCCCAGATCACCTCTTCCACGTTGGGGTAGCGCCCAACCAGCGCCTCCAACTGCCGTCCCGGGAACGGATAGAGCTCCTCGACACGGCAAACGGCGACCGCATCGGTGGCCGTGCGCAACTCACTTTGGGAGAGATCGTAGAAGAACTTCCCGGAGCAGAGGACGATGCGGCGCACCGTCGACGGGTCTTCAACCGCCCGATCATCGATGACCGGTTGGAATTCTCCTTCCGCGAGCTCTCTGACCTGCGACGAGGCGGCGGGCAGGCGGAGCAGGCTCTTGGGCGTGAGAACGATGAGGGGTCGCTCGACCACCCTGCGCGCCTGCCTGCGCAGTAGGTGGAAGTACTGGGCGGGGGTCGTCGGAAACGTAACGACCATGTTGTCCTCGGCCGCCAGCTGGAGGAAGCGTTCCAAACGAGCGCTGGAATGCTCCGGACCCTGCCCCTCGTGTCCGTGCGGCAATAGCATGACGAGCCGCGACTCCTGGCTCCACTTCGACCGGCCCGAAGATACGAACTGGTCGATCATCACCTGGGCGACATTGACGAAGTCTCCGAACTGGGCCTCCCAGAGCACCAGGTCGTCGACTGCTACGGAATACCCGTACTCGAAGCCCAGAACCGCCGTCTCGGTCAGCGGAGAGTTGTAGATCTCGAAGCGCGCACCGCCCACGCCACCGAGCGGCACGAACTCCTCGCCGGACTCGTGATCGTGAAGGACCAGGTGCCGTTGACTGAAGGTCCCGCGCTGCGAGTCCTGTCCGGTCATCCGGATGGGAACGCCTTCATCGAGGATGGTGCCGAACGCGAGTGTCTCGGCGTAGGCCCAGTCGAGCTCGGAGTCCGGACCGAAGCCCTCGCGCCGGCGGTCGAGTTGGCGTCTGAGCTTCGGGTGCACCTGAAAGGGCTCCGGCCACGAGTAGGCCAGTCGGTTGATCCGCTCCAGGGTCTCGAACGGCACCGCGGTATCGACCACCTCGTCGATCCCGGTCGTGATGGATCCCTCGGTCTCGAGGGTCCCGACCTTCCCCTGTCGTGCGCGGTCCTGTGCGGCCCGTAGCACTCCGGTGACTCGCTCCTGGATGGCTGTGCCGTCCCCTTCCGCGATGGTCTGCTCCTCGATCAGCCGGCCTGCCCAGATGTCGCGCACGGTGGGGTGGTCCCGGATGGTGGCATACGCGCGTGGCTGCGTATACGCCGGCTCGTCCCCCTCGTTGTGGCCGTGCCGACGGTATCCGATCAGGTCGATCAGAACGTCGTCGTGAAAGCGGGATCGATACGCCATGGCGACCCGCACGGCGGAGAGGCAGGCCTCGGGGTCGTCAGCGTTCACGTGGATGACCGGGATGTCATACCCTCGGGCGACGTCGCTCGAGTAGTGGGTGGAGCGGCTGTCTCGGGGAATCGTGGTGAACCCGATCTGGTTGTTCACGATGATGTGGACGGTCCCGCCGGTCGAGTATCCGCGGAGTCGAGCCAGGTTGAGCGTCTCGGCGACGACGCCCTCCGCCGCGAAGGACGCGTCGCCGTGGACCATCACCGGCACCACTGAATCGTGGTCGCGTGAGTCGTCGACGCCGGGCCCGGAGAACTGCTCCGCGCGCGCCATTCCATTGATGACCGGGTTCACGAACTCGAGGTGGCTCGGGTTGGACGCGAGCCGAATCCGGACCGAGCGGCCTCCCGGGAATGCGTGCTCGTGCACCGCGCCCATGTGGTACTTCACGTCACCTGTGAGAGGGCTGGGCAAGTCGAGGGCGCCACCCTCACCGCCTTCGAATGCTCCCAGGATGTCCTCGTAGGGAACGCCCAGCACGTGCGTCAGCACGTTCAGGCGACCGCGGTGGGCCATCCCGATCATGACTTCGCGGGCGCCCGCGCCCGATGCCAGCTCGATGGCCAGGTCGACCATTGGCACCAGCATGTCGGTCCCCTCGATCGAGAACCGCTTTTGACCGAGATATGACCGATGCAGGAACTGCTCGAAGCCCTCGACCTCGGACAGACGCTCCAGGACCTGGATCTTCTCGCCGTGCTCGAGTGGCTGGCGGTGACGGCCGGACTCCACTTCCTCCCAGAGCCAGAGCACCTTGCCGGGATCCTCGAGGTGCTCGAACTGGAAGCCCATCGTGTGCCCGTACACGTCCTCCAGGCGCTTGAGCGCGTCCGCCAGCGACTCCGAGCGCGCGGCACCGTCGAAAACCACGCTGGCCGGGATCTGACCCAACTCCTCCATCGTGGTGCCAAAGAAGGCCGGATCGAGCTGGGGATGGCCCGGCGGCTCCGAGCCCAGCGGGTCGGTTCTGGCCAACTGGTGGCCGTGATCCCGGTATGCCTGAGCGAACGCCGTCGCGCGGGCCACCAGTGACAGGAGGTGCATGTCCTCGCCGCGGCCGACCCTGGCCGCCTCCGTCGCCCCCGGCACGTGAACCGGTGTCCGGGGCGGCGGGCCCCCATCCGCGATCGTCGGACCGGCCGTGGGGGAAGACGCCGCACGCGGGACGGCGGCCGCCCCGAGAAAGCGCTCGCCGTTTCCGGACAGGGCTTCCGGCGTGAAGAGGCCAGAGCTCAGCGCGGCGCCGGCCTCCTCGAAGATCCTCCTCCAGGCGGCCGGCACCGAGTCCGGATTTCGGGCATATTGCTCGTAGAGTTCTTGCGCGTAGGCTGCGTTGGGACCGTCGAAAAGCGTCATGGGATAAACCTATAGTGCGGACCATCGAAGAGGTACTCGAAGCCGGCTGGCCGGCCCGATACGTCCATCCGGAGTGGCGGGAGGTCCACCCCTGGCTGGCTCAGGGCACCACGGCCGCCGGAGACGATTGCGACCTTCGCCTGTTCGGTGAGCTTCCGTCGAACCGTGTGCTGATGCGCTGGGAGCGTCTCCGCGAGGTGACGGCGGCCGAAGAGGTGGTTCACTCCCGCCAGGTGCACGGAGGGCGCGTGCTGCGCCATGGGACGGCCGGCGCGTCCGGGATCCGACTGGCCGGGGAGGCGGACGGCCACGTCACCGCCGTCCCCGGCATTCTCCTGACGGTCGCCGTGGCGGACTGCGTGCCGATCTCCATCGTCGATCCGACCACCCGCTCGATTGGACTCCTGCACGCGGGCTGGCGAGGCCTGGTGGCCGGCATCGTGGAGCGGGGGGTCGAGTCTCTCATGGAGGCCGGCTCCAGACCCGACGACCTGTACGTCCATGCGGGTCCGTCGATCTGCGGGCAGTGCTACGAGGTCGGAGCGGAGGTCCATGAGGCGTTGGGGCTGTCCGACCCCGGCGGACCCCAACCAGTGGATCTGGCGCGCGTCGTCGGCGAGCGGGCTGGCAACGCAGGCGTGCTCGCCGAGCGGATGACACGGTCGGCGCACTGCACGCGCTGCGGTCCGCAGTGGTTCTACTCCCACCGGGCCGGTGCCGACGGACGGCAGGTGGGTTACCTCGTCGTCCGCGCGGACCGCCGAGCCCCGTGAGCATGCTCTCCCGGGATCGCTTGGCTATGTTCATCGAGTGAGCGGGGCGGACCCGCTCCGGCTCCCACGGGACGTCGGCCTGTGTGCGCGCTGCCGGCACGCGCACGTGATCGTGAACCGCAAAGGGTCGAAGTTCTACAACTGTCGTCGGTCCAGGACGGACCGGCGGTTCCCCAAGTACCCGCCCTTGCCGGTGCTCGAGTGCGAGGGTTGGGAGGCCCCGGCCACGGAAGAGGAGACGTCGTGACGGATTCAACCGCGGATCCCCTGTATACGGCCAAAGCGCAGGTCGCCAAGGTGTCGGGCCTGCACCGCCGGGCCGTCCTGGAGGCCGGCGGGGAGATCGACTTCGGCGTCCACGGACCGATCAAGGACTTCTACCGGCTCGAGAGCGCCGAGGACCTTCCGCTGCCGGTGGACTACGTCGTCGCGGCGGCGGGCGGGTGACTGCTCGGAACGCTGAACGGCGCACTGGAGGTGCGCGGGATCGAGCTGGAACCGGACGCGATCCGGGCCGAGGTCGAAGGCTTGAACGAACTGCGCGACCGCATACCCACGCTCACCGGCATCCGCATTCACTACACCCTGGTGATCCCAGCGGGGTCGCGCGAGGTGGTGGACCGCGCGCTGGAGCGCCACGTGAGCAAGTGTCCGACCGCGGTGTCGCTCCGCGGCGCGGTGGAGGTCACGTGGACGGCCGACATCCGCGAGGTCGGAAGCTCCGAGGTGTAGGACGCTGATGCCGCTTCGAGTGGACCAGCGAGCGGGAACACCGGCGGGGACCCCCGGGTTGGGCAGAGTACGCCGACATCCATCGTGCCCGGAGTGACGACCATGGCGGCCACATGGGCGGTTCCCACGCTCGTCGCGCTCGGCGCCGTGCTCGCCCTCCTCGTCCCGTTCGCCACGCATCGCACGCTCCTCCTCTGGCTCAGCCGGCGTGAGCGGCGACCGCGCTCGGAGCGGTGGGAGGGGCCGCTCCCCGTGGTGACGGTTCAGCTCCCCGTATACAACGAGCGGGGGGTCGTGGCGCGGCTGATCGATGCCGCGTGCCGGCTCGACTACCCACGGGAGCTGCTCGAGGTGCAGGTCCTGGACGATTCCAACGACGACACGGAGCGAATCGCGGCGGAGCGGACGGCCTATTGGCAGGCACGCGGTGTCCGGGTGGAGCACGTCCGGCGGCCGGATCGACGCGGATTCAAGGCGGGTGCGCTGGCAAACGGAGTCGCGGCAGCCGAGGGCGAGTTCCTCCTCGTGCTCGACGCGGACTTCGTGCCCGAGGCGTCGCTCGTTCGGCGCCTGCTGCCGGTCTTCGGCGACCCCGAGGTCGGGATGGTGCAGGCCCGTTGGGATCATCTGAACGAGCCTGAGAACGGGCTGACCCGGGCGCAGGCGCTTCTCCTGGACGGCCATTTCTTCTACGAGCAGGGCGGACGCTATGCCAGCCACCGGTTCTTCAACTTCAATGGGACCGCCGGAATGTGGCGGCGGACCTGTCTGGAGGAAGCGGGGGGCTGGGCGGCGGACACCTTGACCGAGGATCTCGATCTGAGCTACCGGGCCCAGATGGCCGGCTGGCGCTTCGAGTTCCTCGGTGATGTAGGCGTCGCCGCCGAGCTTCCCGCGTCCGCGCGTGCGCTCGAGATCCAACAGCGGCGCTGGGCCCAGGGCGGCGTCCAGACCGGCCGCAAACACCTGCCGGCCCTGCTCAGGGGCGACTGGCCCTGGGCGCTCAAGCTCGAGGCCACCATTCATCTCCTGGGGCACGTGGCCCACCCCCTCACGCTCCTGCTGGCCCTTCTCCTGTTCCCGGCAGCGGCGGCCCGACGGGCTCTCGACCTCGAACGGTGGATCTGGGTCGATGCGGTCGTGTTCGGGCTGGCGACCGTGCCGTTCCTCATCTTCTATCTGAGCGCAGCCCGGCGGCGCGGCCGGCCCTGGGGCTATTCGATCGGATCCGTGCTCAGGACCCTTGCGACCGGCATCGGTCTGTCCGCCAGCGTGACGATCGCGGTCATCAAGGGGCTCACGGGAATCGAGGAGCCCTTCCGTCGCACCCCCAAGCTCGGGGACGGATCGCGCGCCCGGTACGTGGCGTCGGCGCCTCCCTTGGACCAAGCGCTCAAGCTGTTCATGGCAGCGTGGTCCTGCACATCGCTCCTCTGGGCGGTCGTGGAGGGCTACTGGGGGTCGCTCCCGTTCCTGCTTCTCTTTGCCGCGGGGTACCTATGGCTCGCCATGAGCGGCTGGCTCGGACCGGTGCGAGCGGACGACCTGATGGAGAAGGAGCGCGTAGAACGGAATCCATACGGCGAGCCTCACCGGAGTCGGCTCCGGCCACTCTCCGGTTCCCTGGAAGGTGTCGAGGCCCCAGTAGCCTAGGAACACGGCCCCGCTCAGGTAGAGCCACGCAGCGTTTCGGGAGAGAGCCGCGAAGGGGAGGACCCAGAGCACGTACCAGGGGTGGACCGTAGGCGAGAGGGCTATACCCGTCCCCAGGATCCAGAGCAGCGCCCGATCGACGGTGAAGCGGCCCATGGTGACAAACCCGACCACACCGAGGACCAAAGACGCGGCGACCAGCCGCGGCCGAAGGGGTCCCGGGAAGGCCCACTCGATGAGCGCGAACGCACCTTCGTTGAACCGCCAGTGCCGCGCGTAGGTCTCCAGGCCGGCCCAGAGCTGGGACCCGGCGCCCAGGTAGGGCAGAAGGAGCACGAGTATTGCCCCGGCCGTCATCGCGACTCCTCGGATGCCCAACCGCTTGGCGACCGCCGGAAGCACCGCAAGCGGCGCGAACTTCGTCAGGGCCGCTGCCGCCAGCGCCGTTCCACCCGCGAGCGCGTGCCTGCGCTCGAGCGCCAGGACGAAGACCATGAGAGCCGCGAGCCCCAGCGACTCCAAGTGCCCGCTCCATGCCGTCTCGACGATCAGGAGTGGCGACCACAGATAGAGGAGCGCCACGAGTGCGGCGGGCCGGTCGGTCGCCCTGGCCACCGCCACGAGGACGGCGCCGGCGAAAAGGTCGAGCGCCACCCAGACGGCCTTGGCGGTCGCCAGCCCACTGCCCAGAACGGCGATCAGCAGGAATACGACTTGAGCGAGCGGCGGGTAGATGGTCGAGACCGAGGGGTTGTTGATCAGGCCATGCCACGGAGTGCGGATGTCGATCAGTGCCGGATCCGCTGGCGCGAACCGGAACGGGTTGACGCCGCTCAGCTGCACGTGGCCGTCCCAGAGGTACCGATAGATGTCGTCGGACAGCCGCGGCTCGACCGGGAGCAACAGGAGTCTCCCCACCATGGCCGTCCCCCAGATCACCAGCCATGTTGCGGTCCCCGGCGACGACTCGCGGTGGCGGGCCAGCGCCCAGGCCGCTCCCGCGTACGACACGAACGCGAGCACGAACAGCGAGATCCCGGGCGCTGGGAAGGTGGGATTCCCCCAAGCCATCGCTCCGAGCGCTGCCACCTCGATCAGAGCCAGCGCCAGCAGGAGCACGACCCGCTGTCGATTCGAGAGGATCAGGTTGATCAATCCTGGGCTCCTCCATGGAGTTGGCAATCGCCGGCTGCCGGGCAGGAGGGCGCCCGCGCGTTCCGGGCTCCCTCCGATCGGGCTGGCGCCCGGTGCGAGCCGATATCTTGAGGTCTGAGGCCCGAGTGGACTACCGGCGCGTGGCCGTGCTCATTCCCGCACTCGACGAGGAGGAGTCGCTTCCGGGGGTGATCGCGGCTCTCCCTCCAGGGTTGGGAGCCGTGGTGGTTGTGGACAACGGCTCGGCGGACGACACGGCGCGGGTCGCGCGCGCCGCCGGTGCCCTCGTGGTGCACGAACCCGAGCGGGGCTACGGCGCGGCCTGCCTGGCGGGCATGGGCTTTCTGCGGCTCCTCCCGCAGCCGCCCGAGGTCTTGGTGTTCCTCGACGCCGATCACAGTGACGACCCGGCACACCTGCCGGCACTGGTGGCCCCTGTTCTCGATGACCAGGCGGATCTGGTCCTGGGCGCACGGACCTCCGCCGGGGGGCCGTCTGTGCCTCTGCACGCACGGCTCGGCAATCGCGTCGTGTTGGTGGGGGTGCGCTGGCTGTTCGGAGCCGCGTTCGACGACCTCGGACCCTTCCGGGCGATCCGCTTCGATGCGCTCGATGGTCTGGCGATGGACGATCGCAACTGGGGGTGGACCCTGCAGATGCAGATCCGGGCGGCGCGGCGGGGACTTCGCATCAGGGAGGTGCCGCTCCCGTACCGACGCCGCGCGGCCGGTCGCTCGAAGGTGTCCGGCTCGGTCTGGGGATCCTTCCGCGCCGGACTGAAAATGCTCTACACCCTGCTGCGGGAGCGGCTCATGCGGGTGGAGCGCTAACCCGCGACGCGGTCCAGGACGATCACCCGTCCGCCGGCGCGGTCGAGCGTGGCCGCCAGCCGTTCGTGGCAGGTGAACACGAACACCTGACGGTCACGGCTGAGGTCGCCGACCAGCTCCAACCCTCGGTTCTGTCGTCCGTCGTCCCAGTTGACGAACCCCTCGTCGATGAACAGGGGCATGCGCTCCGCTGCCGCATCCAGGTGGTCGGCCACGGCGAGACGGAGCGAGAGCAGCACCTGCTCCTTGGTTCCCGTGGAGAGCGGGCCGTTCACGTCGACAGAACGACCCCCCTCGGTTTGCAGAAGGAGGTAGGCCGCGTCCTGCTCCTCTCCGGCCACGACGCGCCGGTACCGGGAGTCCGTGATGCGGGACAGATACCCGCTGCTGCGACGGACCACGTCCGGTTGGTGGCGGTCCCGAAAACGGCGATGGGCCTCCTCGACGACCCGACTGAGCAGTGCCAACCGATCTCGCTCCTGCGCCACACCGCGCCGCTCCTCCTTGAGCGCCTCGATCTCACCGTCCAGGACGGCAACGGTGCGTTCCTTCTCGAGGTGGAGAACATCCCGCTCGAGGCCACTTACGCGCTCACTGAGCTCCACCTCTCCCTCCTGAAACGAGGTCAGCTCGTCCCGCAGACGGGTCACGCATTCCTCGTCGGGTGCACATCCGTGCTCCGACTCGAACCGCGCCAACTCGCGCTCCGCCTCGACACGCCCGTCAAACCGCTCCTGGAGCTCCTCGTGAGCTTCCTGCGACCGGGCCCCGGCCATCATCCGCTCGACGGCGACGAGCGCTCCCCGGGCGGCGTCGCCGTCCCCCAGGGGTGTCAAGCGCTCCTCGATGCTTTGCAGCCGGTCGCGAGCTTCCTCGAGGGCGACGCGGTGTCGCGTCAGCTCCGACTCGAGACGGTCCACGTTCGACCGGGCTTCGCGAGCCTCCCTGTCACGCTCCACGGCCTCGGACAGCGCGCGCTGAAGTGCCCGCTCCGGTGCGACCTCAGCCACCGGCGACGCGATTCCAGCGGACTGGAGGATCTTCCGTACCTCAGCCTCCATCTGCTGGACCTTCTCCCCGCGGGCTTCGGCGACGGAAGCGCGGTCCGACATCTCGCGAAGGACGGAGACGAACACCTCGATCCGGGCGACCGTGTCGGGGCGGAGGGTCGCCCGGACCTCGTCTCGGAGCGGCAGATCGCCGAGGAGCCGATCCGCGGCCGCGCGCGCTGCGGCCTCCTCGGCTCGCAGCCGGGCTCGCCTCTGAGCGCCCGGGTCGGATGGCGACCGCCGGCGCGTGCGCCGCAACTGGAGCACCATTGCTCCCGTGCCGATCGCGACGAGGACCACGCCGAGTACGGTGGCGACCGTGGAATCGCTCAGGGCGCCCACCGCCACCAGACCGATTCCGCCGATCAGGGCCACGGGTCCCATCCGCTCTGCCCCGGATCCCGCCGGGGACGTCGACTCGGGCCGGCGCTCGCTCTCCCTCAGATCCTCGCGGGCAGCGTCCAAGCGGCGGGCTGCTTGCGCCAGCTCGGTGAGCGGGAGGGCCAGGATGCCCTCGCGATCGAGGCGCCGCCACGCCACCTCGAAGAGGTCGAGGCCCAGCCGGTCCACCTGACGGGCCAACACGTCGATCTCCTCACCGGCTGCGTCTCGCCTGGCCCGGAGTTCCTGCAGCCGCTCGTACTCGTGTGCGCGCGACTCGATGGTCGGACGGCGCTGGAGCAGCTCCCGGTCGCCGGGCAACGGGTCGTGGGGGCCAGCTCGCGCCGCGTCGACCTCGCGCTCCAGGTCCGTGACGCGGCGACCGATCACCTCGACTTCTTCGCGGAGGCGCGTCAGCGTCCCGGGCGGATCGGGCGGCAGTCCATCGAGCGCTTCCGCGTACGACGTGTCCTCGAATCGCGTCAGGCGGGCCAGGAGCCGCCGAGCCGGCAGCAACCGCTCCGCCCGGGCCAGGGTCGCGTGAAGCTCGCTCCGCCGAATCCGGAGCTCGTCGAGCTCGGCGCGCTTCGAAACGAGCGCCTCGCTGAGACGCCGCAGCTCACGGTCGCGTTCGACCGCCTCTCGCCGCTCCCGCTGGAGGTCCCGGATCTCCGTGCTCAGCGCGCGCGACCGCGGCTGACCGCGCCGGTCCGGCCGCCAAAGCGCATTGGCTTCGGTGCGCAGCTCAGCCACTACCTCTCTCGGGGACCGGAGGTCGTCTTCGGTGATCCGGGCCAGCAGCCGCTCCTGAAGGGTGGCCCACGTCTCACCGTCCAGGTGCGCGAGCTCGGGCAGGGTCAGCGCGAAAACCTTCTGGAACACGGCCCGAGGCACGTGCTCGACGAACGGGAGCATGCGGTTGCGGAGCTCGATCTCGCGACCGCCGGCCGATAGTCGGCCCCAGGGAGCGGACCGCATCCTCCGGACGACGGTCCACGGACCCCCGTCGTCCAGGTGGCCGCTGGCCTCTCCCTCGATCTCGTCCCCGGACCAGGGCGCATAGGGATGCTGTGTCGGGCTTGCGGGCCGGAAGCCGTAAAGCATCGACGTCAGGAAATGGAAGAAGGTCGACTTCCCGGATTCGTTGGGACCGTACACGACCACGAGCGACCCCAGCGATTCCTCTCCGGTGTCGACATCGTGCAGCCCGCCGAAATGGGAGACGTGGATTCGATCGAACTTCACGACGCGCCTCCCGAAGAAGGCTCTCGCAAGAGGCGGGTGAGCAGCTCGGCCGGCGCGCCGGCCAGTAGCTCCCGCACGTACGCTTCGGTCGCGACGCCTGACGCCTGATCCAGGCCGGCGAGCTCGTCCGGCAGCAGCGCCTCCACGGACTCCCGGCCCGACCGAAGCCCTTCGAGCAGCCGCAATGCCTCCCCGAGCGTGTCGTCCCGCCCGGCGTTGGCCGCCACGTCGACCGGAGCGTGGGTCTCCGAGATCCAGACGTCGACCCAGAGCGCAGCCAGGGTGGCTGCGAGCTCCTCCGCCAGGAATTCCCGTTCTTCCGGGTTGCGGAGTTCACCGGCGAGGGGCGTGGGGCCCCGGAGCTCGACGCGCACCACCCAGTCCGTGGACGCCTCACCCGGATCCGCACGGCGCAGCGTTTCCCAGGATCTGGTAACGTGCCGAACCAGTGCGTCAATCGACGGGAGTTCGTCCAGGTCCTCCACGACCAGGATCTCCCATCGGATCAGGGCGGTCTGGTGGAACGTCCAGAGCGGTGCCGCGCGATCGCGCAGATCGACCAGCAGGCAGCCCCGGGCGCCCGTCTCGTTGAAGTTGCGACCTTGCGGGTTTCCCGAGTAGCAGATGAGCGGATCCGTCCACAACATCTGCCGCTGGTGCACGTGCCCCAGGGCCCAGTAGTCGTACCCGGCACCCATGAGGTGAGCCAACTCCGACGGGGCGTAGGGCCGGTGGCGGTCCGATCCGCTGGCACGGGAAACCTGAGAGTGGAGAAGCGCCACCTCCGGCTCTGAACCGGATGCGCGCGTCATGCCCAGCGACAGGTCGCTCGTCTCGCGCGGCCCGGCGTGGCCCGCAGCCGTCACGTATCCCACCACCCCTCCCTCGGGTCCGAAGATCGGGAATCGTTGGGGTGTGGGGCCGGACACCACTGCCACGTTGGACGGCCATCCGATCGAGCCGGCTCGCCTCTGGATGGACGCTGCGTCGTGGTTGCCGGTCCCATAGACGACCGCCACTCCGGCTTCCTCCAAGCGCCCCATTTCGGCGATGAGGAACCGCTCGGTCGGAAAGGACAGACGCTCGCCGTCGAACAGATCTCCCGCGATCACCAGGGCGTCCGCATGCTCGTCGAGCGCCAGTTGCACCACCCTCTGAAACGCTCCGCGGCTCGCGGCTTGCAACCGAGCGCGCAGTTCGGGCGTTCGGCCGGGAAACGGCGTGTCCAGATGGACGTCCGCTGTATGGACGATTCGCATAGCGGGAACTGAGGGGGACCAACGACCTTGCTCGGACGGAGCCGGCGATCCGAAGGTAAACCGAAGGGACCGATGCGGTCCAGAACCCATGTCTTTCGGGCTCGTCCCCGCCTCGATTATCTTCCGCGCACACGTTCCGACCGCCCGCCCCTCTGGCTTCCAATCCAGACGATCCTCAGACATCCCGAATGAGCGATACCACGCAGGCCGCCGTTCAAAAGGCGCGCGCGGCGGTCCCTGAAGTCGGCACCATCTGTGATCGAGTAGCGGAGCTGGTGGATGCAGGGGAAGTGCAATTGGCTGCGCGCTTCGCCGAGCTGTTCCTGGCTCGTGCCTCCGAGGACTTCGTGCGAGCCCGCGACGACGAGGCGTGCGCGCGACTGATCACGGGAGCGTTCCGCTTCCTACAGGAGGGCTCACCCGAGCGCGTCGACGTCCAGGTCCTCAACCCGGACGAAGATCAGGAAGGGTGGTACGCTCCGGTGACGGTCATCCGCACCAACGTGTCGGAGCGCCCCTTCATCGTCGACACGTTGCGCGAGTTCCTGCACTCGCAGTCCTGGGCGATCGAGAACTACGTCTACCCCGTGCTCGCCGTCGCGCGGACCCCGGAAGGGCGCATCTACGACATTCGCCCCTCCGCTGAGGGAGACGATCGCGAGTCGATCGTACACTGCGAGATCGGGCGGGTCGCCGATCAGGAGACGCTCGACTTCATCGAGGCCGAGGTCCGACGGCGGCTCGAGGACGTGGTGCGGGCCACGGACGACTTCCCGGCCATGCTGGAGCAGGTCAACCGCACCGCCGAGTCGCTGAACGAACATGTTCGCGACGTTCCGGAGCGGGCGCACGAGCTGAAGGAGATCCAATCGTTCCTCCGGTGGCTCCGTGACGGCGCGTTCGTGTTCCTCGGGTACCGGGAATACGACCTGCGCGAGAGCTCCGAAGGCGATCCGGTCATCGAGGTCGTATCGGGCTCGGGGCTCGGGGTCCTGCGCGACGACTCCAAGTCGTCGTTCAAGGAGCCGGTTACGGTGGCGTCCCTGCCGGAGTCGGTGCGCCGCCAAGTAGAGGGCGGCCCGCTGCTGCTGATCTCCAAGACCAACGCCGAGTCCACGGTGCACCGTCGGGCGCGCATGGACTACATCGGCGTCAAGAAGCTCGATCGCGACGGCAACGTCGCCGGGGAGCAGCGCTTCATCGGCTTGTTCACCTCCAAGGCGTTCAGCGAGGACGCCGAGCGCATCCCGATTCTCCGCACCAAGCTCGAGGCGATTCTCGAAGAGGCAGGAGTACGCGAGGGATCCCACGACTACAAGGAGATCATCACGATCTTCAACACGATGCCGAAGGAGGAGCTCTTCCTCACGTCGGCGGACGTGGTAGGGGAGGAGATTCGGACCGTTCTGAGCACGTACCACACCCATGAGGTGCGCGTGACGCTCAGAGACGATCCCCTGCTCCGGGGTGCCGCGCTGATGGTCATCCTGCCCCGCGAGCGCTTCTCCGCCGACGCGCGGCTCCGCATCGAGGAGGCCTTGGTCCAGCGGCTGGACGGCCAGATCCTGAACTACCATCTGGCGCTCGGGACGGGCGACCAGGCCCGACTCCACTTCAACGTCGCGGCGTCCCCGGAGAGCATCCGGCAGACCGGGCTCACGGAGGATCTGGCCCGCACCGTCCGGGACCTGGTCCGGAGTTGGTCGGATCAGGTCGGCGAAGGGCTGGAAAAGGTTCGCCCGCCACAGGAAGCGCAGCGCTTGGCGCGCGCGTACGGAAAGGCGCTTTCCCGGGAGTATCAAGCGGCCACCAGGCCCGACGACGCGGTCCGCGACATCCTCCAGCTCGAGGCGATGGCGGCGGAGGGTCGCGCGGAGTCGGTCATCGTCTGGAATCCCGAGAGTCCCGAGGATTTCCGTGGCGCACCGGTGAGCAACCTGTCCCTCTACCTCCGGGGGCCGAAGCTGGTGTTGTCGGAGTTCATGCCGATTCTGGAGAACGCCGGACTACGCGTCATCGAGATGGACGCTGCGGAGCTCGCCGGAGAGCACTCCGGTGACGCCATGATCTACGTGTTCCAGGTGCAGAGCCCGGACGGCGGGCTGGTGAACGTCGAGCGATGCGGTACGCTGCTCTCCGACGCCATCCTGGCGATCCGGGCCGGAGACGCGACCAACGACTCCCTGAATTCACTGGTCATCCAGGCCGAGCTCGCGTGGCGACAGGTCGACGTCCTGCGCGCGTACGCCACCTACGCATTCCAGCTCGGTGCGGTGCCCAGTCGCCAAGCGATTCCGGCGGCGCTACGGAAGTACCCGGAGGTCGGACGCCTCCTGCTCGAGCGGTTCCGTGCGGCCTTCGATCCGGACCGTACGCCGGACCGTGAGGAGCGGCTCCGCGCGGTCCACGCGCTCAGGCGCGAGTTCGTGGACGCGCTGGGCGCGGTCGAGTCTCTCGTGGACGACCGGGCGCTCCGTCATCTCTCGACGCTCATCGATGCCACGGTTCGGACCAACTATTACCGTCACGGGGGCAGGGTCGGCACGGGGCGATCGGGCGGCGTTCCGTTCCTGTCGTTCAAATTCGACTGTTCCAAGATGCGGGAGCTGGCACGGCACCGGCTCATGGTCGAAGTCTGGGTGCGGTCGTCCCGCATGGAGGGGGTGCACCTGCGCGGCGCCAGCGTGGCGCGCGGAGGGATCCGCTGGAGCGATCGCTGGGACGATTTCCGCACGGAGGTGCTCGACCTGGTCGAGACCCAGATGGTCAAGAACGCGGTGATCGTCCCGGCCGGCTCGAAGGGCGGCTTCGTGACCCTGCGCGAGCTTCCGGACCGGGAGGCCCAGGCCGAGGAGGCCAAGGAACAGTACAAGACTCTGGTTCGAGGTCTGCTCGACCTCACGGACAATTTGGTCGAGGGAGAGCCGGAGTCGCCCGAAGGTGTGTTCTGCTACGACGATCCCGATCCGTACCTGGTGGTCGCGGCCGACAAGGGCACCGCCAAGTTCTCCGACGTGGCAAATTCCGTCGCGGCCGAGTACGGGTTCTGGCTCGGGGACGCTTTCGCGTCGGGCGGCTCCCACGGATACGACCACAAGATCGTGGGGATCACCGCCCGCGGTGGCTGGGAATGCGTACGCCGTCACTTTCGTGAGGCCGGCAAAGACATTCAGACCGAGCCGTTTACGGTTGTGGGCATCGGCGACATGAGCGGCGACGTCTTTGGGAATGCGATGCTCCTGTCGCAGCAAACCAAGCTCATCGCGGCATTCGACCACCGCCACGTCTTCATCGATCCCGATCCCGATATCGAACGCTCCTTCGTGGAGCGTGAGCGGATGTTCGCCCTGGGTCGGTCCAGTTGGGACGATTACGACCGCGACACGCTTAGCGTCGGGGGCATGATCGTGCCACGAGGATCGAAGGACGTGCAGCTCACGCCGGAGGCGATCGCCGCGTTGGGTTTGGCCGACGACACCGGTCCGATGGACGGAGAAAGTCTCATCCGGGCCGTGCTACGAGCCCCGGCGGAGCTTCTTTGGAACGGCGGTATCGGAACATACGTGAAGGCGTCGCACGAGACGCACGCGGCCGTGGGCGATCCGACCAACGATCGGGTGCGAGTGGACGCCCCCGAGCTGCGGTCGGAAGTGATCGGGGAGGGCGGCAACCTCGGATTCACCCAGGAGGCGCGCATCGAGTTTGCGCTGGCGGGCGGCCGGATAAACACCGACGCGTTGGACAACTCGGGCGGTGTGGATCTCTCGGACCGGGAGGTCAATCTGAAGATCCTGCTCGATCCGATCGTTCGGTCCGGGCGGATGTCGCCCGAGGAGCGCAACGAGATCCTCGAGCAATTGACCGACGAGGTTGCGACGTTCGTACTGGCGGACAACTTTTCGCAAAGCAGGGCGGTCTCGCTGGATGTGCTGCGCGTCAAGGAGAGCGTCGACGATTTTCGCGAGCTGATGGTCGGCCTCGAGCGCGAGAAGTTGCTGGACCGGTCCGCTGAGGGCCTGCCGACCTGGGAGGCTTTGTCCGACAGACTCGACAAGGGCAAGACCCTGACCCGACCCGAGCTGGCGGTACTTCTTTCCTACGCGAAGATCTTCGCAATCCGCGAGACGCTCGCGAGCTCGCTGCCGGACGACGAAGCCACCGAGCCCTACGTGCTGGACTATTTCCCGAGCAAGGCCGTCAAGGAGGCGGGCCGGGACGGCGTTCGTACGCATCGTCTTCGGCGGGAAATCGTTGCGAGTCAGCTCACGAACGATCTCGTCGACCTGATGGGATCGACCTTCGTCTATCGCGTTTCGTCCGATACCGGTCATAGGCCGTCCGACGCGATGCGGGCCTGGCTGGTCTCTGCGAGACTGGCGGATCACGAGGCAGTGGTGCGCGAGGTCAACTCCCGGCGGGAGCTCCCCACGCGCGTGGCCTACCGGTGGCTTCTCGGCCTATCGCGCGTGCTGGAGCGCACCACCCGGTGGGCGCTCGACCACCTCGATCCTGATGAGTCGGTCGCCGAGGTCGTGCGCCGTTACAAGGACCCCCTGCTCCGCTTGAGGAAGGACTTCCCGAATATCGTATCCGGCCGTGACCGAGAGCTGTTCGATACACGGGTCGAGGAAATCGTGCGGCACGGAGCGGATGAGGATTTCGCGCTCAGCATGGTCACGCTGAGGTTCCTCGATCACCTCCTCGACGTACTCGTCATCGCGGGCGAAACCGAAGCCGATCCACTCGACGCGGCTCGTGCATATTATCGCGTCTCGGAAGTGCTGCACGTTCCCTGGATACGCTCCGAGGTATTCCGCGTCGCCGGCGAAGGGCGCTGGGATCAGAGGGCGGCCCAAGCCCTCAGCGGAGATCTCGGACGGGCCCATCACGCCCTGACTGTCGGCATTCTGGCGGACGCGGAGAACGGCGATTTTCTGCGCGCTGCTCACGATTTCACGACGAGAGAAGAGCATTCCCTCGGGCGCTTGGGGCGGTTGGTCGAGCAGATTCAGACCGACGGAGAGGAGAGCCTCTCGGCCCTTTCAGTCGCCGTCCGCGAAGTCACGGTCCTGGCTTCTCGTCGAAACGGGTCCTAGACCACCAAGGGCCGGAACGACGAAGCCCCGCCGAGACGACTCTCGGCGGGGCTGACTCTTTACTGATCCGGTTGCTTCAGCTCAGCGCCTTTATCGCTTTGTCGACGTAGCGATCGACGTCGGCAACGACCCGAATAGCGTCCTTGCGTCCCTCGGCCGCGGCGAGCTCGGCCGCGAAGTTCAGGAATGCCGCGCGCACGCCGTCACGGCCGCCCATGGCGACGCCGTTTTGCCGCAGGGCCGCACGCCGGGGACGGCCGCGACGCGCCGTCTTTGCGCGCGGAGCCGACTTGGCCGCGGCCTTGGGGGCCGATTTCGCAGCCGACTTTGCCGCTGCCTTGGGAGCGGGCTTGGCGGCTGCCTTAGTGGCCGATTTGGCCCGTGCCTTCCGTGCGACGGGCTTCCGTGCTGCGGGCTTCCGTGCGGCTTTCCGCGCCGTCGTCTTGGCTGCCGTCTTGCGGCGGCCTGTCGTGCGAGCCCCCGTCTTGGCCGCCCCTGAGGTGCTTGCCGCCTTCGCGGCCTTGTTCTTCCTTCGCTTGACTTGGAGTGGATAACGCGCGTGGAACTGACGCAGGTTCATCTTTCCGATCGCCCGACTGCTCTTCTTGGCCATGTCGTACAACGTCTCGACCGAAGCGTTGGGGTCCTTCGCCAGCGCCGCTTCGACAAGCGACATGACCTTCGGGTCTGTTTCCGCCATTGGTTCCTCTCTGAATTGAAAAGGGGGGGCCGGGTTAGGGCTGTACTCGAATATCGCGGAGGTCGATACCGTGTCAATCGGCTACCTGGAGCGCACTGTGGGATGTTTCGACGTCAGTTGGACTATTGGCGGCCCAATCGATTGGGAAGGCAAGAAAATACCGTCAGGGGCTGGGGAACCCCTCGCCAATGCAGACTTTGAGGCCGAACGTCTGCTCGAAAACGTCCTTCTTGCGGGCTACAGCCCACCGCTCGAGGAGCAGGTCGCCATCGCCTTCGATGTCGATCCATAGCTCCAGGCCGCGCACGGTTGCCGCAACCTTGCGCACTTTTCCCATGTGTTGGCGATCGAGCCCGTCGGCCAGGCGAAGGAGCGATGCGAGCTGCGAAACCCGCACGCGTTCGATCGGTGCCAGACCGGAGTATTCGAGATGGTGCTCGGAAGGTCCCGCCTTGCGGTGATAGCGGGCAACGTTCGCAATCACCATCATGTCCGATTCCGCGAATCCCGGCAGCTCGAGTTCTTTCAGGATATAGAGCGAGTGCTTGTGGTGCTTTTTGTAGGAGATGAATAAGCCGATGTCGTGCAGAATCGCTGCGGCGCGCAGCCGGAGGCGATCGTCGAAGTCGAGCCCGTGCAGGCTGGCGAGCTGATCGAAGAGGGCGTCAGCCAACTCCGCGACTTTGAGGCCGTGAGCTTCGTCGAACAGAAAGCGACGGCCGAGTGCCACGGCAGCCTTGGTGAGCTGGGCGACCTGACGCTCCTCGTGGCTGCGGTGTGCAACCAGATCGTCCATCAGGTCGAGCACGATGCCTTCCTTGATCCCGACATGAGGGACCAAAATGGTGTCGACGCCGCAGAGCTCCGCCACGCGTAGATAGACCATGGCCGCGGGGACCACGACGTCCGCTCGATCCTCGCGAAGATCGAGTTGCTCCATCTTGTCGCGATAGGACAGACGCGACAGCAGCTCGATAGAGGCCCTGAGGTCTTGGACGGACAGTCTGGCGACCGGCTCCTCCAGGGCTACCGGGGCCGACAGCTTTGCCAGCGTCTCGATATTTCCGCCGGTGGCGATGAAGCCGGCCGGTCGCAGGTAGGTCGCCTGGGTAGGCAGTGTCAGCACACTGACGTATTCCGTGAGGAGTCGTTGGAAACGCCCGGGATCTCCGTCCGCACCCGAGAGCACTTCGAGGAGTCGGACGGAGCCCATCGTATGCGATTCGGCCCAGAGCATGCCGACATCGTCCACCAGGGACACTTCGACGCTCCCACCGCCCACGTCGCAGAGCACCCAATGGTCGTCGGCCAGGTCCTGCCGACTGGCCACGGCGACATGCACCAGTCTGGCCTCCTCCGACCCACTGATGACGTCGATCTCGATGGCGCATTCCCGGGCTATGCGATCCACCAGGACCGAGGCATTGCGGGCCTCCCGCACCGCGCTCGTCGCCACGGCCCGAAAATGGCGCACCTCCAGGTCGTCCAGGACCTGTCGAAACCCTTTGAAGGCGTCGATGGTGGCGTCGATGGCGTCTTCGGAGAGCTCTCCATTGAGGAAGACCTGGTGTCCGAGACGGATAGGCACGCGCTCGTAGTGGGTGGTGGAGAAACGGGTGGGCGATTGGAATTCGACGCACAGGAACCGAATCGCGTTCGAGCCCGCGTCGACACAGCCCACCGCGATCGGAAAATCGTGGGGCTCGGGTGGAAGATGGCGTAAGACGTCGGTCTGGACGGTCGGCGGCGGCGTCTCGGCGCTCATCGCCGTATCGCGTGCATGGAGACGCTCAGGGTGGGGCCGGAGAGGTCCCTACGGTTCAGGCCAGGCAGATCCTCGACGCCCATGGCGAACCGATAGCCCGCCTCCAACCCAATATCGAGCGGTGCCCGCAGCGGCCGGCGGAACCTGAAGACCGGATGGAGCACGAGGAAGTTGTCGGAGCCGAGCTCCGCCCCGACGAGAGGATCGCTCACGTCGGCGTTGCCCCCACCGACCAGAACCGAGGCCGAGAGGGAACCGGCGCTCCAGTCGAGCGCCTCGAGCTCGACGATCAGGCCCCCGTAGCCGATCCCCACGCTCGGACCGGCTCCCTTCGAGTCCGTGTAGTGGACGGAGCTGCTGACCATGCCGACTCCGCCCAACCAGAGGCGATCTCCGAGCCCTACCAGCGCTCCCCCTCCGACGAAGAGCACGGCCGACCCGTGCAAGGTGGTTGCGCCAGCCAGGACGTCGATGCGCGCTCGGGCACCGTCTGCCGTGGGCGGCTGCTGAGCCGCAGCGGGCCCGTCGCTGACGCCGCTGGCGAGGACGAACACTCCCAACCACCCCATCCAGCCCCGGCCGACCCGGGACCCAGCACCGCGCGCGATGACTATGGCCTCTCCGCGGAACCCGAGGCGACGGCTCGAATCCGTTCGACATGGGCGGCGGTGCCGGCCGAGAAGTTGGCCCGAATGATGTCGATTCTCTCCGTCAGGGGTGCCCGCGACGGGGCAAACTACGGCAGACTCCCCGTGCCGCACCACAGGAGGGCGAGGCACGCCGGTCCCCCTCGCGACACCGAGGGCTTCGCTGCTCTCGCGCCCGGTGGTAGAATGTCCACATGTCGACGACCCGGTGGATTACCGGCCCTCTCATGGCTTGGGGGGCTCTGGCTTGTGGACAGGACGGAGGCGCTCCGCCGGCAGACGCCAGAACGGCTCTGCTCGAGCCTGGCCGCTTCGCCGCGGTGGCTCCCGACCGCTTCCGTGCCCGCTTCGAAACTACCGAAGGGGTGTTCGTGGTCGACGTGGACCGGTCGTGGGCTCCGCACGGGGCGGACCGCTTCTACAACCTCGTGCGGTCGGGCTTCTACGACGACGTTCGGTTCTTCAGGGTCGTCGAGGGGTTCGTCGTCAGTTGGGGCCTTCATGGTCACCCTCGGATCACGGAGGCATGGGAGCGGCGCTCCATCCTCGACGACGAGGCCCGAGTCCCCAACGTGCGCGGTCGCGTCGCCTTTGCCCACCATGGCGTAAACACCCGCACGACCACCGTCTTCGTCAATTTCCGGGACAATCCCGGGATGGACCAGGAGGGCTTTGCGCCGTTCGGGGAAGTGGTGGAGGGGATGGACGTGCTGGAAGCGATGTACTCGGGGTACGGCGACGCGCCGCCGCGGGGCGATGGACCCCTTCAGACCCACATCCGCACCTACGGGAACGCGTATCTGGATCGCGACTTCCCCGAGCTGGACTCGGTGCTGCGGGCCACGATCGAGGAGGAGGAGGTAGCTGAGTCGGGGAGCTGAGGCGCCCGCCGCTCAAGCCTCCGGGGCCGCGTGGTCGTCCCCTCCGATCCGGGAAGATACCCAGAAGAGCAGCGCTGCCGTAAACGCGAGTGCCGCTACCGCACCGAGCGATCCGCCCTGCTCGATCCCGAAGATCCAGACCGAGACCACGATCGCCAGAGATCCGGTCAGGAGGACGGACCGAGCGCCTCGGCGTACGCCGTAGTAGAGACCCAAGGCCCCTACAGCGCTTCCGCCCACGCTCAGCAGATCGGACGGAACGCCCAGCTCGTCCAGTGTCAGGAACGCAAAAACTGTGGCCAGGAGCACGCAGGCCGCCAGGACGTCCGTGTACCAGTCGCGCCGGAGCCATTCCGGTGCGCGGTGCGTGGCCCACAGTGCCAGCGCGACGACCAGGACCAGCCAGACATCCAGCGCGTATATCGTGTCTCCTCCGGCGTCGAGTGGGCCCGCGGCCGTCAACCCGGTCAAGACCAAACCCGCCAGCAAACTGGCCACGAAGGCGTAAAGTGCACCCGCCAACCAGCGCGCTTCGGGTCTGGCGGTCCGCAGTCGGACTCCCAGGATCGAAAGGGCCACGAGCAGGACACCGTCGAGAATCCAGACTGTCGCGTCCTGTGAGACCCCGATCCGATCGAGGAACAACGCCAGAAACGGGTAGCCGATTGCGGCGTTCACGGCGGGCATGACCGGGTCGCGCCGGATGGACGCCGCGATGCTGAGGATCGGGGTTGCCAGTGCGAGGATCCCCACGGCGACGCCCCCGGGCGTCTCGGCGGACCATGTCTGGTCCGAGTGCACGTACGCTACGAGCAGCATCAGCAAACCCGACGTCTGGAGCACATAAGCTACGGGGCGTTGCCGCTGGCGACGCTCCATCGCCGCGCCCAACAACACGAGGGCCACGCCCACGCCGCCCAGAATGAACGTCCGGGTGACCACCTCGAAGTCCGACCAGCTCCACGCGAGGAAGACGCCGCTCGCAGTCAGGAGCACCAGCCCGGCGGTGATGGCCACCACGTACTGGGCCAGGCGCCTCGCCCGCCCTACCGAGCTGGACGCGACTTCCTCTCGAAGGCTGTGCGCGAGCTCGGCCGAGACCAGACCTTTCGAGATCCAGCGCTCGAGCGCCGCCTGCACCGCCGAGTCTCCCTTCATGAACTCACCGTCCGGATGTCGGAACTACGGACTCAACAACCTCGGCGATGCCGGCTGCACACGACAGGGCGAATGCGGGGGCCCGAACCCGCTGCGTACTCCGGAGGAGCCGTGGTCGGGATTCCCCGAGCCGCGTCGTGGTGCCACATTCATTCCATCGTGTCGATCGATCCGTCGGTCGGGCGACCCCCCAATCACCGTCGCCTCCGGTCAGCAACGACCGTTTCCGTCGTATCATCCTACGCTGCAACGTGGGGGTTGTCCCCACGCGCATCAGACAAGGGAGCCTGTATGAAGAAGAGCTTGATCGCAGGGGCCATGGCCCTGCTCCTCGCGGTGCCGTTCACCGCAATGACCCGGGCCACGGACGCCGTGCAGGCCGACAGCGTGATCCCATCCCTCAAGGGCCTGCACGACATCACCAAGACCAACATCATGAGATCGGCCGAGATGCTGGACGAGTCCCTGTACTCGTTCCAGCCGACGGACCAGGTCCGCACGATGGGGCAGCTTTTTGGGCACATCGCCAACGCGCAGGGGGCCTTCTGCTCGGCCGCCTCGGGAATGTCCAACCCCCTCTCGGAGAACTTCGAGCAGCGCACCACGAAGGCCGGCCTGATCGAAGCGCTCAACATGGGCTTCGAGTTTTGTGAGCGAGCCTATGCCTCCATGACCGACGCAAAGGGCGCGGGGATGGTAAGCTTCTTCGGGTCGGAGATGGCCGCCGCGGCGGTGCTCGCGTTCAACTCGGCGCACAACTACGAGCACTACGGCAACCTCGTGACCTACATGCGGATCAACGGGATCGTGCCGCCCTCGTCGATGCCGAGCGGACAGTAAGCACGAGCTTGTAGGGACACACGACGTTCCTACTGAGGGAAGTGAAGTGTCAATGCGGGCCTCGGGGCGTGCGTCCCGAGGCCCGCTCTCATGCTACCGTCCAGGAGCCATCCCCGGGCGTCCGGGGGCGTTGGCGAGGTCCCAACTGGTCTGATATACCAGACGGGTAATCCGCTCCATCTTCTCGTACTCGATCCGGCCCGGATCGTCGTCCCGCGTGTGGTAGTCGGGATGTAGTCCGGTGTGGAACCAAACGGCCGGAACCCCGCGCTGTAGGAACGGCCAGTGGTCGCTTCGACGGAGAAGGTTGGAGCGGTTGTTGTCGTAGCGGAATCTGAGCTCCAGGCCGAACGCGCCGTTGGCTCGCTCGACGGCGGCTCCCAGATCCGGCGTGTAGGTATGTCCGAGGATGTTCATCGCGTTGGCGTTGGACTCCGCCGTCTGCTCCTCCAGCCCGCGGAAACGTCCGCCGCCGTCCGCCGGCACCTCCTCGTTGCGGCCGATCATGTCCAGATTGAGGACAGCCACCGTGGCCGGGAGCGGGAAGGCCGGGGCCTCCGTGTAATACCACGCCCCCAGCAGTCCCCGCTCCTCCGCGTCCCAGGCCGCGAACAGTACCGAGCGCCGGGGTCGTTCATCGCGCGCGGCCGCCTCCGCGTACGCCTGGGCCACCTCGAGCATCCCCACGATCCCCGATCCGTCGTCGTCGGCCCCGTTGAACACGCCTTGGTCGTCCCTCCCGTTGTGATCGTGGTGGGCCCCCACGATGACCACTTCGTTCGCGACCGCCGGGTCCGAGCCCGTGATCTTGGCAAGGACGTTGCGCGCGGGAGCGCGGTGGCGACGTACCGAGGTGGTGAGCGTGACCGCGGGTCCGGAAAGAGCGAGGACACCGTGCCCGCTCGCGGACTCCGCGGCCGCCGCGAGATCCTCGAGCGAATGCCCGCTGCCGGCAGCCAACAGCGAGGCCAGTTCCGCGGAGACCTGCGCGGCCGGGATCCCGATCGCGTCCATCCACGGCCCGATCGAGAATCGCTCGATCCGCCGAGGAGCAGGCGGCCAGTTGGCTTCGTGAGCTGCGCGCATGTCCGCGATGTCGGGACGATTGTGGATGTCCCGGACGAACAGTATCGCTGCGGCGCCTCTCTCCTGCGCGGCTAGCGCCTTCCTCCAGGTCCGGGACGCCTCCGCCGTGACCACACCGTCGAACGGGCTGTCCGGGTCGTCGGAGCCCGGCTCGCCCTCGAGGGCCAACACGACATTGCCAGTCACGTCCGTGCCCTGGTAGTCGTCGTATCCCAGGCGTGGCTCCACGATGCCGAATCCGACATACACGACCTCACCCGTGCCCCTACCCGTTCCGCTGAAGTCGAGGGGGTAGTATCGATCCCCGGGCTGCGAGCGCCTGCCCGCAGCGGTCAACTCGTTCCCGTCACCGAGCGAAAACCAGATCAGGTCGAAGGGTTGGAAGTAGCTGCCCCCAGCGCCCGGCTCCAGCCCGAGGTGCTGAAAGCGGGCCTTCACCCACTCCGCCGCCAAGTCGATGCTGCGAGTGGCCACCAGCCGGCCCTCCATGGCGTCACTGGCCAGGAAGTGGAGATCGGCGCTGAGCTGCGCGGCTCGTATGGACTCGAGAGCTGGCGCTTCTTCGGCGTTTCCCGACGCCTGGCAGCCTGCCATGGCCACGGAGAACAGAGCGGTAAGCCCGCGCGCAATGCGTACGTGCTTCAGTGGACGGCGATCCCGGACCGACATGTGGCGGCTCCTGAATGAGGGTGAGGGCACCCGCTCTTGTGCAATCTGGGGGTGCCACCGAGCATCAGGCGACCGGGCGCCTCCGTCCCGCGCGGATCGCGTGAGCAACCGCACCAGGCGCGTACCGGGTCGGGCCACCATACCGAGCGAGGCATCGATGCGCTTCCCCATCCCCGGACCCCGCCTAACGGGCGTGCTCAGCGCCGCGTTTGCTGTCGTGGCCATGCCGCTCGCCCTGTCGGCCACGTGGTCCGTGATCGCTGTGGACCGGAGGACCGGGCGCGTGGTGATCGCGTCTGCGACCTGTGTCCCGCAGGACCGGTTCGGCGGGTTTCCGGCAGCGGGGCTCATGGACATCCAGGCGATCGTGGTTCCAGGGGTCGGAGTGGCGGCCGCCCAGGCCGGTGTGGACCGATCTCGAGAGAACCAGCGGCTCATCTACCGCGAGCTCAAGAACGGGACGGACCCGGCGGCGATCCTGGAGATGCTCCGTCAGGATCCGGACATCGAGCGGCGTCAGTTCGGTATCGTGGATCTACGGGGCCGCTGCGTCGGTTTTTCCGGAAGCGGCAACGGGGACGCCTCCCTGGCCGTCTACGACAGCATTCCGGACCAGGAGATCTACTTCAGCGTCCAGGGTAACATCCTCGCTTCCGACGACGTGGTGCTGAACGCTATCGCCGCGTTCAAGGCCGAGAGCGGATCGCTGGCGGATCGCGTGATGGCGGCCATGGAGGCTGCGGACGCCGCTGGCGGGGACCGGCGCTGCACCTGTGAGACCGAGCCGGTCCTCAGCGCACCCTGCGACGGTAAGACCTCGCACGTTGCCTACATGCTCGCGGCGGATCCCGATGACACGGAGGGAGACTCGTTCAACAACGGAGAGTACTCACTCTATCTGAGCGTCACGGATCAGGACATACAGCCGAACGAGAACGCGAATCCCGTTCGCACGCTTCGCATGCGCTACGACCGCTGGAAGGCGGGGGGCGGCGGCTAGCCGCCCCGGCGGCTGTGTCAGCTCGCCTCGCGACTGCGTACGCCGTCCAGCGCGCCGAGGATGAGCGTGTAGGCCGCTCGCCGGGAGACCCCGTCGGGGTCGCGCTCGTCGGCCGGAGTGGACGCCACCCCGAGCGCGGCGACCTTGGGGTACGCGAACATGTCGGCCAAGGCCGCGCCCAACGCCGCGCTGCTGGGCCCGTCGGGCACGTTGAGCGAGTGCCCGGGCACCTCGAGGGGGTCCAGGACGTCCATGTCGATGTGGACGTAGATGAGGTCGGTTTCCTCCGAGAGCCGCCGCATCTCGGCGTGTAACCGCGGAGAACGGGTGCGGATGTCGTCCACACTCACGCGGACCACGTCCGAACTGGCCAGCAGCTCCGCCTCGAGCGGGTCGAGATCCCGAGCGCCCGCCAGGACGATATGCCGTGTGGGCAGCGGAGGATCGAGCCCCGACCCCCGCCTGAGATTGTGGAGCGCGAGACCCGCCGACACCGCGACCGGCATCCCCCCGAGCATCCCACTCAGGCTGGTCTCGGGGGTGTTGAAGTCCCCGTGAGCGTCGATGAACACCAGCCCGACGGTCCTGCGGTCTCCGGGCGGCCCCGAGCCTTGCAGGCCGGCGAGCACGCCCATCACTGACGTGCAGTTGGCGAGGAGCCCGACGGTCAGGTATCCGTCGCGCTCGTTCTCGGACACCATGCGCGCGAGGTGCGCGTTGGCCATGGCCATGCGGGCGCGCTCGCCGTACTGGCGCTGCTCCTCCGTGGTCAGCCCGACCGTCCGGATCGGACGAACCGAGGCGCCCCGGTCGACGACCACCTGGAGCACCCCACCCTCCTCCAGGTAGTCCGGATTGTCGGAGAGCTCGGGGATGTTGCGACCACCGTGGTAGGGCATCTTGATCAGCGCCACACGGGTGCGGCCCTCGGCGTCGTCGTAGCGACCGGGATCACTGGCGGCCTCCGACAGCGAGGGCAGCGACTCCACGGGCTCCGGCCCCCGCTCGCAACCGAGAGCGACGAGGGCCGGAAGCCAGAGAGGGGCCGTTACTAGACGGGCGGTCCTGCCCGGATTCCAGCGAGGCATCGACGGAACGGGATCACCCGTCCACGGGGTCGCTCGCGAAACAATAGTAGAACCCGTTGCCACCCGTGCCCTGGAGGTTCTCCTGACTGCAGCCGCGAGAGCCGTGCGCCGAGTTCCACGACGTGGGGTTGGCGCCGCCGCCCTGCCGGTCGTGGTGCCCCACCAGGGCGCTCCCCTCTCCATTCCCGGTCCAGTTGGCGCAGGTGCTGTCCCCGTCACCGCTGGCGGCCGTGCCGTCGAGTTGGGTGCCCGTGAGAATGTCGTGCATGTTGGGGCTGTCGCCCCGCCCATTCACGATGCCGCCCTTCTCCGTGAGCTGGGTTTCCTTGGTGAGGTTGTTCTCACCGTGCAACTCTGCCGCGTTTCGCGCGATCATCACGCCATTCGCGTTGTACCAGGGGCCCGCTCCGATCCGGTCCCGTGCGTTTACCGCCGGCCCCGCGTCGGACGCGGTTGCGCTCAGGTAGGCTCGCCAGGTCTTGTCCCCGTGGCCCACGTTGTAGGCGAGCATCTGACAGTGCGCGTCGGCGCCCTCCAGCCCGCCCAGGTTGGCCCCGTCGCCCGGGCCCGCGCTGGTGATGAAAAAGCTCATGTTGGCGGCCTGGCCGCTGACCGCGGCTGGCGCACCAACGAGGAACACCAGTGTTGCCAGCAGGGAAATCGCTCTGGTCATGACGCACTCCTGATCCTGTCGATCGTCCGCGGAAGGGGCGGGAACATTGGGACGCGGCGTCGAAAAAGTCCACATGGCGGGCGACGGGTGCGCCCACCTATCTTGGCACGCCCGTTTCCGTGGGGCCGGAACCGTCGACGACGGCCCTGCCGGCCCCCACTCCCACACGAGCCCGATGAAGAGACCACACGCATCGATCGTCGTCACGATGGCCCTCCCGTTCGTAGCCGGCTGCATGGGTGTCGTGGCCCAGCCCGTTCCCGAGCCTGTGGACCGAGCGGACACTCCGGTCATGGGCGTGGTGATGAGCGGTGAGCGGGAGGGCGAGCGCATCGAGTTCTCGCGCGTGGACCGGGTCCAGTGGAGCGAGCTCTCGCTCACGATCACGGGCGTGCGCGGGACCGACATGAACGCCGTGGAGACCCGTTCGTTCGAGCTTCCCGATCTCTCGGCCGTGCTCGTGCGTGGGGTCGATGGCACCAAATCCTCGCTGATCGTAGCCGGTATGCTGATGACCGCTGCCATCATCACCAGTCTGGTCGTGACCGGGAAGACGGAGGAAGGGACGAGGCTGCCACCCGGCCCGGGTGCGGGAGGCAGCTGACGAGACCCCGTTTCGTGGGTGCGGGCCCTCCCATGAGCGAGAACGCCCCCGCCGGCGAACCGGCGGGGGCGTCCCGTCCTTGATGGACTGAAGCGCGGTCTCCCGCGCCCGTGTCCCTCAGCCGTGCATCAGGTGCAGGCCGAGCTGTTCTGGATGTTCGGGTTGAGCGTGCACTCGATCTCGGGGATCGGCATGCAGCTCGTCCTGCGAGGCTCGCCCGGCCCGATGATCCCGCCCCCGTCCAGGAACGGGTGGTTCCACCGGTCCAAGTCGAACATGCGCCGGCCCTCGAGCCAGAGCGTGAGGTAGCGCTCCTTGTCCAGGATCGACCACGCGTCGTCGAGCGCGTTCTGCTGCGTCAGGCCGTTGAGCGGTCCCTGGATCCACTCGAGCGCGCCGGCCGTGGCCGGCTGCGCGATCGGAGCCAGACCGTAATGCGCTCGCACCACATTGACCTTGCTCGTGAACGTGGCCAGGTCGCCGCGCCGAAGCGCGTCCTCGGCTTCGATGAGGCGCATCTCCGTACCCTTGCCGACCGAGATGTCCGATCCCTGGCTCGGGTATTTGTCCTGCCGGTAGTGCGCCGTCAGCCCGTCCGCGCCCTGGTGCGCGCCACTGCCCGAGCCGGCGCACATGCCGGTCGGCGTGACGCCCATGGATTCGTTGGGCGGAACGTTGCTGTCGTTCCAGGCGCCGCACTGCGTCCAAGGCGCCCGCACTTTCTCCGCCGGGTCTGCCAACGTGTACATCATCGCCGGCGTGCCCCACAGACCGACCTCGGCTCGTCCGTGGGTTTCGTTCCAGAACGCGTTGCTGTTGGCTGTAGGATGATAGATGGCGTCGTACTTGAACCCGGTCGGCACGTTGGCGGCGGCCGAGACGGCCGCACCCCAGTTGCCCCTGCCGACCTCCGCTTGAGCGATGCCGGCATAGGCGGCCGCGACGAAGTCGGACTCGCCTGCCGCAGTTCCGATCTGAATGGCCTGATTGAACGCGTCGATGGCCTCATCGAACGCGGCCGTGCGCGGCAGGAGGCTTCCGACCCGGTAGACCAGGTCACAGAAGTTCTCGCCCAGGTGCCGATGCGAGAATCCCTCCAGCAGGAACACCCGAGAAGCGGGCCCGAAGTTGTTGGCCGCGCCCTCGAGCACCTGCGATATGCGGTCCCAGGCCTGTTCAGCGGCCCAGGCCCCTTCGTGCGCCTGTTCCCAGTAGCCTTCCGAGTCCTCGTTGTCGAACTCGCCACGGCGGAATTTGCCCGTATTGAAGTAGCTACCGGTGCCCGCGATATCGTCCGTCAGTCGAGCGACCCCATCGAACGCGATGAAGTCGACGACGTCGTTGAACTCGGACGCCACACCGTTGGCCAGCGTGCCCATGAGCTCAGGCGTCGTGAGGTCCTCGTCCAGGATACGCCCTGGGTTGAGGACCTCCAGGTCGCAGGCGGGCAAAAGCAGCCCGCCCGCGACCAGAAGCATGGCGTATCGACCAATTCGGTTCGGCTTTCGCATTGGTCTACCCACCTAGAAGTTCAGTGTGAAGTTCATCATGAAGATCCGCGGCGGCGCCAGGTTGTAGTACTCGTTGGGCGTCGAGTCCCCGAACCCGTTGTCATTGGCCTCGGGGTCCAGTCCGCGGTAGTCCGTCCACCTGTACAGGTTCTTGCCCTGGAGTGAGATGGTCGCGCTCTGTGCCCGCGGAATCCAACCGTCGGGCAACCGGTACGCGATCGTGGCCGAGCGGATCTTGAAGAAGTCCGCCGGATCCGTCCACACGCCCTGGTCCGACCGGTTCCCGATGCAGGTCGCGATCTGGAGCGCCGTCAGGTTGGGCGGCTCGCCCGGCCCGCGGTACTCGCTGTAGATCCGCTGGATGTTGGGGCAGTCGTCCCCCGGCCACTGCTGCCGGCGCACGTTCTGGTACGCCACACCGATGGGACGGACCATCCCATACTGTCCTTCACCCAGCACGTCGAGCGTCAGCGAGCGCCAGAGGTTGAGCCGCGTGCCGATCCCGTACGTGTCGGTCGGGAACAGTCGGCCGATCATGGCCTTCTCGTACCGCGGCCGCACACCCATCTCGTTCGGGTTGGTCACGACGTCGTCCCACTGGATCCAGAGCGGCAGCCCGACCTGGCGCGACGTGCCCAGGTCCTGGAGCGGGCCCAGGTCCGTGATCTCGCTGTCGTTGGCCGACCAGGTCACACCCACCGACCACTCGATGTCGTCGGTCCGCACCGGCACCACGTTGAGTAGGACCTCGTGGCCCCAGTTCTTGACCTCACCGAGGTTCCGCAATGTCTGCTCTTCGGTCCCGAACGACGGCGCTTCCTGCACGCCGATCAAAGCGTCCTTGGTGACCTGGTCGTAGTTGGTGAACTCGATCGAGACCCGCCCCTCGTACAAGGACGCATCGAAGCCCCACTCGAGTTCCTGGCTCAGCTCCGGACCCAGATCCGGGTTCCCCAGGTTGGCAATGATGACCGCCGGGATCTGCTCGTCCGCCGACACCGCCTCGAACGTGCGGGCCGCGT
>JAHEKN010000081.1 GCA_024638305.1 Gemmatimonadota bacterium | reverse complement strand
CGGCCAGCCGAAGCGGCTGCTGGAGCAGCTCCTTGGCCACCGGCGCCACCGTCTCGGCCACCGAGTGAACCGCGTATGCTCCGGTGATCCCGGTTCTCGATGCTCTGGGGGCCAGCACCTGGTCCGGCACCCAGCCGCGCACGGCCGCGCGGAGGAGCCGCTTGGTCTCCGGACCGAGCGACCGGTCGCTCCACGGCCGCGAGGCCGCCAGCTCGACTATGCGCCGGTCGTAGAGAGGCGAGCGCAGCTCCACGCCGGCCTCGAGCGCGTAGCCTACGACGGCCGAATGCACCCTGGGGAAGAAGGGCTCGGAAAGGAACCAGTGCCCCTCGGCTTCCGCCCGGGAGCGCACTTTGCGGGTCGGGACGTGGCGGCGTTCCTCGGACACCAGGCCGTGCTCCTCGGCAAAGTCCTCACGGATCCAGGTTGGGAGCTCGCGATCGACGTAGCCGACAAGTCGCTGTCCGCCACGTAGCCAGCGGGCCACCTCGAGAGCCAACGGGCCCAGATTGGGTCCGATCGCCCAGCGAAAGAACGGCCGGAAGCCCCCGTTCCTCTTGATCTTCCATTCCCGGCGTAGCGTGATCCAGCGCAGCCGGCGGAAGAGGTCCGCAAGATAGACGTCCGAGACCTGAAAGAGCTGATCGCCGCCGTACCCGCTGAGCATTACTCGCGCGTCGAGCGCGCCGGCCTCGATGCCGAGCCGTTGGTTCCACCGGCGATAAAGGTGCTCCCACGGGATGTCGCGATCGGCGGCTGCGGCCTCGCCCCGGTCCAGGATCGGCACGTCGTACGCCTGGATCCAGCGCACAGGGGTCTTCCAGCGCTCGGCGATCATCGAGATGAGCTCGTCCTCGCGTCCCGGGTCTCCCTCCGGGTAGGACATCGAGACCGGGAGCACGGTGCCTGGCAGCTCGTATCGCTCGAGCGCGGCGTTGGCTGCGCCGAACACCGATGGTGAGTCCCACCCGCCCGACAGCGACACGGCGGTCACACCGTGCGGAGAAAGCCGTTCCCTGGTGGCATCGAGCAGCAAGGCGCGCAGATGCTCCGCGGCCTCGTCGAACGGCACGTGGCGGCCGCGCTTCCACCGTGGCGGTGTCCAGTGCGCCCGGGTGCGGGGTCCGCTCGCGGCGGTCCACACCAGGGTGTGGCCGGCCGGAAGGAGGGTCACGTCCCGATAGGTGGTCTCCGGGCCGGCCGTGGCCAGGAACCCGGCCGCGTCTCCGGCCACGGCGGCCAGATTGAGCTGGTCGGACACGCTCGCGTCCTGGAGCAGCGCCCGCGCGGCGCTGGCAAGAGCGATCCGGTCGGCGTTCACGGCGTAGTAGAGGGGCCGGCAGCCACTGAAATCACGGAACGCGATCAGGCGCTCGGCGACCGAGTCCCAGACGACGGCGGCGAAATCGCCTTCCAGGTGACGGGCTAGATCGGCGCCCCACTTCCGGTAGGCGGCGGCGATCAGGTGGCTGTTGGTCCCGCCTCGCGGCTTCTCGTCACCGAGCGCCCTGAGCAGGTCTTGCCGGTAGTAGAGCGCGGCGTCGGCGGCCACCAGGAGTCCATCGGACTGGAGCACGATCTCGCTCCCGGCAAACCCCTCGCTGCATTCCCAGGCGTACCGGCCCGCCGCCAACGCTCCGCTCCCGAGCGTGCGAGAGACCGCGCGCTCCGTCCCGCGGCGAGCCATGACGGAGAGCATGGCCGCGAGCAGCTCGCGGCGGGGCTCTCGTCGACCGGAGGCCCAAGCGGCGATCGCGCTCAAAACCGCACCGCCGTCATGTCGGTCACCGGCTCGAACGTGCGCACGTGCCGGCGGGTGTCTCCAAGCACGCGCTCGCCCTGCTCCACCCAGGCGTGCGCTTCGAACCGGTCGTCCTGCCAGCGAACGCCGATCTTGATCTCTCCGGGCGGGAGCCCCCGCTTTCTGAGGAGCGACTGGATCGCCAGAGATCGCACCAGGCAGGTCGGGCGGGTCAGCCCGTAGTTGGACGCGGCCAGGACGGCCCAGGCCGCGCGCCCGGCGCGCTCTGCGTCGGGCTCGGCAGTCGGGACGGCGTCCCCGCTCGGGCCCTCGGTGCCGCTCCCGTCCGTCCTGCCCGGCCCTCCACGGTTCCGCTCCTCGCGCCGGTTCTCCACATCGGGTCCGCCCGTGGTTCCGGCGTTGGCCACCGCGACCAGCTCTCCCAGCGGACGCGAGCGCACCCTGCGATGGGCGTCCAGGATGGCCAGTTGGGCGGCGGCCAGGTCACGCAGCTCGGCTGGAGAAAGCGAACCCAGGCGCGGGAGCTTACGGAACAGTCTGAGGAGCCGCATCGTCGCTCCCCGCGGAGACCAGCAGGCCGTTCTCGGTCAGCTCCGCGAGCAGGGCCGCCACATCGTCCCGTATGACGTCGGCGGCCACGTCCGGATAGGTGTCCGAGAGCCCGGTTACCAGGTCGTCCAAGCCGCTCGCTCCCTCCGTCACCAGGCGCCAAACCTGAGCGCCGACGTGGTTCAAGCCGAAATACACCTCGGACTCCGTGTGCAGGAGCACGGCCCCTTCGGAGACCGTCTTGAAGATGACTGCGGGATGAGGTTGCGGGAGCATCCGGCGATGGGCCTCGCTGCGTCGTTGGGGTCGGCGGGAGTGATCCTATAGTGCGCGAAATGCAACTGTCATGCCCGGCCGTGAACCGATCGGCGGCACCCAAATGACTGCGGGACAGGAGCTTTCAGCGCACGGGTCACGGGCGGTCGACGACTCCGGCGCGTCCGCATCCCCCGCAGCGGACCCAGACTCGCGCGCGCACGTAAGATACCGCCTCGGGACGCTGAACGGGATCGAAGCTGAGTCGTGACCGGCATGCGGGGCACGACACGGCTCCGCCCGCCCGCCAACCCCCGGCGATCGTCCGCAACTGGGAAGCGTCGAAAGTGTGTGGCGGCTTCGGTTTCATTGTCGCTCCCTGGGCGCCCTTCACATGGGTCGGGGCGGCGGCGACGGGACGCGCGACGGGTGGAGAAACACAGGTGCAACCACTAACGTTCGTCCTACGCAGACTGTCTTCAAGAGTCTGGAAGGACCCGCTCGGTCGGCATCGCTCCCCCCCTTGCGCGCGGCTCCCCACGACTCCGTCCGATACGAGCTGAGATGCCCGGATTCCCTCTAATCGTCGCTTTAGCCCTGGCCGTCGGCCAGGCCCCTGTCGACGCGGCTTCCCCGGGCCCGGCCCCGGCGTGGGACAGCACGCTCGTCTACGACGGTGCGGCCGGCCAGATCGACATCGCCACGCCCCGGCTGACGAGCGCGGATCTCGACATCGACGGCCGCATGGACGAGGTCGAGTGGGAGAGCGCGGCCGTGCTGCAGAACTTCACCCAGTACGATCCGGTCGAAGGGATTCCCGCCAGCCAGCGGACCGAAGCGCGGGTGTTCGTGACCGACGACGCCATCTACGTCGGGATCCGGGCGGCCACCGAGGCGGGGCAGATCCGCGCCTCGATCACCGAGCGCGACGAGATCGTCCGCCGGGACGACTACGTTCAGATCATCCTGGACACGTTCAACGACCGGCGCCGCGGGTTCGTGTTCGTGGTGAACCCCTACGGGATCCAGCAGGACGGAGTCTGGTTCGAGGGGAGGAGCGGCGGATTCGGCCGCGGCGGCGGGGGCGGTGGTGGCGGTGGGTTCTTCGGCCAGCCGGTCGATTACAACCCGGACTTGATCTGGGAGTCGCACGGCGAGATCGACGACGAGGGGTATACGATCGAGGTGCGGATCCCGTTCAAGAGCATCCGCTTCCCGAGCGCTGAGGTCCAGAGCTGGGGGTTCCAACTGGTGCGGCACATGGAATCGACCGGGTACAAGTCGTCCTGGGCGCCCATCTCGCGGAACATCAACAACCAACTCTCGCAGGCCGGGAGCCTCCAAGCGCTCGTCGGGCTCGACCCGGGGCTGTTCCTCGAGTTCAACCCGGTCGCCACGTCGAGCATCACGGGCACGTACAACGACGATCTCGACGCCCTGCATCGGGCCAAGCGCGAGGACGAATTCGGGCTCAACCTCACCTACGGGCTGACCTCCAACCTGACGCTGGACGCCACGGTCAACCCGGACTTCTCGCAGGTCGAGGCCGACGCGGGCCAGATTGCCGTCAACGAGCGTTTCGCTCTGTTCTTCCAGGAGAAGCGGCCGTTCTTCCTCCAGGGCACCGAGATTTTCGGCATGCCCCAGCAGCTCGTGTACACGCGCACCGTGGCCAACCCCATCGTGGGTACCAAGGTCACGGGCAAGGTCGGGGACTTCGGGGTCGCCTATCTGGGCGCCATCGACGAGATCTCGGGTGCCGACAACGCGGTCGTCAATCTGCTCCGGGTGCGGCGCGACGTGGGGAGCGGTTCCAACGTCGGGCTGCTGTACACGGACCGAACCCAGTCGAGCGACCTCTTCAATCGAGTGGTCGCTGCGGACGCGCGCCTGCTGCTCGGGCCCCGCTACTCGCTCACCGTCCTTGGAGCCGTGAGCTCGACGGGTGTGGAGGCCGGCAGCGAACGCGGCAACATCCTGACGACACGGCTGGAGCGGTCGGGCCGCGGATTCACGGCCAACGGCGAATTCGAGAACTACAGCCCCCATTTTCTTGCTGGCAGCGGGTTCATCCGCCGGGTCGCGATCACGAACGCCAACTCGCGCCTCTCGTACAACTGGTACGGCGGTCGGGGCGCCTTGATCGAGCGCTGGGGGCCGGCGTTTCAGACCCGGGTCACGTGGGACCATGACGATTTTTGGGACGGACTCGGGCCGCAGGAGACGGAGCTGGAACTGAGCCTGACGGCGTCGTTCCGCGGCAACGTGACCTTCTGGGGCAATGTTTTCCACGACACTTACGACTTCGAGTCGTCGCTCTACGACGGCCTGTTCCGCCGCGGTCCGGCAGGCGGCCTGAACCCATTCGTGGCGGACCAGTCCCAGTTCTCCGGAATGACCGGAGTGCGCGCGTTCACGTTCTTCAACACCTGGCAGCGAGTTCGCGGCCGGATCTCGGGCGAGATCCGTGAGCAGCCCATCTTCGACCGCCGGAGGGGTGTGCCCATCGAAGTGGCGGACTCGTGGGGCACGGATATCAACCTGACGGTCTTTCCCACCAACTCCTGGCTGATCGAGTTCGGTGCCCGCCACCAGTCGCTGCAGCGCAAGTCCGGAGATCCCTACTCGAGTGCGACCATCCCGCGCCTCCGGACGCAGTACCAGATCTCGCGGTCGCTGTTTTTTCGGTTGATCGGCGAGTACGCCAGCCAGGAGACCAACGGCCTCCTGGCTCCGGACGGCTCATTTCTGGAGACTTGCAGCGGCGGCGTCTGCTCGGTGATCGGTCCCACGGACACCAACGACATCTACTTCGAGACGCTGCTCAGCTACGAGCCCACCCCCGGAACCGTGTTCTTCATCGGCTATTCGCGGGAGATGGACGAGCCGGTGGCGTTCGACTTCCGGAACGTCCAGGCCAGGAGAGACGGCTTCTTCGTGAAGGCGTCCTACCGGTTCCGCTACTAGCGGCCGCACCGCTGAACCCCGCTGCCCCACCGAAACCCGCTGCCCGGGTGGAACCCGCCCACCGTGGGACCCGCCCACGGGGTAACCCACCACGGCTGAAACCCGCCGCCCGGGTGGACCGTAGTCTGCACACGTCGGTACACTTATGCGATTCCCTCCCTGCGCCGCGTCCCTCTGGGTCGGGGCGGACGGGATCTCCAGGAGAGAAGGAATGAAGAGCTTCGCACAGATCGCGCTGGTCGGGTTCGCCGGACTACTCAGTTGGAAGCTGCTGAGCGGCCTCGTGCTGCCTCTGTTCGGCCTGATGGCCGGATTGCTCGGGCTGATCTTCAAGGCCGCCATCATCGCGGCGGTCGGCTACTTCGTGATCAACATGATCAAGAACCGTCGGGACCGGTACGCGGAGTAGACGTACGCCACGGGCTGCCGAGGGGGCACCCGCGCTGCCCGGCGGCAGCCGGCCCGCACCCCCGCAGTCCGCGCGGTCCCGATGCCGCGGCCCCGATGCCGCGGTCCTGATGCCTGCGGTCCCGCCTACGAACCCGCTCGCGTCACCCGGAACGGCACCGACGCCTCTTTGTCTCCTACTCTGAGCGTCACCGTGTACTGACCGGGCTCCACGGGCGGACCGCCCCCGAAGCCGCCCGGTCCGCCGCCCCCGCCGCCGCGGCGGAGCAGTTGCTGAGGACTGATCCCTCGGGCGCGGAGCGCTCCGAACAACCGCCGCCCCACATCCTGCGGCGACATCGCGCCCTCTTCTTCTTCCTCCTCTTCCGCCTCCAGCTCCTCAGTTGCGGCCGCACCGGCCGCGGCGGCCGCTCCTGCGCGCGGTGGGCGGGGCAATAACTCCCCGGGACGATCCGGATCGCGGGTGACCGCACCCCCGCCCCCGCCCCCGAAAAGCCCTTGCATCCGGCCCGAGTCGACGCGGCCGAGAACGTCGTCCATCACGTCGCGTGGCACCCCCTCGTGCTCCACGAGCGAGTCGCCCACCGACGCGAGCAGCCGCGCTGACCGCACGCTGTCCTGACGCTCTGCCGGGGAGAGCTCTGTGGCCGCGTCCGGCCGGTCCGCCCGGAAGTTCCAGCGCGCCACGTGCAGGCCGGCCCGCACGGCGCCATTGATCGTTCGCACCGGATTGCCGTCCGCATCGACGATCTCCAGCGTGGCTCGCGTGCCGCGCTCGATGTCGCCCACGTAGTACGGAATCTCCGCGCCGTATGGCGGCGAGTTCTCCCGGAACCAGGCGTGGCCGACGGTGCCGCCGCCCACGGGACCCTGCCCGTACTGATAGGCGAACTTGGGCTCGAATACGCCCAGGCCCGCTGCGATCACCGCGTCGTTCAGCCCCTGAAGCGGGGCGATGTCCACGATCCAGATCGAGCGACCGTGCGTCGCGGCGATGAGCTCGCGGTCGCGGGGATGGATCTCGAGATCGTGCACGGGGACGGTGGGAAGTCCCTGCCCCATGGTCTGCCAATGCCGGCCCGCGTCGGTCGACACGTAGGCGCCGACGTCGGTGCCCACGAACAGCAAGCTCGGGTTGTGCGGGTCCTCGCGGATCACGTGCACGAAGTCCGGCGCGCCGCGGGGCAGCCCGGCCGCGATGGACGTGAAGTTCCGCCCGCCATCGTGGGTCACGAACACGTAGGGGGTGAAGTCACCACGACGGTGGTTGTCGAACGACACGAAGAAGCGGTCGGCATCGTGATGCGATGGCTCGATGCGGCTGACCCAGGTCGAGTCGGGAACGCCCGCGAAGCGGGCGGTCAGCTCGGTCCAGTCGCCCCCGTCGTTCTCGCTCTGCCACACGCGGCCGTCGTCGGTTCCGGCAAGCAGGAGCCCCTGCCTCAGCGGAGACTCCGCCAGCGCGACGATCGTCGAGTGCGTTTCCGCCCCCGTGACGTCTGGCGTGATGCCGCCGGTCGTGCGGGTGCTGACGTGGATCTTGTGCGCGTCGGCGTAGCTCAGATCCGGGGAGATCACCTCGAGCGCAATCTCCTCCGCGCGGAGATCGGCCTTGAGCACGCGGTTCCCGGCCGCATAGAGGAGGTCGGGATCGTGCGGTGACTGGAAGAACGGCATCTGCCAGTTGTAGCGGAGGTCCATGGCCGCCGAGTCGGCGCGCTGACTCACGCGAAAGTCGTCGATCCGCGCCTGCACGGCCGGCGACACCGGGCGGGTCGAGTCGGGTCGGAGCACCAGGATGGAGTCCTCCCAGGCGAGCCAACGCTCCTTCCAGTCGGGCCGCGCAACCTGGCGACGCTCGCCAGTTCGGCGGTTCATGCGGCTGATGTTGCCTCCCTGCGACTCGACGAACGTCCAGCCGTCGCTCCGCGGATCCTGCGACGAGTAAAAGCCGTCGCCGCCCCCCACATTGGCCCACACGAAGTTGTCGATGGACCCCTGCCACCGGCGGCTGGGCCCGCACCACGTCCCGTTGTCCTGGAGACCGCCGCACACCGTGTACGGCTCCTCCATCGAATAGCTCGCGTGGTAGAACTGCCCGATCGCGAACGTGTTCAGGAACCGCCAGTTGCCGCCCCTGTCGTACGTGATGCCCACCCCGCCGTCGTTCCCTACGACGATGCGCTCCGGGTCGGCCGGGTCGATCCACATCGCGTGGTGGTCCACGTGGAGGCCGAGCGTGGTCTGGCCGACCGAAGCGCCGCCGTCCGGCGACAGGCTCACCGGGGTCGACGAGAAGTACACTCGGTCGGGATCGGCCGGGTCGACACGAACCTGCGAGTAGTAGAACGGACGCACGTTCACGCTGTTCATCTTGGTCCACGTGGAGCCGCCGTCCTCGGACCGATAGAGCCCGCTCCCGCCCGAGCCGTCCTCCTCTTCCCGCGCCTCGACCAAGGCGTACATCACCTCCGGACTGGAGAGCGCGATGGCCAGCCCGATGCGGCCCTTCTCGGCCGCGGGGAATCCGCCACCCACGACCTCGGTCCAGGTGTCGCCGCCGTCCGTGGTCTTCCAGAGCCCGCTCCCGGGTCCGCCGCTCTCGAGCGAGTACGGCGACCGCACGCGCTCCCAACTGGACGCGAACAGGACGTCGGGATTCCGCGGATGGATAACGAGATCCACGAATCCCGCCTTGTCGCTGATGAACTTGACCAGCGTCCACGTCTCGCCGCCGTCGTCCGTGCGGTAGAGGCCACGCTCGGGGTTGGCGTTCCAGATTGCCCCCAACGCGGCTACCCAGACGCGGTCGGGATTCGTGGGATGCACGAGTATCCGGCCGATCGTCTGCGTCGCCTCGAGTCCCATCAGTGTCCAGGTCTCGCCGGCATCCGTCGACTTGAAGATCCCGCCGCCCGGCGAGATCGAGTTGCGCGAGTTCACCTCCCCGGTGCCCGCCCACACGATCGCGGGGTCGCTCGGCGCGATGGCCAGGTCGCCCATGGCCACCACGCGCCGGTCGTCCAGCATGGGCTTGAACGTGATTCCGTTGTTGGTGGTCTTCCAGACACCTCCCGCCGCGGTGGCCACGTAGAACGTCTTCGACGGACTGGGGAGGCCCTCCACGTCCGTGACCCGGCCCGCCATGTTTGCGGGACCAATGGACCGCCAGTCCAGGGACGCCACCATGGCCGAATCGGCCGGCTGCGAAAGTTGCGCCCCGAGCGGCCGAGCCAGGAACATCGTCCCCGCAGCGCCCGCCCAGAACGCCAGTGAGGCACGAGCCACCACACGTGCCATCGAGGTGATCATCGGAATCGATCCCGTTCGTCTCATTGCACCCAACCCGTTCCGGTCATGGGCCTGCCCGCCCCAGAGGACCGCATGATAGTCACGTTTTCCGGGATCGCTCATCCGCCACTCTGTTCACGCAGCCTCTCGATCTGCTCGGGCTCGCCGAGCACGATGACCTCGTCCCCGTGGTCCAGTCGCAGCTCGGCGGCGGGGTTGAACACGAACTCTCCGTCACCGCTCGCCTTCCGTACCGCGATCACCATGAGGCCGGTCTCCCGCCGCACCAGGGCCTCGCGCAGGCTGCGGCCGTCGAGAATCGACCCGGACCCCACCGTCGCCTGCTCCATGCGGAGCGACATCGTCCGCGACCGGGTGGCCACGTCCAGGAAGGAGACCACCGACGGGCGGAGCATCACCGACGCCATGCGAATGGCCCCGGTGACGTTGGGGCTCACCACGTGGTCGGCGCCAGCCCGGTACAGCTTCTCCGTGCTCTCCTCGTCGTAGGCACGTACGACAACCTTGATCTCGGGGTTCAGCGTCTTGGCGGACAGACAGACGAAGAGGTTGTCGCGGTCGTTGCCCAGACACGCCATCAGACCCCGGGCCCGTGCGATTCCCGCGGCCTCGAGGTCGTTGTCCTGGGTCGCGTCCCCCTCGACGACAGGCACGCCAGCATGCTCATCGCGAATCTGAGCGACCCTGGATGGATTTCGCTCGATGACCACGACGTCCTCGCGGGCGGGCTCGAGCTCGGCGAGCAGTCGGAGTCCCGTCCGGCCCGCGCCGCACACGATGATGTGGTTCGAGAGCTGCTCCACTTCTCTGAGCATGCGCCGCCTCTGGAAGGTGGTGAGAAAGTCCATCTCCACGACGAAGGACGTGATCAGCGCGAACCACACGCCGAGACCCGTGAGGCCCAGCGCCAGCAAACCCATCGTGAAATACTGGCCGGTCGGCGAGAGCGGGTGGACCTCCTGGTAGCCGACCATCGTCACGGAGATGACCGTCATGTAGGCTGCGTCCCGGAGACTCCAGCCCTCGATGACCATGTAGCCGGCGATGCCGATTACCAGGATCAGGGTGAAGAATGCGGCGGTTCCGATCAGGCGGGGCAGGAAAGCTCTGATCAAGGGCGGAACCTCGGGCGGTTGATCGCGCGTCCCTGCATCGCCCGGGAAGGCGATGCGGGGGGATCACGATAGGAGGCGAGCCGTGCTCCGCCAACCCGGGATCAGCGCGGGCTCCTGCCTCTGGCGCGCTTCTGCGCAGGTCGATCATAGTCGACCCGGACGCTCCGGCCCCGGATCGACGTGCCGTTGACCGCACGCACGATCCTCGCGGCCACGTCGCTCTCCACCTCGACCAGCGAGTGGCTCTCGCGCACGTCGATCTTGCCCACGTTCTCGCTGGCAACGCCGGCTTCTCCCGTGATGGCACCGAGCAGGTCGCCGGCCCGCACCCCGTCCCGCTCGCCCACCGTCAGGAAGAGCTTGGTCCAGGAGCGGGCCCCCGGGGCGGCCCGTGGTTGCTCCACCGGGTCCGCCGCGGCCGGCTCCCGCTCGTTCAGAAGTGCCAGCGCCGACGCGGCGATCTCGGACGGATCGCGTCCCCCGACCGCCTCGTCGCCCAGCAGCTCCTCGACCAACAGCGAGTAGGGCTCGAGGCCTCCCTGGTCGATACGGGCCCGCAGGCGCTGGGCCAGTGACCGGAGTCCCCGTTCCACCTGGATCGCCCGTCCCGGGACGGCGGCCTTGACGTCCCAGCCCGCCATGGTCGCCGTGTGTCGCAAATGTGCGAGCTCGGGTGCGGACGCCAGCGCGATCCATTCGTGGCCGTCGCGGGCGGCCACGTCGAGGAGCGCTCGATCGGCTGGCACCTGGTGGCATGCGACCACGATTGGCCCCTCCGCCTCCGCCAACGCCTCGAGGACCGCGGGATCGTCCACCGAGATCCACACGTCGGCGTCGTCGTCGGCGAGCGCGCCGACAGCGTGGCCGTGGAGCTCCAGATAGTCGCCCACGTCGGCCGCCTGGTCCTCCGTCCGGAACAGGGCCACCACGCGGGCGCCCGTGTCCCGCAATCCGGTAACGAGCGCCAGAAGACTATCCGGCCGCTCTCCGCCGGTCACGCGGTAGTAGAGCGTCTTGCCGGACGGCTTGGGGACGTCCGCCACCCGGGGCGGGACGTGCACCACGCGGCCCAAATGTCGCTCCGCCATCGCCTCCGCCGGGCCGGCCACCGGGAGGTCCGCGATCACGCCGAGGGCGTCCTTGCCCAGGACTTCCACGATGGTGTCGATGGGGTCCGGAGCGGTCGTCGCCGAGAGCGCGGTCAGGCCATCGACCACCCAGGCGTCGAAGCGATCGAGCTTGAGGCGCGCGTGCTCCACAGCCGAGAGCAGATCGGACGGCGTCCCGAATACCACGGCCGCGTCCCCGGCGTCCACGAACACCGATCCCGCCGCGGCAACCGCGATGCCGAGGGGCTGGGCGACCCGGGCGAGCGACCGGGCCGCCGCCGCGGCATCCAGAGGGGTCGCCGTGAAGACCAGCACGCCCGAGGTCTCGTCTTCGGCGATGCGGTCCAGCAACGGTGAGCCGTAGGCCAGAAGAGTGCCTGCGCCCCGTCCCGCGTCCAACAGCACCGACGTGCCGCGCCGGAGCACGGGAATCACACCGGCCTGGACAGCGGTCGGGCGCTCGAAGCCCTCCGCGGCCAGAGCCTCGACCAGGGCGGGAGAGAGCCCGAGCTCGTCGAACGAGGTCACTCGCGGCGCGCTCAGGTGGGCTCGCCCGAGCCCGGACCACCGTCGTCGCCTGGCTCGTAGGGAAGCTGATTCAGGAAGCGCTGGATCTCGTAGTCCATGCGCGACGTGCGGAGCCGGTCCGTGGAGGCCACCACCTCCGTGTACATCCCGTGCCGATGTGCCGAGAGGGTCACCGTGCCCTCGAGCCCCGCGTAGGTCGAGCCGTGCGAGGACGCTTTCGTCCGCGTGAGCCCGAGGATGTCGGGGAGGACCTCCTCGGCTTTCACGAACACTTCGCTCGGCGCCAGGGCCGTCTTTCGCTGATATCCCGCCATGTCTCTCCCTGTCCGTTGTCCAGCACCGGGGCGGTTCAATGCCCGCGCCGGCCGATCGGCAGCCCACTCCGCACCGCACCCGGGGTTGTCAAACACATTCGGCTCGCGTGGGCATGCGTGCATTGCCGCGAGCGACGCGCTTCAGGCCGAATCCAGCGCCGCTTCCAAGGCCGCCATCTCCACGAGCCCCTCCAGACGGCGACCGCCGACGACTACCGTCGGGGCCATCGTCACGCCGAGCTCGATCCCCCTTTCCCGCGATGCCTCCACCCTGGAGGCGTAGCGGTCCACGTCGAGCACCGCCTTGGTCTCGCTCCAATCGAGCCCGGCCTCCGCGGCCAGGTCGACGAGCACATCGACCCGCCCGATGTCGAGGCTCCGAGAAAGATGGGCCTCGAAGAGGGTCCTGTGAACCCTGTCGAAGGCGCCGTGCTCCGCCGCGAACATCGCCAGTTCCATCGCCTTGCGGCTGCGCGGGACGAACGGAACTCTAGGCCGGACGATGCCTCCCTCCCCACCGACCGAGTCGGCTTCTTCCCACCGGGCCCGCCAACCGGGGGCGTCGGGATCGATCAGCGGCACGCCAGCGGGAGCGATCTCGAACGGGATGCGCTCCAGGGCGACCGCAGCGCCGGACTCCCACACGGACAACCGAGCGTCCATGAGCCGCGACAGCGGATCCGCGTAGTCGAAGAAGAAGAGGAGTGGGGTCACCTGGGATCCGGTATTCCGTCCATTCTTGGAGTCGAGTCGGTCGCGAGCCGGCTGACGGCACGAATTCGGCTCAGCCGCCTGACACCCCGCACCCGCCCCACGGGATCCCCGGCCGGGCGGGGCGACCCACTCCAACACCGAGGATTCCGTGACACCATCCTACTACTCCGGCACGCCCCACCTTCGTCTACGTAAGGCGGCAGCGCACATCGCCACGTGTCTCGCACAACTGCGGCGCGCCGTCGCCGAGCTGAACGCGGCCGGTATACCCATTCCCCGGCCGCCCACGAGCGATCTCCCACTCGGGATGGCGGACGCTCATGGGGACACGCCATCCGCAGACCGGATCTTCGAAGAGCTCCAGCGCACAATGCGGGCTCGCAATCACTCACCCAAGACCGCCCAGGCTTACCTCTGGTGGCTCAAGCGGTTCGTGGAGTTCCACGGCGGCCGCAACCCCGTGTCGATGGGCACCTGGGAGGTGAACGACTTCCTGACCTCGCTGGCCAACGACGACAGACTGAGCCCGGCCACGCAGAATCAGGCGGCGAGCGCGCTCCTATTCGTGTATCGGGACTTCCTGGGGCGCCCCCTGGGCCCCGTCAACTTCCTCAGGGCCAAGAGAACCAAGAACCTCCCTGTCGTCCTCTCGCGACGGGAGGTGCACGCGGTTCTGGCGAGACTTTCCCACCCCACGACTTGGTCGCCGGCGTCCTATACGGGTCGGGTCTGCGCATCTCCGAAGGGCTGCATCTCCGGCTCAAGGACATCGACTTCAACCGCGCGGAAATCACAGTACGACGCGGCAAGGGAGGGAAGGACCGGATCACCATGCTGTCCGGCTCCGTGGCACCCGCGCTCAGGGAGCAGGTCGAGCGGGTCCGCGAGGTGCACGAGAAGGATCGACGGAACGGCGCGGGATGGGTGGAGCTGCCCTACGCCCTGGCGAGAAAGTACCCGAACGCCGGACGCGAGCTCGGTTGGCAGTGGCTATTTCCGGCGAGCAGGTGCCGACGCCTCTCTTACGACGACCGAATCGGTCGCCACCACCGCGACCCCAGCGGCGTCCAGCGCGCGTTCAAGGAGGCCGCCAAAGAGAGCGGGATCCTCAAGCGCGTGACGTCGCACACGTTCCGGCACTCCTTCGCCACTCACCTTCTCGAGAACGGCTACGACATCCGCACCATTCAGGAGCTGCTGGGGCACGCGAGCGTGCGGGCCACCATGATCTACACGCACGTGCTCAACCGTGGCCCGCTCGGCGTGCAAAGCCCGCTCGACCTCCCGATCGAGGAAGCGCCGGACAACGGTTTCCATTCAGACCTGGACTCGCCGGCAGATTAGCCCGCGGTCACTCGCGCCATCATCCATCCTCCAGGAGGAACAATGTCATGCCCCGTGCGCCCGTCCCTCCAGAGCGGGTGTGCATTCCCGTGCGTACGGGCCTGACGGGCATCGGGCCTGGATGGCGCTTCGGCGTTGCGACTATGGGTGCGCCCCGCTGTCCCAGCTAGCGTAGATGCGTCCCACTCACGTGGAAGAGCCTCTTGAGCTACGAACGTCGTGCGCAGCAGGACACGCGCCGAGGGACGCTCCGCCCGCCAAAGCTGCTCGACCAAGTGAAACGCAGAGCGCGGGCCGAACACCTGTCGGCCAGGACCATCGACGCATACGTCGGGTGGATTCGTCGGTTCGTGCTCTTCCACGATACGCGGCACCCCCGCGAAATGGGTGAGGCCGAGATCACCGCGTTCCTCACCCACCTGGCGACCGAGCAGGCAGTGAGCGCGTCCACTCAAACTCAAGCTGGCAGCGCACTCCGCTTCCTGTACGAACGTGTCTTTGGCGTGGCCATCGAGCTCCCGAGGGCAGTCACGAATCCACGGAGAGGGCGCCGTCTTCCGCAGGTGCTGACTCGTGGAGAGGTCAAGTCCGTCTTGTCGCACATGACGGGGACGAAGCGCCTCGTCGCGCAGTTGCTCTACGGAAGCGGCATGCGCCTGCTCGAGGGCCTCAACCTTCGGCTCAAGGACGTGAACGCCGACCGACGTGAATTGACGGTGAGAGATCCCAAGGGTGGCAGAGATCGGGTTACCATCCTACCGGGAGCCATCATGCCTGATGTGCTGAGGCAGGTGGAACATCGGCGAGTGATGCACGACAAAGACCTGGCGGATGGCTCGGGCTGGGCCGTGGTGCCCGAAGCCTTCGCGCGGAAGGCCCCGAGCTCCGGCTATGAACTCGCGTGGCAATTCCTCTTCCCAGCGACGAGAATCTCCCAAGACGAGGCGACGGGTCAACGCGGCCGCCATCATCTCCACGGGAGCTCGGTCCAGCGAGCCGTGAAAGAAGCCGTGAGGCGCACCGGAATAACCAAGAGGGCTGGCTGTCACACCCTCCGCCACTCGTTCGCCACACATCTCCTCGAGGACGGGTACGACATACGCACGATTCAGGAGTTGCTCGGTCACCGGAGCGTCAGGACGACGATGATCTACACCCACGTGCTGAATCAAGGCGCACTCGGCGTGCGAAGTCCTCTCGATCGACTGTGACGGGAAAGAATCGTCGCGCGATAACGCACTGCCGCAGACCTCGCAGTCCACGCAGCATATCAATCACAGGATAGCATCAGCGGAACGACGAATCCGCCCGCGTTCATTGAACGACGCCCACGACTCGCGGCAACAAGCGAGAGCAGAAACGAAGCGTCGTGTGCAGCCGATTCATCGGGAAGCGCTGCAACGCCACTGCAAGGGCGCCTACATTGCAGAATCGGCGTCCGACGCCAAGAGCGATCCAAGCCTCAGTCGCGGTGGAGCTTGTGGATCCGGCTCCCGACGTGCAGGATTTCGCGAACGAAGG
>JAHEKN010000080.1 GCA_024638305.1 Gemmatimonadota bacterium | reverse complement strand
TTCGAGCGACCTGCGGCGGAGCGCAGCACTTCAGTGGCCCACGTGATGAGATCCGTTGGCGTGGACCAGAGCCCGGCCGCGGCCAACTCCGGATACCGATGCCAGCGACCCTGTACCGGCGTCCCGTCCGGGCGGTGCCCGACCGCGGCTCCTTCGGCCCACTCCGGTTCGATCTCCGTGGCGAAGAAGCTTCGGTCCATACCAATTGGCTCGAGGACCGTCGACTTGACCAAGTCTGCGAACCCCCCACCCGTGACGTCCTCCAAGAGCACCTGCAGCACCGTGTAGCCGCCACCCGAGTAGCTCCAATCGGTCTCGGGCTCCGCCACGGAGCGGACGGGGTCGGTGTTGGCCGCGCCGCCACCGTCCAGGACCTCGACCGCCGATGGAATGGGTGAGCCGGCCGGATAGCCGGGAAAGCCCGACACCGACAACCCCGCGGTGTGGGTCAACAGCCCACGCAGCGTGACGGGTCGCTCGGCGGTGAAGGGACTCGCCGGCACCGACCAGGAACGCAGGACACTGTTCACGTCGGCGTCCAGATCGAGCGCGCCCTGCTCGACCAGCCGGAGCGCCGCCATAGCCGCGAGCGGCTTGCTGATTGAGGCGGCCTGGAAAACGGTGGTGGTCGTTGCGGGCCGGCCGGTGCGCGCGTCGGCCACGCCATACGCGCGGGCCCAATCGAGCTCGCCGTCCTTGAGAACCGCGACGCTCACCCCGGGCACCGCGTGGAGGGCCATGCGCTCGTCGATGGAGTATCGCTGTCCGGGTTCCCCCTCGATCAGGATGGTCGGCAGGAGACTCCGTTCTACCCGGTCGGCCCGGCCGTCGGCATCGGCTGATGCGGACAGGCACCCGGCGAGCGCAATGATACCTGCGGCCAGTGCGATCGCCGCAACTGCGGGGATAGAATGGGACTTCAAGTGCGGCAACCCTGGCTCGGGTGGACGTCGCTCGAGACCACAGGCACCTATCCCAGCAGCCCCTCGGGCGCAAGTCTCGTTTAGGGAGCAGCCGATCCTTGACATGGCAGCGGCGAGGGGCTGGGGTCGCCGTCCCTAGCGTCCGTGTCAGATCGGCAGGCATCCAGAATGTGACGAGCCGAATCCTACGATCGTGTGATTCGACGATCGCGGCGGCCCGACCCCCGGTGCGCCAACCTACGAGTCCGGGTTCTTGACCAAGCGGGGTGCCAGCGCATCGGACCTATCCCCGGTTCCAAGCTCCCCCGAGGAGTTGTGGCCCCAGCAGTACGCTCGCCCATCTCCCGTCACCGCACAGGCATGGTCATCACCTACGCTCATCTGGGCGAAGGGCGCGGGGTTGGCCACGGGCGCGGGGACGTAGACGTACTGACCAGGCCGGGAAACGCCGTCGCCGATTCTTCCGTCTGAACCGTCGCCCCAGCAATAGGTCTGACCGGACGCGGAAAGACCGCAGGCGTGGACGTTCCCGACGCCGATGCTCGTCCACTGGATCCCGTCGGCCAGGCCCATCCAATCGGGATAGTACAAGACCCCGAGTGGCGTACTGCCGATCCCGAGACGGCCCCCGGTTGCCCTGCCGAGGCAATAGCGCGTCCTCACATCGTCGATCACACATGTGATGCCGAGACCGACCGACACGGCCTCGACATCCCAGGTCGTATGTGCAGGGTAGTCGACAGACGCGGAGGGCCCGCCGATGGCCGTCTGGGCCCTGTCATTTCCGCCCCAGCAGGCAAGCCTTCGAGTGCCACTATCGTCGAACGTCGCGCAGGTGTGTGGGTCATTGTCCTTGCTCACGGCGACGCTCTTGACCCCTTCGAGAGGGAATGGCCCCTGGGGCGCGGACCCGCTCGGGTAATCGAACCACTGGCTCACCCGTGTCGGGACGTCGATGCGTGCCTGGGCCGGATCGATCCCGAGTTGGGAGACATTGTTCTGGCCCCAGCAGTAGAGATGCTCGGTTGTGGTGATGCCACACGTGTAGTAGAGCCCGGCCTGTATGGACGTCCATGTCACCGGCCCCGACTGCGGATCGGGCACGCGGGTGGGCACTTCCACTATCTGACGGGGCAACCATCCCCAACAATAGGCCTCGCCGGCAGGCGTCAGGGCACAGGTATGTTTCGCGCCCGCGCTGATCGACGTGTACTGCCTGCCCCCCGCGACCGGTGCTGCTAGCAGGCTCCGGTGGAAAGCGTTCTGGACGCCGTCTCCCAGCTGTCCGACCCCGCCCGTGCCCCAACAGAACGCCCGTCCATTCGTGTCCAACGCGCACGTGTGTGCGGCCCCGAGCCCGCCCGCGGTGATCATGGCCCACGCTCCGGAGAACGGGGGCGTCTCCACCGTCACGCTCGCAGAGCCGGAGAGCCCACTCGCCGTCGCTTGGACGTTCGCGCTCCCGTCGGACACCCCGGTCACCAGGCCGGACGCGCTCACCCGCGCCACGGACTCGTCACCGGATGTCCAGGTGATCCCGGAGGACTGCGTGCTCCCGTCGGAAAGCGTCGTGGTTGCGGAGAGCTGGCGGGTCTCCCCCACGACCATCTGTACGGTCGCGGGCTGAACAGCGACGGACACGACTCGAGGAGGCTCGTGGATCGTCGGTCCCGTGGGGCCCTCGCAGTCAACGCAAGCGGCGACAGCGATCCCGGTAAGCGAGTAGATGGCGAGACGAATTGCGCGTCGCGCCACACTGTAGCTCAGCCCGCACGAGGTGCCAGCCAGGTGGCCAGGGCAAGCGGCTTCAAGTCTCGATCGTTCACTCATCCGGACACTCCTCCTTCGCCCGCGTTTGGGCTCCTCCCCGAAGTCGCTGCGGGACCCAGAGCTCCGGAGACCCGATCACTCCGCTCTATCTCGGAGTCATCTCCGCGCCTTCTCGTCATCTGGCGCGATCCGAGAGGGCGAGAGGACCGATCGGTCCGTGGAAGCTGGCCCGGCGACGACTTGGCGCCCCGTATGGTTCCGCAGCGTCCGTTACCTGGCCGTTAGCCGATATCCCCAAGCGGTTGCCAAGGCAGGCCACCCGGTCAAAGACTGTGTGGCCCCTCTGAAAAGGACATCAGAACGTGTGGAGCCTCGAAGTTCTCGGCCCCGTGAGTCTCACGGACGCCTCAGGGGCACCCGTAGCGTCGGTGCTGAACCAGCCGAGTCGCTTGGCGCTGCTCGGCTATCTGACGCTCAGTCCCGGCGACTATCAGCGACGGGAGTCCCTCATCGGCGTGTTCTGGCCCGAGGCGCCGGCGGACGTGGGACGGAACCGGCTGCGGCAGGCCGTCCACTTCATCCGTCAGGAGCTGTCCGACCTGATCACAACGCGCGGTCGCGAGGAGGTCGGAGTGGACCGCGCCCGAATTCGGTGCGACGCTCTGGAGTTCGAGGAGCTCGTCTCGAATGGAGCGCCGGAACGGGGCTTTTCGCTCTATCGTGGCCCTCTGATGGAGGGGCTGGTGGCCGGCCAGGGAGCCACATTCGACCACTGGCTCGACGATCGACGTGCGCACTACGAGCAACTCGCCGTCGGGGCCGCCTGGTCTCTCGCGGAACACCTGGTCTCGGAGGGCGCGACCATGGCGGCCGCCACCTGGGCCCGCCACGCGGCCTCCTTCCCGGGGGCTACGGAGGCCACGGTGCGCCGCGCCATGCGCCTACTGGCCGACGTCGGCGATCATGCCGGCGCGCTCGACGTGTACGAAACGCTTTGCGGCAAGCTCGGGAGCCTGTTCGCGGACGACCCCAGCCCCGTCACGCGGGCACTCGCGGAGGACATTCGGAGCAGCGGACGTGAAGCGCCGCTTACGGACGACGATCAAGTCGCCATTCGCCTATTGGTCGACAGCTACTCGACGGACTTGCTCGAAGGCAACTTCGAGCGTGCGGTGTCGCGCTACGTCGAGGACGTCGTCTTCTCGCCGCCGATGGAGCCGATGGTCCGGGGCCGCACGGCGGTCAAGGAGTGGATCGGGTCGCGGCCCCCGCTGGTAGACTTCCGGCTCGATATCGACGATCTCCAGGGGACGCAGAGCCAGGCCTGGGCCCGCGGGCACCTACGGATCACCGTGGAGGTGGAGCCAGGCCAGACACTCACGATGAACGCCAAGATGCACGCCACCTACGTGAGACAGTCCGACGGGCAGTGGAAGGGCTCGCAGGTGATGTGGAATCTCCCTGCGCCGGGGCCGGTGGTATAGAGGTCAGACCAGCCCCGGCAGCCGGTCGAAGAACCAGAGCGTAGCGAGCGCGCCCAGCGCGTAGCCGAGCGCCGGCTCCAGGCGCGGTGCCCGGGACCGCACACTGCCACCAATGAGGCGGTGAAGCGCGAGCAGCGCTGTCACAAACGCGAGTTGCCCGGCCTCCACTCCGACGTTGAAGGACAGGAGCGCGAGCGGGATGTCGGCGCTCCTGAGGCCGATCTCACCCAGGGCGCCTGCGAATCCGAATCCGTGGAGGAGCCCGAACAGGAACGCGACCAGCCAGGGCCGCCGATGCACGAGGGACCGGCGTCCCAGGTGTCCCTGGTGTCCCTGGTGCCCGACCACGATCTCGCGGGCCAGCAGGACGATGGAGAGCGCGATCGCGGCCTCGACGGCCCCGCGGTTCACGGTGACCACACCCAGAACGGCGGCTCCGAGCGTGAGGCTATGCGCGACCGTGAAGGCGGTGATCGTCGCTACCAGCGCCCCCACGCCGCGGACGAGCAGGAGCAGCCCGAGCACGAACAGCAGGTGGTCGATCCCGAACAGGATGTGCTCGGCACCGAGCACCGAGTAGCGGCGGGCGAGCCCGAGCCTGGAGCCGCCGCCGGCCCGAAGGTCTCCGAGCCGGATGGTCACCGAGCGCCCCCGACCGCGGAAGTAGGCGGAGGCCTCACTCCCGTCCATCCAGCGAACGACCGCTACCACTCCGGCGAGGTCCCAGGGCAGCGTGATCACGTCGTCGACCGCGAGCTCCCGGTCGCACGCGAACGGAAGGGTGGGAACCATCGGCATGCCACGCATCGGCCGGGCCCTCCCGGTTTCGGACAGCCGGCAGTGGCCAGGCAGCAACCCGGAGGCATCGTCCAGGGGCGGAAGCCCCGTTTCGACGATCGATAGCACGTAGCGGCGCTCGTCCACCTGATCGATGAACACTCGGGCCACCGAAGTGATGCCCACGTCGTGCGCGACCGCCGCGGTCGGGGTCAGGGAAGCGCCTAGCAGCAGGGACATCGCCGCGCCCATCGACGCGACCGGCCTGGCACGGCTCATCACGGCCCACCCGTTCCCGACCATCAAGACTCGCCCTCGGGCGGGAGGAGGCGCACGGAGTAGCGGCTGCGAAGCTCGGCGAGTCGCTCCTGGAGCAAGACCTCCTCGCGCTCGCTGATCCAGTCGAAGCGAACCTGCCCGAGCACCTCCTCGAACGGAGGTGGAGCACCCGCCTCGAAGCGCTCGACCACACGGAACCAAAGGTCGCCCCGGGCGGTCCGGTGGGGCCCCACCCATCCGCTCCCGGTCACCCCGAAGATCCGGGCCGCCGTCTCCGGCCCAAACGCGAGCGACAGTTGGTCGAGCGTGACCTCCGACAGGACGGTCTTCTCGTCGTCGGCCTGCGGTCCGCTGCGTTCGCCCCCGGCCGTCAGCACCTGGTCCACCGTCACCGAGGGAGCCCGGGCATAGCGCGCCCGGTTCTTTGCGTAGTACTCGCGGAGCTCGTCATCAGAGGGCTGCGCCACATCCGTGCTCAGGACATGCAGCATCTTCTGGGAGAGGATGGAGCGGATGCGCGCGTCGTCGTCGAGGGATCGCAACCGCGCCTCGCGCGCCAGGATCTGCTCGTCGATGTACGCCTGCTCCGCGAGGGCGCGCTCCTCCTGCGTGAGCGCCGAGCCCCGGCCCCTCTCGAGCTGCTGGATGCGCCACTCGACCTCGAGCGGGTCGATCTCGATGACGTGCCCACGCACCGCGCCCGCGAGCTCCGCGAACAGGAAAAGCGCCAGGGCCAGTCCCACGAAGTGCACGACCGGCTCTCGCAGAAGCCGGTGCAAGACCGAGGAGCGAGCGCCGGAATCCCGTGACACCTCTACCGCCGACCGTCGCTCCGGGTGAGCGGGCTCAGGTACTCGCGACCGCCCAAGCCCTTCTTTCGAAGCGCGATCCCGGTCAGGCACTCGTCCACGACCTGCTTGGAGTTGAGCACGGTGGTGTAGCCGGGATCGAGGAGCGGATTGAGCTCCACCAGATCGAAGCCGACCACATTGTTCTCCGCGCAGAGGCCACGTATGAGCGGAAAGACCTCTCGCGGCGTGAGCCCGCCGGCGACCGGGGTCCCCGTTCCCGCCGTGTAGGCCGGGTCCATGACGTCGATGTCGAACGAGATGTAGAGGTGCTCGGGGCCGTCGTTGGCCTCGTCGAGAACCCGTGTCATCACCGCGCCCCAACCGTCACGGTCGATCTCGGCCATCGTGTGGTACCGGAGCCCATGCTCGCGCATCCACAGGAACCCGTCTTCGTCGGGCCAACCGCCGCGGAGGCCCACCTGGATGTAGTTGGTGCCCAGCACGTGACCGTCCTCCACGAGCCGCCGCACCGGCTGCGCATGGGAAATGAGGTGGCCGCTCCGCGTCTCCCCGGCATCGAAGTGCGCGTCGAAGTGGATGACGCCCACGTTCTCCTTGCCGTACACGTCGGCCAGGCCCGCCACGTTTGGGTATTCGATGGAGTGGTCGCCGCCGATGATGATCGGGATGGCTCCCGTCTCGGCGATCTCGCGCACCATCCGCCGGATGGGCGGCATGCTCCGCTCGACGCTCAGGTTGTCGATGGGCGCGTTGCCGAAGTCGACCGCCTTCAGCTCCGATCTCCAGCGCACCATCGTCTCCATGCTGCCGCCGCCGCGACGGAACGAGCGCAGCGCCGTGGGCCCCTCGCCCGCGCCCCGGTAGCCGACCCCCATGTCGACGGGTGCGCCGAGGAACGCGACCTCCACTTCGCCGGCGACCAGATCCTCCGTCGTGACCGCGATGGGCAGGCCGAAGAAGCTCAGCGCTCCACCGATCGACACCGGGCCCGGCTCGCGCGGGGGATCCTCGGAGACGTCCCGATCCCGCCACACCTCGAATTCGCCGGTCGTGTCCAGGCGGATGATCGAGGGCTCGGTGGAGGACACCCCCGCCATGTCGTAGGGAGGCGCCGGGGCCGCAGAATCGGCCGCGCTATCGGCCTCGGTGGCGGGCTCCTCGGTCGCGACCTCGGCGGGCTGCTGTGGCGGGACGGTACAGGCCACCGACAGGCCGAGGAGAAGAAGGGGAACGACTCCGAGAGACGTTGGACGGTTCATGAATCGATCCTGCGGTGGAGCCGGAGGGTCCGCGAGCACGCGGGGGAGCGCCCGACCAAGGCACTCTACGCACCGACTTCGGGAGACGATAGAGGGAAGTGGAGCGGGGGGTACACGAGCGGGCGCACGCGTGGGCACGACGCTCGGGCCTGCTTCCGGCGCCCACAACCTCCGCAGCCTGTCCTATCAACGGGCGCCTCGCGTCACACAACAGGTACGGGTAGGCGGATCGAGCGCGGGAAACATCGATATCGGAAATGGCGTCGTGATCCACGGGGTGCACGAATGATGGAACGACACCGATTGGAATGGACGGGCGGCGGTAGGACCATGCTGCTCCCTCTCGCGATGACCCTCCTATGTGGATGCCCCTCTGCCGGGAGCCAACCGTCTCCGGTCGGTCCCCCGATCGGGGACGCGGTCGGGGACGCGGTTCGGCTCGCGGCCGGAGACCACGTCTTTCTCCTCGCGCACGACGGTCGGGACCGCCGCTACATCGTCCACGTGCCGAGCTCGGTCGCCGAGCAGCCGGCCGTGATGATCGCGCTGCACGGGGGTGGGGGGACGGCGGCGCAGTTCAAGGACGAGAACGGCCTCGACGCGGTGTCTGAGCGGGGGGGGTTCCTGGCGGTGTACCCGGACGGAACAGGGCCGCTCGCGAGCGCGCTCCTCACCTGGAACGCCGGGTTCAACTGCTGCGGCTACGCGCTCGACCAAGACGTCGATGACGTCGGGTTTCTGGAGGCCGTGCTCGACGACCTGGCCGATCGGATGGCCCACGATCCGGACCGTGTGTACGTGACGGGTCACTCGAACGGCGCGATCATGGCCTACCGCTTCGCGGCGGAGGCGTCCGACCGTGTGGCGGCCATCGTGCCCGTAGCGGGGGCCATGGCCATCGAGGACCCCAGCCCGTCGCGCGGCGTGCCGGTCCTCCACATACACAGCGTGGACGACCCCCGGGCCCTCTACCACGGCGGCGAAGGCCCTCCGTTTCCCGCTACGCGCCGAACAGTGGTCCACGAGCCCGTGACTGCCGGCCTCCGATTCTGGGTGGACCTCGAGGGCGGCGACGCCGAGCCGGTCGAGCTGGCCCGTCGGACAGGAACGGGACGCGACCGCGGCCAGAGCCTCGTGCACATTCGTTGGGAGGGATGCTCGGACGGAGGCGTGGTAGAGCACATGCGGCTGCACGGCGTGGGACACGGCTGGCCCGGCGTGCGTGTCGCGCGCCCTCTTTTTCGGCGCCTGCTCGGACCGCCCACCAGCATGATCGACGCGTCCGAAGAGGCGTGGACGTTCGCGTCGAGGTTCCGGAGGTAGGGGCCGGACGGCCCCGGCGGCCGGCTCAGTCGCCTCCGCGCCGGAGCTTCCCTAGGAGGCCGCCCATGAACACGCCTACCATGAGCCCGGGGATTCCCCACCCCGCGTTGAACCCCAAGTACTGCGCGTAGAACCAGACGAATATTCCCGTCGCGACTCCCAACAGGACGGACCCCATCCCGAAGTGCATCTCGCGTGACTCCCGCAAAGGACACGTGGGCCGTACGTTCCGGCGGCCGGCACGTTGAGGCACCGCCCCTCCACTGACAAGATAGGCGGGCACTGGAGGTCCGGAACGGGTGAGGGGAGCCGCCGGGCCCCGTTCCACAGTTATTCCCGCCGGAGCGCCTGCATCGGGTCGAGCGCGGCCGCCCGCCTGGCCGGGATGTAGTTCGCGACCGCGGCGACGAGCACGAGCACGAGCGTCACGCCGATGTACACGACCGGATCCCTGACCCCGACACCCACGAGCATCTCGGACATGCGCCCCGCCCCCACCAGCGAGACGAGCAGGCCTACGATCACGCCGACCAGAACGAGGCCCATTCCCTGTCGGAGAACCTGACCCGAGACATCGCCCGCCCTGGCGCCCATCGCCATCCGAATGCTGATCTCCTTCGTTCGCTGAGCGACCGTATAGGAGATGACGCCGTAGATGCCGGCCACGGCAAGTAGGAGCGCCACCACGGAGAACGCACCGATCAGCCAGGACGTGGCGCGCCGTGTCCAGAGGGATTGGGCGAGCTCGTCGGTCATTGTCAGCACGTCGTACACCGGGAGCTCGACGTCCAGGTCGGCCGTGACGGCGCGCGCTTCGCCAATCACCGCAGCGGGATCACCCCTCACGCGCAGCGCCACGTGAAAGCCGGCAGTGGGGAACTGCCGGAACGGCTGGTAGACGCCGGGCCGCATGTCCTCGTCGACGCCGTAGTGCTTGACGTTCCGGGCCACTCCGATGACGGTCCACCAGACGGAGTCGTCTCTGGCGTCCGTTTCAGGGGTGACCTGGGCACCGATCGGGTCGTCGAGGTGCGACAAGTGGGTCTCAACGAAGCGCTCGTTGACTACCAGGACGCCGTTCCCATCCTCCCTGGCATCGAACTCGTCGAACGCACGGCCGGCAAGGAGCTCGACACCGGCGGTCTCGAAGTAGCTGGGCGACACCATGCGGTTGAGCACCACGGGGTTGCTCTCCCCCTCCGAGCGGGGCGGCGACCCGTCGGCCACGAAGAACCACCCCCAGTGCGAGCCGAGAGGCATGGCCGACGCGATAGCGGCAGACTCGACCCCCGGAATTGCGTCTAGACGTGGGAGGTATGCATCGACGAATGCCGTCCTCGCGTCCCCGTCCTCGTATCGCGCTGCCGGGAGCGTTAGCGAATACGCGATCAAGCCCTCTGCTCGAAACCCCGGGTCCACGCGGCCGAGCCGCTGCACGTCGAGGACCGCGAGCCCGCCCACGACCAGTAGCGCGAGCGCCATGGCCACCTCGCCGGCAACCAGCAGGCCCATCCACCGGCGCTGCGCCCGGCCGGCGGTCGATCGGGTGCCTCCGACAGACCCCGGCGCGGCTCGGGAGGCACGCACGGCCGGAGCCAGCGCGAAGAGCAGCACCGACGCAGCCGTCACCCCGACCGTGAAGAGCACGAAGCGCGCATCCAGGTCGAAGGTCACCCAGGTCGGGAACTGGTCGGAAAGCGAAGCGACCAACACCCCGGACCCGAATACTCCCAACAGCACGCCTACAGCCCCACCCAGGCCCGCGAACACCATCCCTTCGGTAAGGAGCTGCCGCACGATGCGGCTCCGAGGCGCTCCGATGGCCAGACGCACGGACATCTCGGACGAGCGGACCAGGGATCGGACGAACAGGAGACCCGCGATGTTGGCGCACGAGATCAGGAGCACGATCGCCACGGCTCCGAACAAGAATCCCGAACCCAGCCGGTACTCACCCAGGTAGCGGTCCCGAAATGAGTGAATCACGGGTGAAGAGATTTCGTTGACCGGGAACTCGGGAATCATCCCCTTGTGGATGGCGAGGAGGTCCTGACGGGCTCGTTCGAGTGACACCTCCGGCCTGAGTCGCCCGATGCCGTTCAACTCCCAGCCCCGCCAGTCGGTACGGGTCTGGCGGAGGGGCAGCCACATGTCGGCGTCCGAGAGGAAGCGCGCCCTCGCGGGGAGAACTCCGATGATCTCCACGGGGAGGCCGTCCAGTTGGACCTGGCGTCCCAGGACCTCTGGATCACCCGCGAACTCCTGCCTCCAGAATCCCTCGGCCAGCAGGGCCGCCCGCGGGCCGTCGGGGTGGTCTTCCTCCGGACCGTAGAAGCGGCCGAGCAGGGGCGCCATGCGCAGCACGTCGTCGATGTCGTGTGACGTCAGCAGATAGTCGACTCGGCGGGGCGGGCCGTCGGCTATCAGGTTTCCTCCCCCCTCGTCCAAGACTGCCATCGACTGGAAGGTGTTGTTCTCCGCTCTCCATGTGTCGAAGTCGCGATAGGCGATGCTCAGATACTCGAGGTCCCAGGCTGGGGCGGTCTCGTCGAGGTCCACGAGTTGCTCGGGCGCCTCGAATGGGAGGGGTCGCAGGAACAGGCCGTTCAGGACCCGAAACACCGCCACGTTGCCGGCGATCCCGACGGCGATCAACGCGAGCACCATGAGCGCATAGGCAGGCTCCCGCCGGACCTGCCGAAGTGCCAATCGTACGTCGGACACGAGTGTGGACATCTGCTCCCCCAGAGATCGGGACAGTTCCATGCGGACTGCTTCCCTGGCCCGGTCCAGCCGCTCCGCGAGCGCCTCCGTGGCCGTGTCCCACATGAGGGCCCACCAGAAGCGGGGGCCAAGGCGTCTCCGCTCCCGCTCCCACTGGCCGCTCATGTCCAGGAACAGCCGCTCCATCTCCTGTCCCCGGTGCTCACGGAAGTCGCGCGGGAACAACCGCAGGAGGAAGCGATAGAGCCGCAAGGGGCGGGGCTCCGTCACGGTCAAGACTCAGCGCCGCGCACCGCCCGCACCCAGCGGGCCATCTTCTCCGCCTCCTCCTCGAGGCGGTGACGGCCGTCCTCCGTGAGGGCGTAGTACTGACGGCGCTGATCGTCGGACTGGTCCTCAGGAGCGCCCACGGACCGTATCAAAGCCGCCTCCTCCAGCTTGCCGATCGAGCGATAGAGCGTGGCCGGCCATAGCCGCATCTGCCCTTCCGTTTGGTCGAGCACCGCCCGTTGAATGGCGTAGCCGTGGAGGTCGCCCCGTGAGAGCGCGAGCAGGATCTGGAAGTATTGGGGCTTTAGGGGCCGCGGGTTCATCGCTGCTCCGTTCAAAAAAAGCTACTGATTGATACTGGTATCAATCGATATCGAAGCGGGCCGCCGCCGGCAAGGGGTCCGACCGGGTGGCCGACCGGCGTCGGCGTGGCCATCCTCGATTCCACTCCCGGGGCGGTGGGCCCGGCCCTCGCAGGCCTCTGTCCCGCGTCGCGCCATCAACTCAGGACAGCCGGCATGCACTCCAGGTTCAGTTTGAATGCGCACGAGCGGGCCCGTAGGCTGGCCCTAGTAGCCATCGCCTTGGCCTCCGCGGCGATTGCGGCGTGCGCGACCGCCGCTTGGCAGGGCACCGCGCTCGATCCGACGGAGATCACGTACGCCGACGCGCTCGACGTCGACCTGTCGCGGATGGAGGAAGTCGAGCCGGGTCTCTTCGTCGAAGACCTGATCCCGGGCAGCGGCCGGGCGGCCGGAAGGAACAGCCGCGTGTGGATCCACTATGTGACGTGGCTTCCCGATGGGACCCTGATCGACACGAGCGTCGGCCGCGACCCGTTCGCCTTCCGTCTGGGCGAAGGCGAAGTGATCCAGGGTTGGAATCGCGCGATTCCCGGCATGCTGATCGGCGGGAATCGCAAACTGGTCGTGAGACCGGGGCTCGCCTACGGATCCCGGGGGACGGCCAACGTCCCTCCGGATGCCACGCTGGTATTCCAGGTGGAGCTGGTCGACACGCGCTGAGGCGGCCGGGCAATGACGCCCGATGTGGATCGGACCGGCTGGGACGGTGGTGAACCCAAGGGGCTCTTCGCGCGTATTCCCTTTGCAGATTCCTCGACCTACTCGGTGATGAAGGTCTCCGGAGCGAACTTGAACGCAGCCACCCTTCGAGTCCCGTCCTCTCTGATCGCGCCCGCGCTCGTCGCACTGCTTGCCGCGTGCGCCAGCTCCGGCACGAGCGATCAGGTCACACCGCGCACGCCCACGGCGGCTACGACCGCGGACCTGGAAGCCATTTACCAAGCACGGGCCGACAGCGCGCTCATGAACGTCAGCCCGGCGGACGCGGCGTTCGTCAGCGGCATGATCCACCATCATGCCCAGGCGCTGGTGATGTCCGCGTACGCTCCGACCAACGGGGCGAGCCCGTCCATCCGCACGCTCACCGGCCGGATCATCAACGCCCAGAAGGACGAGATCCGGGTCATGCAGAGCTGGCTTGGTGATCGCGGGCTCGACGTGCCCCAGGTCTCGAGCGACGGCCACGTCATGGGCGGCGCCGAGCACGACATGCACATGCCTGGGATGCTCACGCCCGAGCAGCTCAGCGAACTCTCGGTGGCCAGAGGCCCTGAATTCGATCGGCTGTTCCTGACGTACATGATCCAGCATCACGAAGGCGCGGTCACCATGGTGCTCGACCTGTTCGCGACGGACGGGGCCGCCCAGGACGACCTCATCTTCAAGATCGCGTCCGACATCCAGGTCGATCAGATCACCGAGATCAATCGCATGAAGCTCATGCTCGAGGCGATGACGCGCCCGAGCAGCGGCAAAGAATGAAGTCTCACATCAAGAGGAAGCAGTCATGAACGGTTTTGCGTCCGTACGCTCACGCCTACCGGGGCTCTCGCTGCGGGACCGCTCCAGCCCGCCGAGGATGCTCCGTACCGCCCTGGGTCTGGTCGTCGCGGCCAGCCTGGCCGCCTGCGCGTCCGGCTCCGGCCCATCCGACATGGCGAGCACCGAGATGGCGCCGGCGGGAGCCCCACTGCCTCTGCGCGTAAGCCCGCCGACCCCGGACCCGCGTGTGGGCCTGCAGGCAGGACTGTTCGACGCCGGCGAGGCCATCTGGAACCTGCAGATGGTGTCCACCACGACTCCGCCGGAGGACTTCGTGGGTGTCACCAACTCGGACCTGGCCTTCACTGGCAACTACGCCATCCAGGGCAACTACAACGGCATCCAGGTCTGGGACATCTCGAACCCGGCGGCACCGACGCTCGAAGTCGCTCATGTCTGCCCGGCGTCGCAGAGCGACGTCTCGGTCTACAAGAACCTGCTGTTCGTGTCCGGTGAGGGCATGGGCGGCAGGCTCGACTGCGGCAGCGAGGGCATTCAGGAGGCCGTGAGCCACCACCGTCTGCGCGGGATCCGGATCTTCGATGTCACGGACATCCGGAACCCCGAGTACGTCGCCAACGTGCAGACCTGTCGCGGGTCGCACACGCATACGGTGCTCAAGGACCCGAACGACGACGACAACGTCTACATCTACGTGTCGGGCTCGGCCCCCGTGCGGCCGGCCGAGGAGCTGCCCGGCTGCTCGGCGCTGATGCCCAGTGAAGACCCGAACTCGGCGCTGTTCCGGATCGAGGTCATCCGGGTGCCGCTCGACAACCCGCAGGACGCCAGGATCGTCAGCTCGCCCCGAATCTTCCAGGACCTGGTGGCTCCGCCCACGCACGGCCTCGCCCCGGACGACATGGCCGTGATCGAGCAAGCCCGCGCCCGCGGCGCCTTCGTCATCGAGTTCGGCGGGCAGGCGCAGGTGATCCCGGACCGGTTCGCGCAGAACATGCTGGATAGCATCGTCACGGCCCGCGGGGGCACCGGGGCCGCCACGGCCGCGGACAGCACGGCGCTCCGGAGCTACTTCGACCAGATGATCGCCCAGATGATGGGCGCACAGGACAGCGAGGGCCCGGCACCCGGTCCCACGCAGTGCCACGACATCACCGTGTTCCCGGAGATCGGTTACGCGGGCGGCGCCTGTGAGGGCTACGGGCTCCTGCTCGACATCCGCGATCCGGAGAACCCGGTCCGCGTGGCCGCGGTCGCGGACTCCAACTTCAGCTACTGGCACTCGGCCACGTTCAACAACGATGGAACGACCGTCATTTTCACGGACGAGTGGGGCGGCGGCGGCGCGCCCAAGTGTCGTGCGTCGGATCCCTATGAGTGGGGCGCGAACGCGATCTTCACGGTCGACGGCCACGACCTGAACTTCACCACGTATTACAAGCTCTCCGCGGCCCAAACGCCCGAGGAGAACTGCGTGGCCCACAACGGGTCGCTGATTCCCATCCCGGGCCGGGACATCATGGTCCAGGGTTGGTACCAGGGCGGTATCTCGATCTTCGACTTCACGGACCCCAACCGGCCCGTCGAGATCGCTTACCACGACCGTGGGCCGGTTGACCCCAGCCGCATGCGCATGGGTGGCAGTTGGTCGGTCTACTGGTACAACGGCTACATCGTGAACTCCGAGATCGCCCGTGGCCTCGACATCTTCGAGCTCACGCCTTCGGAGGCGCTGTCGCAGAACGAGATCGACGCAGCCAATTCGGTCCGACTCGAGTACCTGAACTCGCAGGGCCAGCCCAAGTTCACGTGGCCGAACACGTTCGCCTTGGCGGGCGCCTACCTGGACCAGCTCGAGCGGTCGCGGAGCATGGCGTCGAGCAGGATCGGCCAGATCCGGTCGGCCCTCGCGAGCGCCGAGCGGGCGTCCGGGGCGTCACGGTCAAGCGCGCTGACGCGGCTGGCCGGCGAGCTCGGGGGAGACGCGAGCCGGTCGGCGGATCCGGAGAGGGTGCGGAAGCTACAGGAGGTGGTGCGGGGGCTTGCGGCAGGCTAGGGCGCGAGGGCCCCTGCGGAAGAGGCACGGGCGGCAGCGGGAAGTGAGCGCGATCAGCAACAGGGAGAGCCACATGTCCACCGGATTCCGACACGCCGCCGCCGTGGCGAGCGCCGTCCTCGTGCTGTCGCTCCTGGCGCAACCCGTCGACGCCCAGGGCCGCGACTTCAGCGAGGTGGAGATCACGGCCCATCACGTGGCCGGCGGCGTCTACTATCTCGAGGGCGCGGGCGGCAACATCGGGCTTTCCGTGGGCGAGGACGGCGTCGTGATGATCGACGACCAATTCGCGCCCCTCACGGACAAGATCGTCGCGGCAATCCGTGAGCTGTCGGGTGCCGAGATCCGCTTCGTGA
>JAHEKN010000079.1 GCA_024638305.1 Gemmatimonadota bacterium | reverse complement strand
GGCCCCGGTGCTCCCGGCCGGGCTTCTACTGGCCGGACTGCTCCTGGCCGGGCTGCTCTGCGCCCCACCCCTCGATGCGCAGGGTCCGGTGGTGGCCGGCGTGCTTCTCGAGGACGGGACGTCCAGCGGGATCGCCGGTGCGACGGTCTACTTGCTCGAGTCGGCCGCGTCGGCGGTCGCCATCACACTGTCCAACGGGGATGGCACCTTTCGCCTGACGGCCCCCCGGCCCGGACGATACGTGCTCCGGGTGGAGCGCATTGGATTCCGGACGGAGGCCACGGCCGAGTTCGACGTGCCCCCGGAGGGTCTCTCCCACCTGTCGATGGCGCTCCGCGTGACGCCGATCCTGCTCGATCCGCTTTCGGTGAGCGCCGAGCGAGTGTGTCACGTGAGCCTCGACGAGGAAGGAGCGCTCATGACCGTCTGGACGGAGGCCAGAAAGGCGCTCACGGCCACGATGGTCTCGGCGGCTCGGACGGATGTGGCGTACCTGGTCGAGCTGCGGGAGCGTGATCTCGATCCCGGGCTGGTTGTCGAGTCGGCGCGTGCCGACACGCTCACGGTCACGGGGAGCCACGGGTTCGACTTCATCCCGCTGGAGGAGCTGCGGGCTTCTGGCTGGGGCCGGGTGGAGGGCGACGACGTAACCGGGTTCTACGGACCTTCGCCCGAGGTGCTTCTTTCTCCCTGGTTCGGTAGGAGTCACTGCTTGAGCCTTCTGGAGCCGGGCGGGCAGGCACTCATCGGGCTGGCGTTCCGTTCGATTCCCTCGGCCCTCGCAGTCGGCATGGAGGGCGTCTTCTGGCTGGATCCCGCGACCTGGCGACTGCGGCGCATCGACTTCCACTACACCGGGGTCCCGGAGCTTCGGAACGCGCGGGAGCAAGGGGGCTCGGTCCAGCTGGAGGTCGGATCGGGCGGCACCTGGTTCGTGAGCGCCTGGGAGATCCGGCGTCCGATCCTGTCCCGCGCCCGGCTGGGCTGGAGGAACCGCGTGGGCAACTACCGTGTCGCCACTCGGCAGTACCGGATCGATGGTTACTTCGAGCGGTCCGGTCGCGTGCTCCAATGGGAGACGCGGCCGCCGGCGTAGCCCTGCTTCTCTCCGACCGCCGCTCGGAGCGGTAGGGAAGTCGTCCCCGGGCGGGCCTCGCGCTAGACCGTCACCAATGTGCCACCTGGCCCTGCGTTGACCACCAGCGTGCCGTTTACGGTCACCTGCTGGCCCCAGCTCTCGTGGATGTGCCCGCACACCACCAGCGGCGGCTCCAGCCGGTCGATGGCCGAGCGCACCGCCCGGCTCCCCAAGTGCTGGCCGCCTGACGTGTCCACCAGCCCGTGAGGCGGGGAGTGGGAAACGAGCACCGCTCCCTCCGGGCAGGGGGCCAGCAGGCGTTCGGCCTCCTCTTCGGTGAGGTCGAAGCTCCAGGAGCCGAAGGGAGTGACGGGAACCCCGCCGCCGAGCCCAAAGAAGTCCAGTCCCCCGACCACGGCGCCAGAGCCATGGAGCACGTGCACACCGGGCCAGGCCGCGCAGGCGGCGCGGAGCTCCTCGTTGCTCTCGCTGTTCCCCGGGACCAGCACGCAGGGAGTGTCGACCCCGCTCAAGACGTCGATGACGTCCGAGAGCCCGCGCCGTTTCACGGCGAAGTCGCCGGCACCGACCAGCACGTCGGCACTGGCGGCCCGCTGCACGAGGCTGACCGCGGCGAGCACGTCCCGATGCAGATCGCTGAACAGGAGGAGGCGAGGCATGCGAGTACCCTAGGCTCAGTCTCGGAAATCTCAAAGCCCGCGGGCAGCCCCGAGTCCCCGCCCTCGGGCGCGTTCCCCGAGGCCCCGGCACCCCCTATCTTCCGAACGTGCCCCCGGGGTGCCGCCGCTGCCCCGGACGTCCTGCCCGAGGCCCACATCCAAAACCATGCAGGGAGAATCCGTGCGCGCTTCCGTTCGACGCTCGAGCCCCGATCCTCGTGCCACGGCGGTGGCAGTCGCGCTTCTCACCGCGGGGGCCCTGACGCCCGCCGGCCTGTCCGCTCAGCGGAACCGTGAGCCCACCGTCCCACCCCCGACGATTCTGGAGTACCAGCCCCGCTCCACGCTGATCGTGCCCGAGACGCGCGTTCCGCGCGCCCGGTTCCCGGTGGTCGACTTTCACGGGCACCCGGGGCGGTTGGACGACCCGGAAACGCTCGCCCGGGTGGTGGCTGCCATGGACGAGCTCAACATCCAGGTGATGGTACAGGCCATTCCGAGCTCGGGAGAGCGGCTCACCCGCCAGATCGAGGCCGTGCGGCAGGCGGGTCTGTCACACCGCTTCGTGTTCTTCGCCTCCCTGGATCTCCAGTCGGTCGGCCCGGGGGACGGGGTGCGGATCGCCCAGCAGCTCGAGCGCGACGTGGCCGCCGGGGCGGTCGGGATCGGCGAGATCAGCAAGGGCTTCGGCCTCTTCAGCCGCCGAGCGGACGGGACCCGCCTCCCCATGGACGACCCCGAGCTGGACCCCGTATGGCGCACGGCCGCGCGGCTCAACGTTCCCGTGTTCATCCACACGGGGGATCCCGCGGAGTTCTTTCAGCCGATGGACTACCAGAACGAGCGCTGGCTCGAGCTGGCCCTGTTCACCAACCGGCGGTTCTTCGACCGGGAGCGCTTCCCGAGCTTCGATGACCTGATGGCGGAGCGCGACCGCCTGCTCGAGCGGCACCCCAACACCACCTGGGTTCTGGCCCACCTGGGCTGGCACGCGCAGGATCTCGGTCGGCTGGGGCGACTGTTCGACCGGTTCCCCAACGTGCACGCCGAGATTGGCGCCATCCTGTACGACCTGGGTCGGCAGCCCCGAAACGCCAAGCGGTTCTTCGAGCGCTACCAGGACAGGATCCTCTTCGGGAAGGACTCGTTCCAGCCCGACGAGTACCCGTACTACTGGCGTGTGCTCGAGACCGAGGACGAGTATTTCGACTACTACCGGAACTACCACGCATTCTGGAAGCTCTACGGCATGGGCCTCTCGGATGCGGTGCTCGAGAAGGTCTACAACGGCAACGCCCGCCGAATCATTCCGGGGATGCCCACTCAGGGGTGGTGAGCGGCGTCGGGCCCTCCGTGTCGCCGGAGCGTGCCGGGCTGCTTCCGGACGAGACGGTTGCCGGCCTCCGCGCCGGCTTCCCGATCACAGAAACGCACGTCTTCCTGAATCACGCCGGCGTCGCGCCGACGTCGATCGCCGTCGTCGACGCGGTGCACGTCTGGATGGACAAGCTCGCCCACATGGGTCGCCCGAGCTTCGAGGAGTGGGAAGCGGAGGCCGATGCGTGCCGGGAGCGGTTCGCTGGACTGATCGGGGCGGAGGCGGCCGAGGTCACGTTCGTGCGCAACACGTCGCACGGACTCGCCCTGGTGGCGGCGGGACTGGACTGGAGGGAGGGGGACCGAGTGGCAGTCGCCACGGCAATCGAGTATCCGTCCAACGTCTACCCGTGGCAGGACCTGGAGCGGCGGGGCATCGTCGCGGTCGACCCGGTCCCGGTCCGAGACGGCGGGGTGGAGCCCGCCGACCTCGAAGCTACGCTCCGTCCTTCCACGCGGCTCGTCGCGGTGAGCTCGGCACAATACGCGACCGGCGCGGTGACGGACCTGGACGGAGTCGGCGCGCTCTGTCGGGAACGTGGCGTGCTCCTTTGCGTCGATGGCATTCAGACCGTGGGTGCCGTTCCCACCGACGTTCGGCGCTCGGGGATCCACATGCTCTCGGCCGACAGCCACAAGTGGTTGCTCGGAATGATGGGAATCGGCGCGCTCTTCGTCGACCGGTCCGTCGTCGCTTCCCTGCACCCGCCACTGATCGGCTGGCGGAGCATGGTGGACCGGTGGGACTTCGATCACGCACGCTTCGACTTGCTACCGGATGCCGGACGATTCGAGGAAGGGAGCCTGCCCTACCCCCTGATCGCCGGCTTCCGCGCCGCCCTCGACCTGCTCCACGACGTCGGGGTCGAGGCGGTGGAGGGTCACGTCACCGCGCTGGTGGAGTACCTGGGCGCAGGGCTAGAGTCCATCGGCTGCCAGGTGGGACCGACCACGTCCGTGCGACGGCACATCCTCACGTTCGAACATCCGAGCTTCCCCCCCGACCGGCTGGGCGAGGGCCTGGCTCGCGAGGGCGTCGTGGTGTCGGTGCGACGGGGGCGCGTGCGCGTCTCCCCCCACGCATACAACACCGTGTCGGAGATGGACCGGGTGGTGGAACTGGTCGACGGAATGTGCGGCGGCGCTCGCGTCGCCGGAGGCCACCCGGGGTAGCGCACCGGTCCGGTCTGCGTGGAGGGGCGCGCGACCGCGGCTGCCATCGTCCAAACCCGAGCGATCAGCGCGCGCGATCGGCGTCACCCGCGCCCACGCCCTTGAGCTGGACCACGATCACTTCGACCGGATCGGGTCCCGGGTTCACGTCGCCGTGGAGCTCCCCGGGCGGGTCGGCTTCGAGCCAGTAGGCGTTTCCCGTCTCCCAAGTCATCTCGCGTGATTCGCCGGATTCGTTCACGACATGCAGCGTCCCGCCCCGGAGCGCGATGATCGCGCGCGGGTTGTCGTGCCGATGCATCTCCAGCGGCTGGTTGGGGACGATGAGGCTCTTCCAGACGACCACGTGCTCATTCTCGAATTGAGGTGTTCGCCCCGTGGCGGTGTCGGAAGGGGCCGAGGAGCATCCGACAGTGATGAGCGTGAGCGTGGCGACGAGGCCTGCTGTTCTCATGATCCCCCCCTTGGAGTGGCCACGTGTCTGAGCGCGGCCCCGAGATCGTGACACCGGGAAAACACGGGCCGCCGGTCGTAGGACGAGCATAGGGCTGGACCCGTCCCCACGGCCATGGCGGGTCCGGCGACACTCTGGCGCCCACCTCCACGTATTGACCGTCGCGGACCATGATGACATTGTCACCATCATCATGGTGCATTTGTCACCATGTAGTCGTCGCCGGGAGGGGGCATGTCGAAGGGAGCGCTTGGTGAGCTCGAGACGCTCGTCTTGCTGGCCGCGTTGCGGCTGGGTGACCAGGCCTATGGGCTCTCCATCGCCGAGGAGATCAGGCGCACGGCCCGAAGGCCCGTCAGCCGGGCCTCGGTCTACGTGACCCTGAGGCGCCTCGAGCAGAAAGGGCTGATCTCGACGTGGCGGGAGTCGCCCGATGTAGCGCCCAGCGGGAAGCCTCGCCGCTTCGTAAGGCTCCGGCCCGAGGGGATCACCCGGGTGGGGGAAGCCCGCCGTGGCCTCCAGCGCATGTGGTCGGGGATCGAAGACATCCTGGAGGAGGCATGACCCGCCTTCCCAAGGGCGCACGCCGCGTGCTGCGCATGTTCCTGCCGGGCGATTGGCGGGAGGACATCCAGCGGGACCTGGAGGAGGCCTTCGCGACGCGCTTCGCTTCCGATGGGCGCCTCCGTTCCACCCTCTGGCTCTGGGGCCAGGTCGCCGCGTTCGCGGCCCGTTTTGTCGCCGAGCGTGTGCGGGAGGCGGCGGGCGGCGGATTGCTCACCTCGACCGATGTCCGATTGGCCGTGCGCGCGGTGCGCAAGTCGCCGGGCCTTTCCGTGCTCGCGGTGGCGTCCCTCTCGGTCGGCATCGCCATGGCGGTGGGGTCCTTCGTCCTGATCCGAGGGACGTTCTTCATGGACTTGCCCTTCCCCGAGGGTGATCGCCTCTATGTGCTCGAGGACTACAACCGCACCGATGCCTACGCCGTCGGAGTAGGCCCCCAGGAGTTTCTACGCCGGCGGCTGCGACTCACCAGCTTCGAGGCCATCGAGGCCTACCGTTCGCGCTCCGTCGTGCTCGGGGACGGCGGTGGCGGCGGCATCTCGGTATCAGCCCGCTACTCGACCCCCGGTCTGCTGCTACTGGCGGACACACCGCCCCGAGTGGGTCGACTGCCGGATGCGGCGGACGTGCAGGCCGGAGCGGAGTCGGTGGTCGTCATCCCTCACGGCGTGTGGCGAGCGCTCGGGTCCGACCCGGACGTCGTGGGGTCCACGCTGATCGTCGCGGGCACACCGACGACGGTGATCGGCGTCATGCCGGAGAGGTTCGCGTTTCCCTGGGGTGACGAGATCTGGATTCCGGTGGACATCGCCGCCGGACAGGAACCGCTCCAGGTGATCGCCAAGCTGCGGGACGGCGTGGACGTCCGAAACGCACGGGCCGAATACCAAGCGATCGCCCGACCCGACCCGATGCAAGTGACCCCGGGCACCGAGGTCGCACACGAGGTGATCCGCATGGATCGAAGCCTCGCGTCGGGATCGGCGGCCCAGCTCGCGCTGCTCATCCCGATCGCGGTCTCCGTCCTCCTCCTTGGCGTGATGGCCACGAACGTGGCCAACCTCATGCTGGCACGGAACGCGACCCGCGCGGGCGAGATCGCGGTTCGCAGCGCGCTGGGGGGGAGTCGCCTCCGGGTGGCCGGTCAGTTGGTCCTGGAGACCGGGGTCATGGTCGCCGTCGCCGCGGGTCTCGCCCTCGGTCTCACTCGGGTCGGTCTCGACGCGTTCCAGGCGCGTGTCCGCGGTCTCCCGTACTGGGCCGACTTCTCGATCAACGCCCCCACTGCAGCGTTCATCGTGGCTGTGGTACTGCTCACCACCTGCGTGGTCGGGCTCCTGCCCGCCTTGCGCGTGACGGGGGGGAACCTGAGCGATGCCCTCCGCGACGGTTCCCGCGGCTCGTCCGGGGTTCGCTTCGGTCGCTTGACGGGGACTCTCATCGTCCTCGAGATCGCCATATGCGTAGGGTTCTTGTCTTCTGCGACGCTGCTCGGGAGGAGTCTGCTCGCCTTCGGATTCGAGGGTACGGACATCCCCGGTTCCGAGGTTCTCGTGGCCCAGCTCTACCTGGGTTGGCCGGACATTCTCCGCGATCCGGACGCCTCGCTGCCCGAGACGGAGCGGGCGGATATCCGTGCCGAGTTCCTCCGCGAGAGCGCCCGCAAAGGCGAGCTGCTGCGCGAGGCGTCGCTCACGCTCCCCGGTGCCCGAAGCGCGGTTCTCGCCACGCGATTCCCCGGGAACGAGTCCCAGCCCGCCCGCGTTCACGTCGAGGCGTCCGGCGCCGTCGTGGTGAGTGAACTGGCCGAGATCGGAGAAGGATACTTCGAGCTGTTGGGTGCGCGGCCGCTGATCGGCCGCGACTTCAACGAAGTCGAGCGAGCGGACCGGCTTCCGGTGGCTATCGTGAACGAGATGTTCGTCCGACTGCACCTGGCGGGGGTGGACCCGATCGGCTCCCTGGTGCGAGTTGTCCGCCCGGAGTCCTCAGATGTGGATGCCGAGCCCTGGCGGCGGATCGTGGGCGTCGTCCCCTCCCTCGGCCTCAACCCCGGCAATCCGGCCAACGCGGATGGCGTCTACCTGCCCTTGCCGGAGCTCAATGTTGTGCGTTTGGCCGTGTACGGAGACGGGAATCCACCGCAGTGGACCCCTCGCCTGATCGAGCTGGCGCGCGCGGTGGATCCGGCTATCGAGGTCCAGTGGTCCCGAACGCTGGAGGCCCAGATGCGCGAGCCCGTCGTCATGTTCCGAGCGCTTGGAACCGGCCTTCTCCTGCTCGGCGTTCTGGCTTTGGTTCTGTCGGCCGCGAGCTTGCACGCCCTGACCTCGGCGAGCGTGACGCGCCGAACTCGCGAGCTGGGAATCCGCCAGGCACTGGGCGCCAGGCGCGTGGCGATCGTCGGGGCGGTGGCCCGCCGCACGACCGCACAGACGGCTGCTGGCGCCGCGCTCGGGGGCGTGCTCGCGCTCGCTCTATCGAGGCTGGGCTCGATCTTCCCCTGGGAGGTTGCCGACGGGAGCGCCTGGGCCCTGACGGCGGTGGCGGTTCTGCTCCTCGCGACCAACGCGCTCGCGCTGGCGCAGCCGCTCCACAGGGCGCTCTCCATCCGTCCGGCGGACGCCCTGCGGGCGGAGTAGCCTCACCTGGTTTCGGCCCTCCGGCGACCTCGTGGCCACGCGCTCGCGTCGGCGCTACTGTCGTGGCAGTCGCCCGGCGGGGCACCACCCCGTCGGAGGGCTCGGAGACCCGTCGAGCGGGCACACACGGAGGGGATGTGACGTTTCGGGACACACTCGGGGCAGTGCTCGTGGTGGCCGTGCTGCTGCCCGCCCGGTCGGCGGCTCAGCAACGGCCGGTCGTCACGATCGACGCGGGACACGGCGGACCGGAAGCCGGCGTCCAGCACGAAGGCCTGGTGGAGAAGGACCTGGTGCTGAGGATCGCGCTGACGGTCGGTGCGGAGTTCGTGGAGCGGGGCTGGGACGTGCATTTCACGCGAACCGGCGATTGGGCCGTCGCCTGGGACGACCGGCGCCGTAGCGCGGAGGAGGCCGGCGCGTCGCTGCTCCTCATGCTCCACATCAACGGGGAAGACGACCGCTCCCTGCACGGCGCGGAGATCTATGCCAACGTCGATGACCCCGGGTCGGCAGGAGCGGCCGCCAGCGTAGCTGCGGCGCTCCGCGACATGGGCTCCGCCGTGGTGGAAGAAGGCCGACCCTGGGAGTTCCTCCGATCGCCCACGGTGCCGACGGTCATGATCGAGCTGGCCTACATGACGCACCCCGTCGAGCGCCGCTTGCTTCTGTCCGAGGGCTTCCACCACGAGCTGGGAGCCGCCCTCGCGGATGCTGCCGAACGGATCGCGCCTCGATCCTGAACAACGGTTCCACGTCTGGCGTACTCATGTGTACCGGTCACCGCGAGTATCGCGTAGGCCGAAGAACGTAGTCCGGAGGACCCCATGGCCCACGACGAAAGGGGACAGGCCGCGGACGGCGGGTCGCACGCCCGTCGATATAGCGAGGAGGAGGTCGAGGCCATCTTCGCCGAGGCCACCCGCGCCGTGCAGTCCACGACACCGGCCCGGTCGGAGGGCCACGGGCTCACCTTGGCCGACCTGCACGAGATCGGTCGGGAAATCGGGGTGGACGCGAATGCGATCACCCGAGCCGCCACCGCGCTCGAGGTCGGGGGCCAGCCACAGCCCCGCCGCCGCTACCTGGGATTCCCGATCGGAGTGGGCCGCACGGTAGAGCTTCCGGGTCCACTCTCCGACCGCGAATGGGAACGCCTCGTCGCCGATCTCAGGGAGACCTTCAGGGCCCGCGGCAACGTCCGGACCGAGGGGTCCCTGCGGGAGTGGTGGAACGGGAACCTCCACGCCCTCGTGGAGCCGACCGGGACCGGGGAGCGGCTGCGGATGCGGACGGTCAGCTCCCGCGTCCGGGCCGCTGTGACGATGGGAGTCGGGGGCCTGGTCACGGGCATCGTGTTCACCGTTGTGCTGGCGCTGACGGGCGACGTTCTCTGGTCCGAGGCCGCCCTGATCTTCGGGGTCCTCGGCGCAATCGGCGTCTGGGGCCTGGGCTTCGGCGCCATCGAATCGTTCCGTTGGTCCCGGGAGCGGGAGCGCCAGATGGAGGACATCGGTCACCGGGCGGTGGCTCTAGCGGCCGAGTCCGGATCCGGCTCCGCGGCGGTGACGCCCCCAGGGCCGGACGGCGGCCCCGGGGGGATGCTCCCGCCCGGCTAGTTCCTGTTACTGCCCCGGCTGCTCCCACCGATGGGGTCGCCCGGCGGCATCTGGAGGAGCGGTCCCGGAAGCGTGTTCTCGATGCGCGCCTGCCAGCGTCGGATGTCGGCCGCGACCAACCTCTGGTGCGGTGAGGGAGCGGCCATGGCCTCCAGGTCGGTGGCCAGCAGTTCGAGCCGATCGGATAGGACCGCGCGGACCTCGCCGCTGTTCTCCGCCCGGCTGGCCTGCTGCATCATCTGGTCGGCCACCGCGCGCTGGACGGCGTGGAGCACACGCCGCCGGTAGTCGCCGCTCGGGGCGCCGACGCCCCAGCTGACCTCGAGCAGCCGGTCGGCCACTTCCTCCAGGTCGGGGAAGTCGCCCATGCCGCCGAACACCACCAGCCGCGCCATCCGCTGGGGATGAAGGATCTCACCCACCGAGAAGTTCGCCGAGGCCTCGGCGGCCGCGAGCGGGTCGAAGATCTGCTCGGTATATCCCGGGAAGTCCTCTCCTTCATCGTGCCGGTAGGCCGGCGGCGGGATCAAGGCCACGATGTTCTCATCCAGCGCCAGAAAGTCGACCGCGAGCGTGGACAGGATGGTCTCCAGAGCGTCCCGCTGCTCCTCGCCCGGGATGATGGTCTGCGGCGCCTGACCGTCGCCCTTGACCGCGTAGCGGTAGTCCGCCCCGCCCAGGCTCTGCGCCGCCGAGCGCAGCTGGAACCGGTGGTGCATGTACAGAGGCAGCAGCACGTACTCCAGGTTGGACAGGGGCTCGCCCGTCCGGATCATGTCCGTCCCGAACCGGCCGAGTCCGATCTCGCGCACGCGGATCTCGTGCTTGAGGTGGTCCACGAGGTTGGCGCCGTTGTCCCAGACGCTCGCGTATTGGTGGGCTGCGCCGATGAAGTTGTTGTTGGTGTGGCCCATGTAGATGAGGCCGGCCTCGATACCCTGTTGGGCGATCTCGCTGAGCGCGGCGACCTCGTCCGCGCCGGGCGCGAACTCCCGGTAGAGCCAGTTGGTCGAGAGCTTGTCGTACTCGCCGATGCGTGGCACGTAGGCGTTCGAGAGATCCAGGTTCCCGCTCTGATCGATCTCCACCAATGGAGCAGGATAGTCCATCACGCTCTCCCGCCCGTAGCTGCTCGCCATGTAGTTGTGCGGGAAGCCGAGCGTGTGTCCCACCTCGTGCGCCGAGAGCTGACGCACCCGGGCCAGAGCCATCTCGACCGCGTCCGAGTTCTCCGCCACTTGCGCCAGGTACTCGAAGTCCGGCGCGGCGGCCAACATGCAGGCCTCAGCGTAGGGCAAGCCGTCCGCGCCCCATACGCGGTCGAAAGTGCCCCCGCCGTCGGCGGACGCGGTGCCCCCGGTGAACGGCGCCACCATGCCCTGGCCGTGCAGGTAGTCCTGCCGGAGCCTCAGGCTCCCCAGGTTCACCACCCCCCGGACGATTTCGCCCGTCCTGGGGTCGATCACGGTGTTCCCGTACGAGTATCCGCGAGTCCTCCGGTGTGTCCAGTGAATCAAGTTGTAGCGGATGTCCTGGGCGTCGACCCCCTCGGGAAGGACCTCGACCCTGTAGGCATCTACGAATCCCGCGGCCTCGAAGGCGTCGGCCCACCAGCTGGCGCCCTCGATGAGCGCGCTCCGGATGGGCTCGGGGGTCCCCGGATCGACGTAGTAGACGATGGGCTCCACGGCCTCGGATGGGGCCGCCCCCGGGGTCCGCTTCTGCAGGCGGTGGCGCGCCGCGTACCGAAGCCGCAGATCGACGTCGATGGGTTTCGCGTAGTCGTAGACCGTGGGTCCGTTCACGCCCACCCGCGGATCGGCGAACCGGGGGCGGTAGCCGTCGTCCGGAAGCTGGATGAACGAGTGGTGCTGGCGTAGCGTGATTGCGCCGCCGCTGGCTGCGACCCCCTGCACCAGGCCGCCCGGGTCGTCGCTCGTGAACGTCAGGATCGCTTCGACCTCGGTGTTCTCCGGGAAGGACTTGGTGTTCGGCAGGTAGATCGCGCTCCGGGTCCGCTCGAGTTGGAACCGTCCCTGGCCTCGCTGGGCGATCTGGTCGATGACCCCGCGCGCGTCCCTCAGGAAGAACGCCGTGGCGTCCACCAGAACCCGGTCGCCGGTCTGCGCGACCACGTCGAATCCCCAATGCACCGATGGCGCAAACGCGTCGCGAACGGCCTGTACTTCGGTCTCGTTGTCGCTGACTGCTCGGAACCGGTAGTTGGGCTCCATCAGGAGCACCCGCGGCCCGATCCGTTGTGCCACCAGCACGTGCGTGCCCCGCAGCTGCCCCCGGTCGATACCCACCGGATTGCTGCCCAGTCCCGAGCCCATCGAGATCTGGTACAGGAACTCGCGGCCCACGTTGTCGATCTCCCAGAACAGGGATCCCGTGGCCGTATCCCAGTAGAGGTTGAAGAAGCCCGGCATGGCGTCCGTGCCCTGGGTCTTCTCCTGGATGCTCGGCAGGGCTGCCTGCTGGGCCGTAAGCTTCGGGGCCCAAGCGACGATCGTCAGAACGACCACCAGCCCGAAGAGGATCGATGTCGGAAACCGGACACGGCCGGAGCGGTGGGGAAGGAGGGTAGCGAGCGCCATGGGAGTCACCTCGTGCGGATGGTTCCGGATGCGAGGTCGCCAAGCTACCGACCCCACCGCCGCCGGACCAACCCGTCGGACCCAGCGAGGGGCTCGGCGTCGTCAGGCGCCGATTCCGAGCTCCCGGTAGCGGGCGAGCGCCCCGTCCGCGTGTAGGCGGAGCTTCCGATCCTCTTCGGCGAGCAGGCGCTCGAGAACGGGTCGCGCCCGCGCGTCCGCGAACTCCGTTCCCAACATGATCGTGGCCATGCGCCGGACCCGGATGCTCTCGTCCCGCTCGACCCGCTCGATCAGATGCGGCACCACGTCCAGCGGACAGTCGATGTCGGTCTTGCAGTGATCACAGGACAGGGAGTGGACCGCCCAGAGTCGCACGTCGCTCTTGGGGTCACGGAGCAGCGGCACGAGGGCCGCGAGCGACCGGGCGTCGGCAATCCGATCGAGACAGATCGCGCTCCACTTGCGGACTTGCCAGTTCGTGTGCCGGAGGCCCTCCCGGATGGCGGGTAGCGCATCGGGGCCCAGATCGACCAGCGCTTGGTAGGCGGAGAAACGCCGCTTCCCATCCACGAACGACTCGACCAGACCGTCGGCATCCAGAGGCGGGCTCGCAGGAGGCGTTTCCACGGCCTGGACGCCTCAGTCGTCGTGGCTGAGCTCGTACTCCCGCTGCGCCCGGACCCGATCTTCGCCCTGCTTCTTGTCCCGCGCCCGCGCGGCTCGCATGCTGCGCCCCTTCCGCGCTTCCGAGTGCACGCGTGGCAGTGACAGCAGCTTCTCGAGATCCTTGCTCTCGCACTCGGGACAAGCGGGCGTCATGTCGCCGCGGACGAGGACTTCGAACCGATGGTCGCACGCGTTACAGGAGTACTCGTAGATCGGCATGGGTCGGTCTGTGCGTTCGGGTGGGCGCCCGGGCCGCCTGGCCCGCGGGACGTTCCATCGATGTTAAACCTGCCGCCCTACCGTCGGCGGATCAACTGGACGAGACCTGCGGTCTCCCGGCTGGAAGGCCTGGACGAGCGAACGGCCCAGGGGCAGCGGAGCACCCGGGGTTGCCGTCCGAGACCGGTGGCCTTCTTTGGTAGGTTCACGACCCTTCAGGAGGAACACGCGTGAACCCCTCGCCCTGTCCGAGCTGCCGGAGCTCCAACGTCTTTCGAACCGTAAAGCCGATCGGCGGAGGCGGCGGCTACGCCCCCAACCTCCTCGCCGGGCTGGGATCGCCGTTTCGGGGCCCCAAGGTCGACGTGGTCGTGTGCGAGAACTGTGGGCTGATCCGCCAGTTCGCCCGTCGCGAGGCGAGGCAGCGGCTGTCCGATTCCAAGAAATGGAGGCGGGTGTGAGCACGAAAGGTGGGCAGGGCCGGCCGCGGGTCGACCCACGGCTGCGGGATCTCGTCAAGCTCATCGAAACCGGCTCCGGCAACGATCTCTGGTACGGAGGCGCCACCGTCCTGGGCTCGCTCCGGGGCGTGGATGCCCCACAGTCTGCTTGGCGTCCCGCCCCCGACCGGCACTCGATCTGGGCGCTCGTTCTCCACATCGCTTACTGGGAGTACGCCGTCCGGCGTCACCTCACCGGGGAGGAGACGGGCACGTTCCCTCGGAACCCCTCGAATTTCCCACAGGTGCCGGATCCTCCGGTGGAGCGCGCCTGGAAAGAGGATCGCCGGCTGCTCAGAGGCGAGCGCACTCGCCTGCTCGAGGCGGTGCGGGAGTTCGATTCTCGGCGGCTGGACGAGCGGGTTCCGGGGTCCCGAAAATGGACCTTCGCCGATCTGCTCTACGGTGTGGTGATGCACGACACCTATCACGTGGGGCAGATCCAGATGCTAAAGCGGCTGTACCCATCCATGCGTGGATGAGCGCCGTGCCGCGATCGGGGCCAGCGGACCTCCTGCGCGAGATCGTACCGGCGGCGGCTGATCGCTTGCGGGGCATGTCGGACGCCGACGCCGTTCGTCGTCCGGGCGAGGGGCGGTGGGCGCCCAAGGAGATCTTGGGGCACCTGGTCGACTCGGCCACGAACAACCATCGCCGATTCGTCCTGGCGCAGCTTGCCAATCCGATGCGCTACGGAGGTTACGACCAGGACGCCTGGGTGCGCGTGCAGAGGTACGTGGAGGCTGATTGGCTCAGGCTGATCGATCTGTGGGAAGCGCTCAACCTGCATCTGGCGTCCATCATGGAGGGGATTCCGGCGGAGCCGCGCGGCCGCCTCAGAAGCGAACACAACTTGAACGAGATCGCGTGGGAGCTGGTGCCCGCGGAGGAGCCGGTCACGCTCGAGTACTTCATGTGGGACTACGTCGGCCACCTCCAGCACCACCTCCGCCAGATCGACGTGCGCCTCGCGCCACCCCCGGGTCGCCAGCGCTCGAGTCCCTGACGGCTGGCTCGGGGGCGCCCATCGCCGGACGGGGACCAACACGCCCGTCCCAGCGGTAGAAGCGGGCATGATCTGGAGACGCTTGCTGCCATTCGCCGCGGCGCTCACGGCCCTCGGTGTCGCGGTCTGGGCGACCCCGCCGACCGAAACGGAGGGCCTGCGGGCACCCGCCGCCGACCGAGCCGCACCCCGTGCCGGTGAGCCGGAGACGGTGGTTCTCGTGCACGGGTTCGGACGGCGCCCGGCGTCGATGGCCCCACTCGGTCGGGACCTCGTGGCCGCGGGGTACCACGTCATCAACGTCGGCTACGATTCGTGGAACGACCCTGTCGAGCTATCGAAGCAACTCCGCGACGCTGTGGACGCGTGCTGCTACGGATTTGCCGAGCAGGTGCACTTCGTGACCCACTCGCTCGGGGGCATCCTGGTGCGCAAGTACCTGGCCGACCACAGTCCTGGACACCGGGGGCGCGTGGTCATGCTGAGTCCTCCCAACCAGGGGAGCCAGATCGTGGACCGCGTCTCCACGATGCCCTTCCTCCAGGCGCTCCTGGGACCGACCGCGGGCGACCTGGGCACCGACCCGGAGAGCCTGCCCAACCGCCTCGGACCCGCCACGTTCGAGCTGGGGATCATCACGGGGGATCGGAGCCTCAATCCGTTCTATTCCTGGTTGATCCCGGGACCGGACGACGGCAAGGTCGCGGTCGAGAGCGCCGCGCTCGAGGGGGCGGCCGGACTCCTGGTGGTGCCCTACTCCCATTCGTTCATCATGAACCGCCAGACCGTGGTATCCGAGGTGATCTACTTCCTCAGGGAAGGCCGATTCTCTGCGGAGGCGATGGAGCGCTACGGGCCGGGAAGCTAGGGCTGGCACCGTACGGCGGGCTGTGTGGAACGGCCGCGAAAGCGCGCGCGAGTCGGAGTGGGCGCCCCGGACCCGGGGCGGTCGGCCCTCGACGCGCCCAGGGCGGCCGGACATGTTTGGTGCCATGATGACGAGCCAACACACCACCGCGGCCACGCTCGTCGCGTGCCTGACACTGGCGCTCGGCGCCTGTGGAGGCGCCGAGACCGCGCGTGGCCCCCAGGTCGAGCGCCCGACGTTCCAGGCCGACCGCGCCATGGCGCACGTTCAACGACAGGTCGACTTCGGGCCCCGTGTGCCGGGAACCCGCGGTCACGACGAGCAGCTCGAGTGGATGGTCCGCTTCCTGGGCGAGAGGGGTGCCATGGTGGTCCTCGATCGCTTCGATTACGTGACCACCAGCGGGGACACGCTCGAGCTCACGAACGTCATGGCCCGGTTCCGTCCGAGCGCGGAGCGCAGGCTGCTCCTCCTCGCCCATTGGGATACGCGCCCCACGTCCGACCAAGCCCGGACTCCGGGCGGCCGGATGGCACCGGTCCCGGGCGCCAACGACGGCGCGTCCGGAACCGCGATCCTGCTCGAGCTCGCCTCTTTGATGAGCGCGCAGCCTCCTCCGGTGGGCGTGG
>JAHEKN010000078.1 GCA_024638305.1 Gemmatimonadota bacterium | reverse complement strand
CGAGTGGGGAGGCGGCGACCGCGACGGTCAACCCGGACGCGGCAGCCGCGTCCGGTGCCCCGCCGCTCGACGCGCCGGGCGCGCCGGGCGCGCCGCAGGCGGCCAGGAGGAGCAGCCACCTGGTGGCCGCCCTCCACGCGCACGGTCGAGGTCGCGCGGACGCGCCCATTCGGGTGCCCCAGCCGAGCCGGCCGCCGCGCGCCTGCCAAGTCCCGCTCAACTGACCGGCCGCTCCTTCGGCTGTAGCCGGATGGCCCACATCCCCGAGTTGATGTCGGAGAAGAAGATGCGGCCCTTGTAGGGCATGACGCTCCAGGCGCCCGGGGAGTTGGGGATGTAGCCGATCGGATCGTGGGCCTTGAAAACCGCGATCTCACGGCCCTGCGTGTAGAGGTTTCCCATCAGCGGCCCCGACACGTCCACCATCCGCACGCCACCCTCGTAGTACGCCTGGTAGAGGATGTCGTCCTCCACCCAGAGGTTGTGGGTCCCGTACTCGTCCACGTGATACCGTGCGACCATCTCCGGGTGCTCGGGATCGGTGAAGTCCACGATCTGGATGTATCCGGAAGTCGCGCGCGGATAGCCGCCCCGACCGGACACCGGATCGTATTGCACGCGGTGATCCGGTCCGGTGCCCTCCCAGGCCTTCCCGGTCCGACTGACGATCTCGTCTCCCACGAACAGGTAGAACGTCCCGGTCGCCTCCTGGTAGTAGGGGAAAACCGCATGCGTCTGCCCCGACGGGAGCGGGAAGGTGGTCACGAGGCGGGGCTCTTCGATGCTCCCCCCCCAACGCCCGTTCCCCACGTCGACCACCACCACCCCGGTGCCCCACTCGGCCGAATAGGCGATCCCATCGTGCACCCACACGTCGTGCACGCGGGAGTCGGGGTGGTCGTACTCGGACACGTACCTGGGATTGTCCAGGTCCGTCACGTCCAGGATGACGTACTTGTCCCCGTTCGAGAGCGCGAACAGGTGGTCCTCGGTGGCGAACATGTTGTGGACCCCGCCGGTCAGCCCGTCGTCGTAGGTCGAGGCCACGCGCGGGTGTGCGGGGTCGGCGAGATCGATTAGCACCACGCCGTTCCGTCGGTTGGATGCGCCCTCCCGGGAGATCGCGCCCCAGCGCCCGTCCGGTGAGACCTTGAGGTCGTTCGTCGTGCGTGCGTCCACCTGGATCGAATCCGTCTTCACGATCCGTGCGGGGTCGGTCACGTCCCAGATGAACGAGATGCCGTCTCCCATCTTGGAGCCCGTGAGCGCATAGTCCCGGCCGTCCACGCCCTCCCAGACCCAGAAGTCGGTCGTGAAGACCCGCGCCTCGCGGCCCTGTCCCAGAATCTCGATGCGCTGGATCACGTCTCGCGGCACCACCTGGAACGAGCGCTCCTCGCGCATCGGGCCTGCGGCCGCGACGACCGTGTACACGCCAGCGACATCCGCCACGAAGCGACCGTCCTCGAGTTGTCCCGGCGCGCTCGGCGCCACGATGCTGTCGTCCGGCACGAACGAGTGGCTCCAGGAGATGGCCACGTCGTCCAGCGGCGATCCGTCGGGGCTCCTTGCGAGCGCCTCGAACTCGAGCACGTCGCCCGTCCGGACGGGGCCGTCGTGCGCGAGGTCACCGCCCGCGAGCTCCAGAGTCGCCGCCGGGAATCCCCGAACGCGGTGCGAGAGCGCGCCCGCGACGCCTTCCACCGCGGCCGTGACGACCACCTCCCCACTGGATCGCGCCCGAACGTTGCCGAACCCGTCCACGGTGGCCACGCGCGGCTCCGACGTGGTCCAGGTCACAACCGGGTTCGGCCGCTCACTGCCGTCGGCGTGGAGCGCCACCGCCCGATGTGTCAAGCGCGTCCCCTCGTAAAGAGCACCCGGTGCCGACGTGACCCGGACGCTCGCGATGGCCGGCCACCGCACCACGACCGGGACGCGGACCGTGATTGGAGGCGTCTCGTCCTCGGGAGCCGTCACGCTGGTGGCGACGATCTCGAACTCGCCGGCGGCGAGCCCCATCACCCCGTCCGCCGAAATCCGCAGCGCCCGGCGATCGCCCCCGATGCGGATGGGCGCCTGGACCTCGGCCCCGGTGGCGTCGAGAGCGCGCACGGTAAACGCCACGCGCTCACCCACCGTCAGCTCGAGCGCCGGCGCGCTGGGCACCAGCCGGGTGACTACCGGCAAAGCCTGCGCTTCGATGGAGAGGGGCGCGAGCAGCAGGAGCAGCGTCCAGGCGAACGCGGTGCCCACCGGCGCGGTCCGCGAGCCGGAACGGGGTCCCGGGGGAAGGGCTGAGAGGCGCATGGCAACTCCAGGGGTGGGTGGGTCGTCGGTGACGCGAGCACCCGTCGTGACGCAGAAGACCTTAATGCCGGCATCCGGACCTCGGCCAGTCGGTGTCGACGGCTCACGGCCCCGCGCCACCGCGCCACCGTATGCCGCTAGATTCCGCGCCATGAATCGGCCGCACATGACCGAGCTGCTCGAAGGGCGCGAATCGGCGTTCGACTTCGTGGTCGTCGGCGGTGGGGCCACCGGCGTGGGAGTCGCAATCGACGCGGCCTCGCGCGGCTTCCACGTGGCCCTCTTCGACCAGTCCGATTTCGGGAAGGGCACGTCATCCCGGAGCACCAAGCTCATCCACGGGGGCGTCCGCTATCTACAGCAGGGCAATGTCCCGCTCGTGATGGAGGCGCTCAAGGAGCGCGGCATCTTACGCCGCAACGCCCCGCACCTGGTACAGGACCTCCCGTTCGTGGTCCCCAACTACAAGTGGTGGGAAGCCCCGTTCTACGGGATCGGGATGAAGGTGTACGACGCGCTCGCCGGCAAGTACGGGTTCGGTCCTTCGCGCAACCTGGACAAGGACGAGACCGTCGCGCGCATTCCCACGATCGAGACCGAGGGCCTGCGGGGCGGGGTGATCTACCACGACGGCCAATTCGACGATGCTCGACTGCTGATCAACATGGCCCGCACGGCCGTGGAGCAGGGCGCAGTGCTGGTCAACTACATGCCGGTCGACGCCCTCCTCAAGGACGAGGACGGGTTCCTGTCGGGTGTGCGCGCCACCGACCTGGAGACCGGAAAGGTCCACCACGTCACGGCCAAAGCGGTGATCAACGCGACCGGGGCGTTTTCCGACGGGGTTCGGCGGCTGGACGATCCGACGGCCCGTCCGATGGTACGGCCCAGCCAGGGCGTCCACGTCGTCCTCCCGAGGGAGTTCCTTCCGGGAGACTCGGCAATCATGGTGCCGCACACGGACGACGGCCGCGTGTTGTTCGCGATCCCGTGGCAGGATCGCGTACTGCTCGGGACCACCGACACGCCGGTCGAGCACGTATCGCTCGAGCCGTTGCCGCTAGAAGAAGAGGTCGCCTTCCTCCTCGAGCACGCGGTGCGGTATCTCACCAAAGACCCTGCGCGCGACGACGTCCTCAGTGTGTTCGCGGGCATCCGGCCGCTCGTGGCCTCGGCCGAGGCCACGGAGACCTCGGAGATCTCCCGCGAGCATCAGATTCACGTCTCCGGGTCGGGTCTCCTGACGGTCGCGGGAGGGAAGTGGACGACCTACCGGAAGATGGCGGAGGACGTTGTCGACTTCGCCATCACGTTGGCAGGCGTCGATCCCGTGCCGTGCGTCACGAGGACGTTGGACATCCACGGGGCACACTCGAACCCCCAGCGCTACGGGCCCCTGGCCGGCTATGGCGCGGACGCGCCGGAGATCCAGGAGCTCTGGGCGTCGGACCCGAGGCTCACCGAGCCGCTCCATGAACGGCTGCCGGTCACCCGCGGTGAGGTGGTGTGGTTCGTGCGAAACGAGATGGCGCGGACCGTCGACGACGTGCTCGCGCGCCGAACGCGCTCGCTCATCCTGGACGCGCGCGCGGCGGCCACCGCCGCGGCGGCCACCGCCGAGATCATGTCTGCCGAGCTCGGCCGCGACGCCGCTTGGACTCGGGACCAGATCGACACCTTCCATGACATCGCCAAGGGGTACTACCTGACATGACGAAGCCATTCGGAGCCACCATCTCCCATTTTCAACCGGTCGTTCTCGGGCTTCTGGGTGCGCTCCTCGCGCTCCCGCTGTCGCTGACCGCGCAGGGGACAGCCGACGTCGGGCTCGGCAGGTCCATCCTCACGCTCCTGCCGATCGAGCGCGAGCTGGCGACTGGCGCGGAGGTCTCGGGCACCCTGGACGAGGCGAGCTACCTGACGGTCACCGGTGTGCGCGTGGAGGCATACCGCCTCGTCGGCCAGGAGGGCGACCCGATCACCGTCGATCTCGTGTCCGACGCAATCGACGGCTTCCTGTATCTGGTCGGGCCCGGATACGAGGACCCGCTCACAGACGATGATTCGGGCGGCGCCTGCAACGCGCGACTCAACGTCTTTCTCCCCGCTGACGGACCCTACGTGCTCGTGGTGGGATCCCTCGGCGGCGAGGCCGGCGCCTATTCGCTCAGTGTCAGCGATCGTGGGCGTCCGGTGGTCGAGGGCGACTGTTACGGTGGCGAACTCGGCGAAGACGAGTTCGAGGCCTCGCTCCTGGCGCTCGGAATCGAGGACACGCTGGAGCCGGGGACCCCGCTGATATCGGAGTTGTCCGCGGAGTCGGCAGTCCTGGCGGACGGTAGCGCGGCCCGCGCATGGTGGTTCCTCGGCACCCCCGGACAGACTGTCACCTTCGACCTCGAGTCCCAGGATTTCGACACCATGCTCCTCATCCTCGAGGAGGAGGGTGCCGGGTTCGTGGCCGACGACGACGGCGGGAGCGGCTGCAACTCCCGCATCATGCTGGAGGTCACCTCCGCCGAGCCCTACCGTGTCGTGGTCAACGCGGTCGGCGACGGTTTGGGAACGTTCACCCTCACGCTCTCCTCCGAGCCCGGACCCGTCACGTCGGAGCCTTGTACCGGGAGATGAACGGAAAGCGCCCCCCGGCGATACCGGGGGGCGCTCATTTTGGCCGCGGGGGGGGGCTGTCCGGTTGCGGCCCTGCCGTCAGCCTCCTTCGCTGGAACCGCCGGTGCGTCCCGGCACCTTGAATACGGCGGACCCGAGACTCGTGAACTTGCCACCGCCCCGATCCCAGACCTTGAAGGTGCCGTTGAAATCGCTCGATCGCCGTGTGAACGTGAACACGACCTTGGTGGTACTGACCTGTCCATGCTTGTTGGTTCCGTTGGCCGAGTTGTCCGGCCGAGCGTCCCACGCGTAGGGACCTGTCACGGCGCCCCAGATGGCCTGGAAGGACGCGGTCGTCGACGTGGTCGACACGAGCGTCACCGTAGGTCCTGACGGCGGCGGCGGCGGGGGCGGCGGGGACTCGGACCCCGAGATGTCCACCACAACCTTTACGGAGTGGCTCTGGTTGGCCGTGTCGTAACTGGTCACGAACACCGTGTACTTGCCGGCCGACGGGTAGGTGTGCTGCTGGATCGGGTTCGTGTTCCGATACGCCGTGCCGTCTCCGAACTGCCAGTACCAGGAGACGATGCCCTTGTCATCCGTACTCGAGCTGGCGTCGAAGGTGCACGTGAGCGAGTTGCAGGTGAACGTCACGCGGGTGACCGGCTTCTGGTCTCCTCCTCCCCCGGATCCGCTCGAGACCGTCACGGTCTTGACCACGTAGTCGCGCTGTCCGTTCGTGTCGTACACGCTCACCACGACCCTGTAGCTGCCCGCGGACCCATAGTCGTGGAACGCACGCGGCGCGGTGGTGCGCTCGTTCGAGCCGTCGCCCCACTGCCAGTAGTAGTGGGAGATGCCATGGTCGTCGGTGGAGGCGCTCGCGTCGCCGGTGCATCCAAGACCGCTGCACGAGATCGTGGCCTTGGCGTCGGGCGGAGCGTCACCACCCGAAGGCGGCGGGGGCGAGCCGCCGCCCGCGATGAATCCGGTGTAGAGCAGCCGGTTGGGCGAACCCGAGCCGGCGCTGGCCACTTTCCCGGTCGTCGCGTTCGAGACGAGGGCCTGAGCGACCTGGCTCGGGCTCGCCGAAGGCTTGGTGGACAAATACATGGCCGCTGCGCCCGCAACGTGCGGGGCGGACATCGACGTGCCGCTCAACGTGTTGGTCGCCGAGTTGCCCGTGTTCCAAGCCGACGTGACGCTTGAGCCCGGTGCGAAGAGGTCTACGCAGGAGCCATAGTTCGAGAAGCTCGAGCGCGCGTCCGAGGACGTGGTGCTGGCCACCGTGAGCGCGGCGCCCACGCGTGCGGGGGACTGGTAGCACGCGCTCTTGTCGCTGTTCCCGGCGGAGAGGGCGTAGGTGACGCCGGCGGCAATCGAATTCGACACCGCCGCGTCCAGGGAGGAGGAGGTCGGCCCACCCAGGCTCATGTTGGCCACGGCCGGCTTCTTGTGGTTGTTGGTGACCCAGTCGATCCCGGCGATCACGCCGGCATAGGTGCCGGCCCCGCTGCAGTCCAGCACCCTGACGGCGTGGATGCGGACCTTCTTGGCCACCCCGTAGGTGGCGCCGCCGATGGTGCCTGCCACGTGAGTGCCGTGGCCGTGGCAGTCCTTCGTGCCGTTCCCGTCCTTGATCGCGTCGTAAACGCCGCTGGCCCGGCCGCTAAACTCGTTGTGGCCCGCCCGGATCCCGGTGTCGAGCACGTACACGTTCACGCCGGTGCCGTCTGCGTTCCAGGCGTACGTGTTGTTGAGTGGCAGACTCCGCTGATCGACCCGGTCGATTCCCCAAGTCGCTCCGCTCTGCGACCCCGTGGTGGTCACGACCTGATTGCGTTCGATCTGCGCGATCTCACGGTAGTGCTGCAGCAGCCCGAGCTCTCCGGCCGGGATGCGGGCCGCGAAGCCCTTGAGCGCGTTCTCGTAGGTATAGAGCAAGCTCCCCGTAGATCCCGCCATGACGCGCCGCGCCTGGGCGCCGGCGTCGCTGACCTGGCTGTTGAAGACGATGATGTATTCGTCGGGGACGTCGTCCGGACCCATGTCGGGGAGGGCCCTGAGGAGGCTGCTGACGTCTCTTTCGAGAACTTCGGAATGGGTGGGGGCCTGGTCACTACACGCCAGCGCGCCCATCACCACCAAGAGGGGTGTGAGTTTCTTTGTCATTACCAGTCCGGTTCAATCTGGTTTTTGGCCTATGTGACGAGTGCGGGTGCGCAACTCCGGCCGAGGGAACGAAAAAAGGCGGAGGGACTAGGGTCCCCCCGCCCGATGAGGCAAGGCGCGCGCCACAACGCAAACATTTGTAGTAAAGCTCCTAGTTGGGCGCGTGAACACTGGGATCTCCATGGTTTCTGTTCTTGCCGATCACGGGGCCGTGCGAGTCGAACGCACTATTGTCCGCCACCGCGATCCACTGCCGGATGGACCCGGGGAACGGTTCCGCCCGGGCGTTCATTCCGAATGGGTCGCTGTACCAGATGGCGGGTCCCTCGGCGTTGGTGACGCGGTTCTGGTTGATGTCCACGAACCGGCGCACGCCCTTGAAGTCCGATCCGGGGTGGTCGAACGTCATGCCCGCGATGGCGCCGTTTCCGGTCGAGGACTCGCAGAGGCCTCCGCTCGCTCGTCGTCCGTCGGGCGTGACTTCGTAGCAGACGTCGATGGGGCGGGCTGTGAAGTTCGGCGCCCCGGGATCGAAGAAGCGGCTCGGCGCCATCACCTGGAAGTAGGGGTTGAAGGAGACGAGGGTGCGGCCATCTACTCGGCGGATCTTCCCCGAGACCTCCCAGCTCTCCCGCAGCGCGGCGTTGAAGTCGGACGAGGAACCGTCAGCGCGCAGCATGTGACGCTCGACGCACACCCGATCGGGGATGGCGCGCTTGCCGCCCCCCGAGGGTGAGTTCGGCGGGCTGGCGGTGCCAACCACGATCTTGCGGCTGCGATCGCAGGACGCGACGAATTCGCCGGGCGTCCCGATGGCCGTCAGGAACGTGGTGCTGAACCCGGCCCCGTCGCTGCATCGCAGATGATAGACCAGCTCGTGCACGTTGTTGGTGAACGCGTCCCTCGAGTGGCTCCCCTGATGCAGCTTGGTCAGCACGTCACACCGCACCGTGAGAAGGGCCGCCGCACCGCCACCCACGGAAAGCTCGATGTCGTTCTCCCACTCGATCTTGTGCCCGACGTGATCCTCGTGCCGTTTCCCCTGGGGGTCCCAGGCGTCGAGCGCGGAGTTGGCGAGGCCGAAGGGGACCGGGCCTACCTCTCCGAAGAGGTCGGATCCGCGCGGATCCCGACCGTGCTCGTGTCCGAAGGTGCAGCCGCTCGGGTCCACCGGTGGATGCCAGGTGGGATAGAGGAGCCCGTCCGGCCCCACCACCGAATAGCCATCGTGTTGCGCTTTCGTGCACGTATCGAACGAGCCCGGCTCCCATTTGCCATAGGCGACCGAAAACCCGGTGGCTTCCACCGGGACGGAGAACAAATCACTCGCGCTGTCACAGCTGACGAGGAGGACGACCGCGAGGCACAAAACGCCCGCGGTCGTGGACCGATGCCGGGGCACGGGCTCCTCCAAAAAACATGAACCGGATCTGACGACCACTTCCCGGCGGGTGCAATTCCCGGACCTTGACGTCGCCCTTTGTGGAACCCCGAAAAACGGCTCAGAGTCGGGTCCTGCGGGATTCGTGCAACGGCAACGATTGCAGAGCCTTGGACTCCTCCTGCCGAGGCGCGTCCGCCACAAAAACAATCGTTTACGGCGGCGTCAAATGTTCCTGGGTCGAGGCTCGCGGAGCGATTCGACTCAGTGCCCCGTGAGGCCTAACCCGAATTGAATCAGCGTCACGTTCAAGTCGCCGGCCAATGTCTCCCCGCCCTGACTGAGCGATCCGAACGACGAGGCCACCAGATTGAGGAACGGGACCACCGAGTAGCCGGGGCGTACCGGGAACTCGTACCCGACCCCCAGATTGACGCCCACGGTGGTGGCTGACGCCTGCTCGTCCCTCGCCGCTCCGTCCTCCGTCGCGGCGTAGCGGAGCCCGCTCAGACCGCCCTTCACGAAGAATCCCGATCCGGGCCGGGGGTACAGGTAGGCCGCCAACGTCAACGCACCCAGATATTGATCGAGCTCCTCGCCGGCGTGCACCCACACCGTGCCTTCGGCTCCCACCAGCAGAGACGGTTGGACCGTGGCGCCGATGCGCATGTAACCCGACGGCCCACCGCGGCGCTCCTGCCTGCAGATGGCGCAGCTGACCATGCTCGATCCGGCGCCCACTCCCAGACCCATCCAGAGCCCCCGGCCGCCGGCCTCGGTGGCTTGCGGCGGGTCTTGGGTCGAGGTCTGGGCGGCGAGGGGAAGAACGGTGAGAATAGAGAGGGCTACGACCGGGAGGATCCGGACAGACGACATGTCCCGTGCTCCGCTGCAGGTGGCTCCGAGGCCCCCTCGCCGTGCACGATCCGGACCGTGCGCGAGCCGATTGACCGTCCGCCGACGCGCCGGTTAGGATCGCGGCTGCGGCGCCGCTGCGCCGCGAGGCGGCACGTTGCCCCCCTCCGGACGATTCTCTGGTCAGGATGTCGTGCGATGTCGAAACTCGGGCAGGCGTTCAACCTCAACATGTGGATCAACGCCAACCGCGACGAGCTGAAGCCCCCGGTGGGGAACAAGGTGATCTGGAAGGACTCGAAGATGATGGTCATGATCATTGGCGGCCCCAATCATCGGAACGACTACCACATCACACCGAGCGAAGAGTTCTTCCACCAGCTCCAGGGCGACATGCTCCTCAAGCTCATCGATCCCGAGACCGGTGAGCGAATCGACGTCCCCCTCCGCGAGGGCGACGTCTACTTGATTCCGCCTTATGTGCCGCACCGGCCCGTCCGGAAGGCCGACACGGTGGGACTGGTTATCGAGTATTGGCGTCCACCGGACACGAACGATCGCTTCGTCTGGTACTGTGACGAGTGCGACGGGGAGATCCACTCGGTCTCTTTCTTCCTGGAGCAGTTGGACGAGGACATCAAGCCGCAGTTCGAGGCGTTCTACGCGTCCGAGGAGCTGCGCACCTGCAAGGCCTGCGGCTCGGTGCTACCGGTGCCGACGGCACCGGAGTTCTAGAGACGGCGGAAAACGGGAGACCACATCCTTACAATCGACCTCCACACGCACATCCTGCCAGAGCGCTGGCCGGACCTGAGCAAGCGCTATGGCTACCAGGGGTTCGTACGCCTGGATCATTCGATTCCCGGTGAGTGCGCCTGCATGATGATCGGCGAGCACCGCTTTCGGGACGTGGCGCCCAATACGTGGGATCCCGAGCGGCGCGTGGCGGAGTGCGACGAGGCGGGGGTGCACGCGCAGGTGCTGTCCACCGTTCCCGTGATGTTCAGCTACTGGGCCAAGGCGCGGGACACGCTCGACCTGTCGCGGATGCTCAACGACCATATCGCAGGGGTGGTCGCTGAGCGTCCCACGCGGTTCGCTGGACTCGCCACGCTTCCCATGCAGGCGCCGGACCTGGCGGTGCGGGAGCTTACCCGGGCAGTGCGCGAGCTCGGGCTGCAGGGCGCCCAGATCGGGAGCCACGTCAACGACTGGAATCTCGACCAGCCGGAGCTCTTCCCGGTTTTCGAGGCGGCCGCCGAACTGGGCGCCGCGATCTTCGTCCATCCGTGGGACATGCTCGCCCCGGAGCGGATGCAACGGTACTGGATGCGATGGCTGGTCGGGATGCCGACCGAGACGACCATCGCCATCTGCTCCCTCGTGTTCGGCGGAGTCCTCGAGCGCCTCCCCGCGCTCCGCATCGGGTTTGCCCACGGTGGTGGGTCGTTCCCCGGCACGATCGGACGTATCCAACACGGCTTCGACGTCCGCCCGGACCTGTGCGCCACCCGGAACGACAAGCCGCCGCTGAGCTATGCGGGCCGCTTCTACGTGGACTCCCTGGTACACGAGCCCGCCGCGCTGAGGCTCCTGCTCGACCTGGTGGGGGCGGACCGGGTGGCGCTCGGGTCGGACTATCCGTTCCCCCTGGGCGAGGCCCGCCCTGGGGAGCTCATTCGATCGATGGACGACCTCACGGACGACGTGAAGGCTCGACTCCTGGGTGGCACGGCGCTCGAGTTCCTCGGCCTCGAGGCCAAGCGCTTCCAAGGGGAGGGGGCGCTGACCACGTGATCTCGTTGTCGGCGTCCCGCGAGGAGGCGCTGGGACTGGACGCGGGCGACCCGCTCTCGGCCTTCCGGGCCGAGTTCCTGATCCCGAAAGGACCGGACGGGGCCCCGGCGGCCTACTTCTGCGGCAACAGCCTGGGGCTGCAGCCTGCCGGCGCCCATGCCGACGTGGTGGCCGAGTTGGAGGATTGGGCGCGGTTGGGCGTGGGCGGCCACTTCCAGGCGCGTACGCCTTGGTACTCCTACCACGAGGCCTTTCGCGAGCCCGGTGCGCGCCTCGTGGGTGCGGAGCCCGGAGAGGTCGTCATGATGAACGGCCTCACCGTGAACCTCCACCTCATGATGGCCGCGTTCTACCGGCCTGCCGGAATCCGGCGCAAGATCCTGATCGAGCGGCCGGCCTTCCCCTCGGACCGCTACGCCGTCGAGACCCAACTCCGCATGCACGGGCTCGACCCGGCCCACGACCTGATCGAAGTGGGCGCGCGCGAGGGAGAGTCGGTGATCGGGGAGGACGATCTCGTGTCCGCGGTGGAGCGGGCGGGCGACGAGCTGGCGATGCTCCTCCTCGGAGGCGTCAACTTCCTGACCGGCCAGCTATTCGACCTCGCTCGGGTCGCCCGGGCTGCCCGCGCGCGGGGGGTGGTGGTGGGCTACGACCTGGCGCACGCGGCAGGCAACGTCCCCCTGGAGCTCCACGACTGGGGCGTCGACTTCGCCGTCTGGTGCAACTACAAGTACGTGAACGCCGGCCCCGGAGCTGTTGGGGGCTGCTTCGTTCACGCCCGTCACCACGGACCACCGTTTCGGGGCTTCGGCGGATGGTGGGGAAACGATCCCGCCACGCGGTTCGGGATGCATCTAGTCCGCGACTTCGTCCCGCACGGCGGCGCGGAGGCCTGGCAGCTCTCGAATCCGTCGATCCTGGCCATGGCGCCGCTCAAGGCCGCGCTCCGCCAGTTCGACCGGGCCGGGATGTCCGCGCTGCGAGCCAAGTCGGTGGCGCTCACGGGGTTTCTCGAGCGATTGCTGCGCGTACATCTGGCCGAACGCGTCGAGATCGTGACGCCTGAAGATCCCGCCCGCCGCGGGGCGCAGCTCTCCATGGTGCTACGAGACGGCGCGGGAGCGCGTGCCCGGCTCGAGCGGGCCGGAGTGGTCACCGATTTTCGCGAGCCCAACGTGGTTCGCGCCGCGCCGGTACCCCTCTACAACTCGTTCGAGGACGTCTGGCGGTTGGTGGCGGCGCTGGCGAGCACCGACGAGGACCTCGAGGCTGGCGAAGGCGCGAGCTCCCTGCGGAGCGGGCCCACGTGAGTCTACGCGTCGGAATCGTGGGTGCCGGTCTGAGCGGCGCCCTGATGGCTACCATGCTCGCACGCCGCGGGCACCGCGTCTCGGTGTACGAGCGCCGACCGGACCCCCGAGCCGTGGAGGCGGAGGGTGGCCGCTCGATCAACCTGGCCCTCTCCCATCGGGGGCTCAGGGCGCTCGACGGGGTCGGACTCGGCGAGTCCGTCCTCGCGACCACCGTGCCCATGCGCGGGCGGCTCATGCACGACCTGAGCGGACGCACCGCCCTCCAGCCCTACGGAACGGAGGAGCACCAGGTCATCCACTCGGTGTCGCGCGCCGGCCTCAACCGCATGCTGGTCGACGCCGCGGCCGACGCCGGAGCCGACCTCTGCTTCGGGGCGCGCTGCGAGGACGTGGATTTCGAGCGTGCCGAAGTGCTGTTCGAGACCGGAGAGGGTGTCCGCGAGCGAGCGGACCACGACCTGATCGTCGGAGCGGACGGGGCGTTCTCGGTGGTCCGCGGCCTGATGCAGCGGCGCCCTGGATTCGACTACCAGCAGTCGTATCTGACCCACGGGTACAAGGAACTCACGCTTCCGCCGACGCCGTCCGGCGACTTCGCGATGGATTCCGGTGCGCTCCACATCTGGCCGCGCGGCGGATACATGATGATCGCCCTCCCGAACGCCGATCGCTCGTACACGTGCACGCTGTTCATGCCCCTACTGGGCGAGAACTCCTTCGCGGCCCTCGAGCCGCCAATGGCGGAGACGGCTGCGGTCGGCGACGCAGCTTCGCCGGCCCCAGCGGAGGCCATCGAGGGCTTCTTCCGTCGGAGCTTCCCGGACGCGTTGCCGCTCTTCCCCGACCTGGTCGAGCAGTACCGTGAAAACCCGGTCGGATACCTGGTGACGGTCCGCTGTAGCCCCTGGGTCCACGAGGGGTCAGCCGTGCTCATCGGGGACGCCGCGCACGCAGTGGTGCCCTTCTACGGACAGGGCATGAACGCGTCCTTCGAGGACTGCCGGCTCCTCGACGAGCATCTGGCGAGCGTGACGCGCCCGGGGGCTGAGCTGGCGGAGGCGCTGACGGCGTTCGCCGAGCCGCGCCGCGTGGACACGGACGCCCTGGCCGACCTGGCGGTGTACAACTACACGGTCATGCGGGATCGGGTGGCGTCGCGGACGTTCCTGTTGGGGCGGGCCCTCGGCCGGCTCGCGCACCGCGCGCTCCCTGGGGTTTTCCTCCCGCTCTACACGATGGTCACCTTCACGTCGATGCCGTACGCCGAGGCCGTCGAGCGCTGGGCCCGCCAGCAGCGCCGTGTACGCCATGGCGTGCTCGCCCTCATCCTGATCGCCCTGATCCTCATCATCCGCGGCCTCTCGTGACGGGGCGCCCGGAGGACGCATGTCCCTGACGTACTCTTCGTACCTGCGAGTCCCCGAGCTGACCGCGCTCCAGAGCCCCAGGTCCGAGCCCGAGGAGCACGACGAGCTCCTGTTCATCGTGATCCATCAGGTGTACGAGCTCTGGTTCAAGCTGCTCCTGCACGAGTTCGGCAGGCTCAAGTCGGAGCTGTCGGCGGGGGATTGCTTCGACGGCATCTCCACGCTCAAGCGCGTCCGCATGGTGCTCAAGACGCTCGTGGCGCAGCTCGACATCCTGGAGACGATGTCCCCCATGTCATTTCTCTCCTTCCGGGACCGACTCGAGGCCGCGTCCGGGTTCCAGTCGGTCCAGTTCCGCGAACTGGAATTCATGCTGGGCCTCAAGCGGCGCGCGATGCTGACGCATCATGCGGAAAACGAGGCGGCGCAGGCGGCACTCGAGCGACGACTGCGAGAGCGCTCCGTCGTTGATCACTTCTACGACTACCTGGAATCCCGCGGCGCGGCCGTTCCCGATGACCTGCGTTCCAAGGACGTCGAGGAGCCGACCCGGGCGAGCGCCGAGCTTCAGCGGGAGATCCTGCGGCTCTACCGGACGGAGCCCTCCACCCAGATCCTCCTGGAGATGATGACGGACGTTGACGAAGGGCTGCAGGAGTGGCGGTATCGTCACGTGAAGATGGTGGAGCGCACGATCGGGGATCAGCCGGGTACCGGCGGCTCCCCGGGAGTGTCCTTTCTGCGGGCGTCGCTCTTCAAGCCGTTGTTCCCGGACCTCTGGGCCATCCGCAACCGCATATGAGCACGGCCACTCGCCGTGCGCAGCGCCACCGCCTTCCCCAAGTTGAGGGCTCCACATCGATGGTCCATTCAGGAGCCGAAATGTTTCGTGCCCACCCTGATCCCACGGCGGGGAATGCCCGGCGCTTGGACACCGTGAGACGCGCGGGCAGCGCCATTCTTCGCAGCTCGCGCCTGCTCGCCTGGATGGTCGCGCTCCTGGTCTCCGGCTGCACCGCGGGCCCCGCTACGGACACGGAAGCCGACCCCGACGCCGCTCCCCTCCCGTCTGGGCCGGAGGCCGTGATGATCGCGGGCGAGCTGGGCGACCGGCTGAAGGCGATGGTGTCGGTGGCCGACCTGACGAGCCATGCCGAAGGGATCGTCCGGTACGAGCGCCCTTCCGGGAGTCCCGGTGAGAACGCGGCCATCGACTACATCGTGGGCGCGCTCCAGCAAGCCGGCGTCCCTGTCCAGGTGCACGCCTTCGAGGCGTTCGTCAGCGACCCCGTGCGCGCACGCGTGACCGTGGTCGGGAACGGCTTCTCACCCGAGGCCATCACGATGGCGTATTCCGCGTCGACCGATAGCCTCGAGGCGCCGCTCGTGAACGTGGGAACGCTCGCTGACCTGCCTCCACTCGAGCTCGGGACCGGGGAGCGATTGGTGGTGCAGGGAACCGAGCTGGTCGTGGGTCGCGACCCGCTCGACGACGTGCCGGAGGTCGCCGGCCGCATCGCGATGGTCATCGGCCAACCGCGGAACGTTCCCACCGCCGTGCTCGAGCAACTGGGGGCGGTGGGGGTCGTCTTCGTGAACCCGGAGGAGCGGCTCAACGACCTGATCGTGACCTCCACCTGGGGCTCCCCGTCGCTACGTAACTACCACCGATTGCCACGGATTCCGGTCGTGCAGGTCACGGCCTCGGCGGGGGACAGCATCCGGCGACTGCTCCGGCGCGGCACGGTGCGGCTTCGCATGTCCGCCGAGGTCGACACCGGGTGGAAGCAGCTCCGGCTCGCGGTGGCCCGCATCGATCCGGTGGGGGCAGCGGGGGCGCCCTACGTCTTGTTCGGCGGGCACATCGACGGTTGGTATCACGGCGCCACCGACGAGGGGGCCTCGAACGCGGCCATGGTCTCGATCGCGAAGGCGTTCCAGGCTGAGCGGGCGTCCCTGCGGCGCGGCCTGGTGGTCGCCTGGTGGCCCGGGCACTCCAACGGGCGCTACGCCGGCTCGACCTGGTTCGCCGACCGCTTCGCGGACGAGATGCGGAACCGGGCCCTCGCCTACGTCAACGTGGATGGCATCGGCCAGCGCCAGGCCGCGCGCCACAGCGCCACCGCGAGTGCCGCCCTCGCCCGGGTCGCCACCCGCGTGATGCGAAGCGGCGCCGGCGCGCGCGTCACGCCGTCCCGTCCGGGTACCAACTCCGACCAGTCGTTCAACGGGATCGGGGTGCCGCTCCTCCAGCTCAACCACAGTCGCCTGGACTCC
>JAHEKN010000260.1 GCA_024638305.1 Gemmatimonadota bacterium | reverse complement strand
CATCCGGACCCGGAGTCGGCGCTGAGCGACGGCGATCAATCCCTGGATCCCGAAGCGTTTGCCGAGATGATGGCCAAGGCCGGTCTGTCCCGTGAGCAGAGGACCACAGCGGCCGGTTAGCTGCAGTCTCGGCAGTGGGGAGGAGGACTGCGCCCCGACGAACGAAGGGGTCGGGGCGCCTCGGCGGCCCGACCCCTTCCACACACAGTAAGTGCTATCGCCTAGTGGCAGCTCGCGGCGAACCTGCCTCCCGGCGTCACCGTCAGGTGGCAGGCCGTCCCGAACGGTCCCGAGGCCGTCGTGACGATCGCAGATGAGGGGGCCGGGCTGGTCAGCCCGCCGGCGCACTGGAACATGATGTTCCCGCTCGGCGTGGCAACGAACGTGGCGTGGCCCGCTCCGGCGAACGCTCCCGCCAGCGTGCAGACGAGCCCATCACTTCCGAAGTTGAGGACGAACGCCTGCGCCGACGCCTCTTCCGGCTGGACCACGGTGGACGTACCGATCAGTCCGACGACCAGACCGAGCACAGCGATTCCTGCAAAGACCTTTTTCATGCGGGCCCCTCCGGGGGTAGGATGATTGAACCGGCACCCGCCCACGCGAATGCTGAGTCCCATTGTCCGGGGCAAGTGCCGTTTCCGCAAGGAGGTAGAGCAGGGGGTCGCGGCGGCGCACCCGGCGGCGTTAGCGTGCGCGCCCTTCGTCCGCTCCACCTACCGAGGTACATGATGTCGCGCTCCCGCTTCACCCTCCGCACCCTCCGCACCCTCCTCGCCGTCCACGGCCGTGGACGAGCGCTCGCGGCTGTCTGCGCTGCCGCCCTTGTCGCGAGCGGCTGCTCCTCACCTGAACCCGAGCTCGCCTTCGAGGGCGCGCGCTTTTCCGTGGACCTCGAGATGGAGCGCGTCCGGACGGTGCTCCGGCAGCTCGACGCGGCGTTCACCAACGGGGACCTGGCCGCCGTGGGCGTCCATTACGCCGACGACGTGGTCCACCTTCCCCCCGGCGAGGCCCCGGTCGTGGGGCTGGACGCGGTACATGCCCGCGACAGCACCTACCTGGCGGAGTACGACGCGGAGGTCGCGACCGCCATCGAGGAGCTGGGACTCATGGGAAACACAGCGTTCGCCCGCTACACCTACACCGAGTCCTGGACGCCCAAGGCCGGCGGCGAATCCACGTCCGTGGCGGGGAAGGGGATCGCCCTGTTCCGGAGGGACGAGAACGGAGCCTGGAAGGTCACCCACTGGATCTGGAATCTGACCGGGACGGCGTGACCGCCGTCCGCCGAACTACGTACGTACGGACGTCCACGCGCGCCGCCCCCGACTCGACCCGCTCCATGAAGCGGCGTGTGGAGGCGCGGTCGTCCCACGAGGGGTCGTCCACGCAGGCGCGGTAGTCCGCCTCCGTAGCCCACTGCAGGTATTGGACGATCCGCCCGCCGTCCTGGCTCACGTGGAGCGCGCCGGAGACGAAGCCCGGGTACGAGCGGAACGCCTCCAGCCCCGCCGAGGCGTGCGCCGCCAGGTTCTCCATCTCGGCGGGCTCGGCGTCCACGGTCACGATGACCGTGCAGAGATCCGCCCCTTCGGTGATCTTGGTCACTCCACACCCCTGCCCAGGAGACGCGATGACGTCGGCCCGAGATCAGGACCCGGCGGAGGAACTGATCGCGGCCTGGCGCACCAACCAGCGCATCAACCGCTTCCTCATCGACCGCATTCCGGACGAGGGGATGGCGGCCACCCTGTCCAAGCGCGGTGGGCGCGACGTGGCGCGGCAGTTCGCGCATCTGCACAACATTCGGGTCTGGTCGCTCGAGAAGCGAGCACCGGACCTGGCGGTCGGGCTCGAGACCTTCGAGACCAAGTACGGTCCGACCAAGGAGGAGCTGCGGTCCGCGCTGGACGCCTCGTCCACCGCCGTCGAGGCTTTCCTGATCGGTGCCCTGCGCGGAGAGCCCGGTCGCAAGGGGTTCAAGCGCGGGATCTTCACGACTCTGAGCTACTTCGTCGCGCACGAGAGCCACCACCGCGGAAGCATACTGCTCACGCTCAAGCAGTGCGGACACCGGCTCGACAACGCCACGTCCTACGCGATCTGGGGTTGGGACCGCATCTGAGGCGCTCCGCGGATATCGGGAGCGGCAGCCACCCTCCCGCGGCGGACTGGCCGCGGACGATCTCCAAGCCCAGACTGGGTGTACCACGCCCACACCAGCAGAACACGCACACGCTCGCCACGCCGGAGCCTATGGAGCCCAACACCACTCTGGGGGCCCGCCCCCGCACCGAATCCGGGAGTACTCGGCCCGGACTCGCCACCAAGTTCCGCGACTTCATCCAGACCACCCTGGCCGACTTCCCCCATCGCCTCCGCATGACGGATTGGAACGGAGACACCTGGGAGGTCGGTCGCGGCGAGCCCCATTGGTCCGGCCGGGACCTGGACGTGACGCTCCATGCGCCCGCGCCGGCCAAAGATCTCATGGCGCTGGACGGGGCCCGTTTCCTGGACCGCTTCCTCGAGGGCACGGTCGATCTGGAAGGCAACCTCTACCTGATCAGCGGGCTCAGGAGCCACGCCAAGCTCGAGCTCAAGCTCCGCCACGTGATCGCGCGCTTCGTGGCCAACCGCGCGTTTCAGAACCCGCTCCGGTCGCGTGTGAGCGTCAAGAGCCACTACGACATCCCCCAGGAGGCGCTGAACGTCTATCTAGACCGCGCCTACATGTCCTACTCGTGCGGAATGTTCGAGCGCACGGAGCCCATCGACGTCGAGGTGCTCCGCAGGGTCGGTCGGGGCGAGGCCGACGACTTCGACTCGTTGGAGAAGGCCCAGTGGCGGAAGTTCAAAGACGCCATCGACTACATCGCGCCCACGGGCTCGGACACCGTGCTCGACGTGGGGTGCGGGTACGGCGGCCAGTTGATGGTGGCCCTCGAGCGCCACGACTTCGGCAAGATCGTGGGGTGGACGCACTCGGCCAACCAGGTGCAGGAGGGGACCCGCATGCTGGCCGGCTTCGACCCCGAGCGCTGGGAGCTCCACGAGGGCGATTATCGGGAGGACAAGCGCGTCTACGACCACATCACGTCCACCGGGATGATCAGCCACGTGGGCCCGCGGGGCCTGGTGCCATACGTGCGCGAGGTCCGGAAGCGGATCAAGACCGGAGGCCGCTACCTGCACCACGCCCTGATGTCGAGGTACCAGAAGTATCCCATCGACCGGAACGTGGGGATCGCCTTCAACAAGAAGTACGTGTGGCCGGGATTCCACTGGTTCCCGGTGGGCGAGCACGTGCGTGCGCTCGAGATGAACGGGTTCCAGGTCGACCGGATGACCAACCTGTCCTTTCACTACGCCAAGACCACCGCAGCCTGGTACGAGCGGATGATGGAGCACCGCGAGGTCATGGTGGAGGCGATGGGCGAGGCCACGGTCCGGGCCTGGCAGATCTTCCTGGCGGGTATCACCGGCAGCTATCTCTCCCGGGACGTGCACGTCTACCGGCTCTATTGTGTCGCCACCTGATGCGGATCGAGCGGATCGAGGACTTCCTTTCGCATTTCGAGCGCGTACGGGCCCGCACGGGCGCGGTCGTGCGCTCGATCCCCGAGGACGGGCTCGAGTGGCGTTACGACCTGGAGCGCTTCAGCCTCGGGGACCTCGTGCGCCACGTGGCCGCCAGCGAGCGTTGGATGTGGGCGGAGAACGTGCGCGGGCTCCCGAGCCGTTACCCCGGGCACGGCCCCGAGCTCGCGAGCGGGCGCGAGGCGGTCTGGTCCTACTTCGACGAGATGCACGCGCAGGCCATGGAGATCTTCGCGGCCCTTGCGCCGGACCAGCTCGCCCAGAAGTGTCCGACGCCCGGCGGGGTGGAGCTCACGACCTGGAAGTGGCTCCGCGCCATGATCGAGCATGAAATCCACCACCGCGGACAGATGTATGTGATTCTCGGGTTGCTCGGAGTC
>JAHEKN010000005.1 GCA_024638305.1 Gemmatimonadota bacterium | reverse complement strand
GTCGGACTTCGACCCCGACATGGGGGAGGCCCGCCGCAACGTGGGCCGAGTCCCGGGGATATTCCGCCCGATCCAGTTCGAGCTGCGTATGGTGGTGGTCGACTACTCGCTCTGGAACTTCCGCTATTGGCTCCCGCGACTACTCCGGGCCGAGGGAGAGGCACGGGCGGGCATCGTGCGTGCCCCTGCGGCCTTCGAGATCTCCTACGAGATCGAAGAGGCGCTCGGCGAGGAAGACGCACACCTTCTCACCGACTCCGCCAACGAGACGCTTCGCGCCTGGCGCTCGGAGGGGGACTTTCGACAGCGAACGCGCCGACAGGATGGCCGACGCGTGCGGGTCCTGGTGCCCTGGGAGGAAGAGGAGCTGATCGATTCACCACATTTGCCCCCTCCCGTGTGGGAAGAAATGGGCCCTTCGTTGTCCGACTCCGAGATCGACGACCTCTTCGACAACCTGTCGGACGTGGCGGGGACCGGCCTGCCCGATCCGCGCTGGCACCTGCGCTGGGGCCATCAGGAGAACGATCTCGTTCGCTACAATCGGGTCGAGTCCCTGTCGGTCGGGGCCCGGGCCTCCCGGGACTTCGGGTTCGTAGAGGGGCGACTCACGGCTCGGATTGCCGCGGCTGCGCCGGCCCCGGACCTGCGGCTCGAGCTCACCCGCGACCGTCCGGACCGGCGAGTGCGAGTCTCCGGCTACCGGTCGCTGACGTCGACGGACTGGAACGAACGCGCGCTCAAGGCGGGGAACTCGGCAAGCGCCTTCCTCTTGGGACGCGACGAGGGCGAATACTACCGGGCCACGGGTGCGTCGGTCGAGCTGCTTCCTCCGACCACCGAGCGCGCCTGGTACCGGCTGCGCGCGTTCTGGGAGCGCCAGCGGCCGGCCGACGTCGAGACCGACTTGGCGTTTCCGGGACTGTGGCAAGATCGCGTGTTTCGGCCGAACATCAGGGCCGACTCGGCCGTGCAGTGGGGTGCCTCCGCCCGACTCACCCCTTGGTGGGGCGCCGACCGGTCGGGTGTCCAGGGTGGAATCGATCTGGAGATCCTGGGCGCGCTCGGTGACTACGACTTCGTCCGGCCGCGGGCGCTGGCGTCGCTGGTCGTCCCCCTCTCCCCCCGTGTCCACCTCGGGCTCGAGACGGAAGGGGGGTCTACCTGGGGCACCGGCTCGGTCCAACGTGCGTTCTATCTGGGAGGCGGGTCTACGCTTCGCGGATACGATGGAAGCGTCCTGCACGGACCCTCGTTCGCCCGGGGTCGGGTCGGCGTGTCCAGGGGAATACAGGCTTGGGGAATCGTGGTGTTCGGAGACTGGGGTTGGGCGGGCGAGACGGCGGAGTTCCGCTGGGACCAGTCGCTCTACTCGGCCGGAGTGGGCTTCAGCGCACTCGACGGGTTGGTGCGCGTGGACCTGGCTCGGGGGCTCACCGCACCGACCGGCTGGCGACTCGAGCTGTTCCTGGACTCGCTGTTGTAGCGGGGCCGTTGCACCCTCGATTGCGGTCTGGTTGCAGACAGGTCTGGTATACCGCATAGTGCATTCGTCAACGTCGCACACCGTCAGCTGCCCGTTGCCCGGCACCCACTGCCGGGCGCAGATCGTCGGGGATCGGGGCTCTGGAGCGTCCTGCCCAGTCCGCGCTGGGTATCTCACGAGACTCCGAAGTGTTGGACTCCCTGCCGGACCTGGGAGGTAGGCTGTAGTGAGAGCGGATCGGGGATTGCCGTGGCCTGCGAGCGCTGAGCTCGGGACATGGTAAACCGACCCCTCCAGCTTGATGCGCTCGGCACCGCGACGCTCACGTGTCCCGAGCTGGGGCACGTCAAACTCCCTCAGCAGCGCATGGCCCTCCTCACGTATCTCGCGCTGGCGGGGCCGGATCCCGTCCCCAGGGAACGCCTGATCGGCTTCTTCTGGCCGGGAGTGGATCCGGAACGCGCACGTCACTCCTTGTCGAACGCCCTTTATGGGATTCGCCGCTGCGTGGGCCAGGACACCGTGCAGGTGGCCGGGCAGTCGGTATGGCTCGACCGGAGCCGGGTGGACGTGGACGTCCTCCGGTTCGAGGAGGCTTTCGATACCGAGGCGTGGGATCGCGCGGTGGAGACGTACGGGGGCCCCCTGCTCGACGGGCTCTCCGCGCGCTACTCGGCAGACTTTGAGCATTGGCTGGGCGGACGTCGCTTCGAATTGGGGCATGCCTACGGGGAGGCCGCCCGGGAGGCAGCCGTTGCCGCCGAGAAGGCGGGAGACCTCGGCTCCGCGGTTCGAAAGTGGCGGCGCCTCACGATGCACGATCCGCACAACTCTCGCTACGCCGCCGGGTTGATCCGGGTGCTGTGGCGAACGGGGGACGCGGAGGAGGCACTGCTCTACGCGAGGAAGCACGAAAGGCGGCTAGCGCGCGAGCTCGGCATCCGCCCCCACCCCATGATGGCCGCATTGGTCCGGCAGATTCGGAGCTCGGAGCATGCTCACCGGCCCTCGGATGTGGCCGCACGATCACCGGTCGCGACCGGCGGGACCGGGTCGCGAGGGCGGACGACCGAGGGAACGGGGCCTTCGGGCACGCCCGGGCGGGACCTGCGCTCACTGGTCCGTGGCCACGCTGTCTGGGCCATCGCGGCCGCAGCGGTGCTCGCCGTGTCGCTCAGCCAGGGGGTAGGGTCGGCGGGGACCGAGCCCGTCCGCATCGTGCTGGCGGACTTGGACGCGGCTGCTGGAGACGCGGCGGTCGCACGGTCTGTCACGCAATCGCTGCGGGAGGCGCTCCGCGTGGACGAGCGCATCGACCTCGTCCCTCCTGATCGGGTTCGGGCTGCGCTCAGGCGAATGCGCCTCGATCCCGATGGGGGTCTACCGAGCGGCGTTGCCCGAGAACTGGCCGTCCGGGAGGGTGCGGGGGCGGTGCTCACCGCAGAATTGCGAGCCACCGGAGGCGACTACCTGGTGCTCACCCGGATCGTCGACCCCGGTTCGGGCAACGTGATCTCGGATGCTGCCCGTCGCCATGTCGTCCGCGCCTCCACCGCAGGCGGCCGCGACAGCGAGCGGATGGCCGAGTCGGTGAGGTCCGCAATCGTGGCGGTCGCGGACAAGCTCCAGCCGACGGAGTCGTTACCGCGGGTCACCACGTCCTCGCTCGTGGCGCTACGACTGTATGCGCGCGCCAATCGAGCCGCCCGGTCCGGATCCAACGCCGATGCCGCCGACCTTCTGGAGCAAGCCGTCAGGCTGGACTCCGTGTTCGCGTCTGCGCACCTGGGACTCGGCATCCTCCGGAGACGGATGAACCAGCGGACTTTGGCTCGAGAGGCGATCGCGGTGGCGCACCGCCTCATCGACGACCTCCCGCCGCGCGAGCGAGCCAGAGTATCCGCCGAGTACCGACTCCTGGTCGACGGTGAGCTCACCGGGGCAATCGAGGCCTTTGAGAGCTTCGTTGACAACCGGTGGGACAACGCCTTCATCCACCACACCATTGCCGACGCTCGTTCGTGGCTCGGTCAATGGGACCTCGCCGCGGGGCATCTGGAGTCCGCGATCGGAGCAGACTCCACGTTCTTCGAAGGGTGGGCGGATCTGGCGCAGGCACGCTGGGAGACCGGCGATTCGGTCGCTGCGCGGGCCATCATCCGCACAATGCGCGGCCGGTTCAGCGGAGATCAGCGCATGCTCCCGATCGAGGGTGCGTTCGCGCACACCGAGGGAAGGTCGTCGGACGCGCTCGAAGCCGCGCTCGAACAGCTCGCGGGCGCGCAGCACGGTACGTCCACCCAAGCCGACGCCTTGTTTGCCGCCGGCGTCCACGCGCTCGCGACGGGTCGAATCGAGTCAGGCCTCCAATACCTGGAGAGCGCCTGCGACGTCACTTGGACGCTGGGGCGCAGAGGAGCGTCGATCGCCTTGGCCACCGTCGCCGCATTTGGCCTGTTGCGGACCACGGGCGACGCCGACCGGAGCCGGCAGTGGCTGGAGTCGCTGACGGCCAAGTACCCCTTGGACTCGGTGCCCGAGTTGGACCGGCCCTACCTGAACCTGGCGGTGCTACATGCCGCTCTGGGCCGAACGGAGCGGGCGCGGTCGCTGTTCGCGGAGCACCATCGACGCATCGACCCTGAGTTCCTTCAGTTCGAGCAGGCACCGATCGAGGAATACACGAGCGCGGTCCTGCACGTCGCCGAGGGAGGGTACGAGACGGGGATTCAGCACCTGCGGAAGGCTCACGCCCGGCAGCGCTGCAAGCGGTGCATGCTGCCGATGTTTGCGGAGGTGGCCCGTCTGCAAGGCCGATTCGACCGGGAAGCCGAGCTACTCGAGGCGTACCTGGCCACTCCGCATTGGTCGATGCTCACCGAATCCCTTCCGGCCCAGGGCGGGGAGCCCTTCTGGGTTGCCACGGCGCTCGAGCGCCTCGCGGAAGCGTACGCCGGGGCGGGGCTGATCAGCTCGGGCGCCGCGTGCGACCGCCGCCTGGTGGAGCTCTGGAAAGACGCGGATCCCGAGCTTCAACACCGCGTCCGGGCGGCGCACGAGCGTCTACGGGCCGCTGCGCGAGAGGCTCTCCCAGGCGCGGTGCCTCAGCGGTGCGGCAGCGTCGCGCTCCCGCCAGCGGAATTCGACCCGGGGCCAGTGGCGCGGGTCGGGGCTGGGGCGGGTCGGTACGCCCGACACTAAAGACGAACGACGAGCGGCCCCACGTCACCGTGGGGCCGCTCGTGCCGGTCCGACTACCCTGCCTCCGTTGGCGGAGAGGGCGTGTCCGCGCTTCAGTCCGGACAGCGGAACTCCACGTCGAACACGAAGTCGACAAACGCGATCCCGCCGGAGAACCAACCGATCGATTCAACCACCCGGGCACGCACCGCCTCGTTGGTCAGCTTGGTAGGGGCCGATCCCTGTGGCGGGCAGGACACCGTGATGTGCTTGATCTGCGATCCCTCGTCGTCGAAGAAGAGGTCGTCCTCGAGCGCCTTGACGGCGATGGTCACGGTCGTGTTGCCGCCACATTCTCCCCCGCGGACGGTCCAGGTCATCGGTGGATCGAACTCTTGGTCCTTCCCGTTCCCGGCTATGACGCGGGCCTCGCCGTTCACGGTGATGGTGTAGGTCCAGTCGTCGCCGAGATACGTCCCGGCGTGACGAATGACCTTGAGATTCGCCGTACACAAGCATTCTGCCATGAGTCACTCGTCCCGAGTTGCAGGGTGGTGCTGTCGCGAAGGCGGCGATGGGGCTCGACTCGAAGGCCCGACGCCGGACGCCGCGATCGACGGTCAGCCTACCAAGGGCACCCGCTTCTGGCAATCTCTCCCACCGCGTCCACGATGTCACGAGGTGGAGATGACCAGTGGAACGACCGTCGCTGTCCAGAGCTCCGGATTGCTCACCGGCTTGCGGAGACGCACCCCCCGCGCGTCCCGAGAGCGCCGGGAGGCTGCGTCCACCACCTCCTGTACGCTGTGCTCGGTCCCCATCGACGCGAGCTCCGCCTTCGCGCTGGTGGTGCCGACCGCCACGAAGCGATCCACCGTGCGTGCGCCGTGCCCGGTCGGCTCGGCGAAGAGCGCTTGACCCTGCTGTCCCCCCCACCAGAACACTCCTCGTTCGCCTGCGCGCAGCTCGAGATCCCGCAGATAGTACGCTTGTCCGCCGGCGGCGCAGTCGAATAGGAAGACCCTGAGCTTGTGCCCGCTGGCATTTCGCGCCGACGCCACGAAACCAGTCGCGTCACGGATCGAGTACACGCCGTTCTCCTTGGGGAGCTCGGGGAGCGCGTCGAGCCACGCCTCGTACGCGGGGCCCACCAGGCCCAGAGCCTCCGTTTCGTCCCGAACCTCCAGGAACCGGATGCTCAGACTGCCTTGCAGCTCGAGATCCACGCACGACGTGGCCAACCGCAACACCTGGTTGTACCGGGCGTAATGCTCGAGTCCGGCGCGGAGCGCGTCGCCGAGGCCCGCCGGCACCCTGGCCACTCGTGGATCGACTTCGTCCGCGATCGTCCATCCCTTCTCCGCGTCTCCCGTCACCAGGAGCTCGTGGTCCGCCTCTTCGGGTCCGAGCACCCGCAGGAAATCGCTGCGCTCGAGATCCGCCGCGAGCGCGCCATCGTGCGGCTCCATCCGCACCCGCAGCCTTTCCGCCGGCAGCGGCCGTACGACACGGGCACGGGCACCCTCGGGGAGTTCGAAAGGCTCGAGCGGCGCGCAAAGCGCCAGCGTCCGTTCCGCCGACACCACGGAAACCGTCCCCACGCGAGCTGCCAGGTCCTCGTCGGACCCGAGCGACGGAAAGCGGTCGGGCTTCGACGCGTAGACGCCCAGCTCCGTTCCGGGCGTGACCCCCATCAACGTTCCCGCACGCACGCGGAACCGGCCGTCGCCGTCGATGCGGATAGCGAATCCCAGGTCCTGCGGCTTCCAGGCTCCTCCGAAGACCCTGCGCTCGGGCCGACCAATCAGCCAAGGCTGCTGTGGCGGCACCGTGGGCTGTTCACGGGCGGCGCTGGCGGCCGTTTCGAGCAGGTCTGGCCACAGATCGGCCCAACGGAGGTCTCGCCGGCCTCCCGCCGAATCCACGCGGGCCAGTGACCTGACGAGGCTGTGCGTCAGCAGTCCGCGCCGCGCGCCGTCCGCGACGATCTTCTCCTGCGCCTCCTCGTGCGACTGACAGGCGGCGAGCAGGACGTATCTCGGGTCAGGACCGAGTATGCGCCCGTGGAACCCGCCGGGATCAGGCGTGCGATCGGGGGGAAGCACGAGCCCATCCGCGCCCGGCGCGGGGATCCCGGACCCACCGCCGCGAGTCGCCACGTCCGGCGACGAGTCTGTCCAACCCCTGGTGGCTCCTGACGCATGACAACAGTCGAGGACCACTGTCACGTGATCCGTCATGTCTGCCAACGCACCGATCCAGTGGTTCAGTTCCACGTCTGTCACCCACGCGCCATCGCTCGTGAGCAGACCCTCGGACCAAAGGCCGGTTGCCGACCCACGGGCGTCCTTCCAGCGATACTGGCCCCCGTGCCCGGAGTAATGGACATGCACTCGGTCCTCGGGGCGCACGGCGTCGACGAGCTCCGATAAGCCGGCGAGGATGTCCTCTCGCGTGGCGCCCCTCTCCGATACGTGGGGGCCGCCGCGCGCGCCGCGAGGGAGATCGGTCGAGACCAAACGGGTCACCCGGACCCGCTCCGGCGGACATCCGCATCCGGGCGGCTCCATGAAGAGGGCCTCGACCGCGTCGATGTCGTTGACGCACCCATTCAGAGACTTGAGCGCTTCGGTCTCGTAGAGGTCCACCCCGATGAGCATGAGGTGGAACGTGCCGGCGAATTCGGTCATCGGGACGGGGGGACGTTGGAAGGCCGGGAGGCACCTGTCGTCCGCGACGGATGCCTCCGTGTCGTTCGGGGGGACAACCTGGACCATAGTCGTCGGAAGAGGTCCCGGGCAACGCGGGCCCGGCGTCCCGGCCGCCCTGTCGAGCCGCGTGCAGCGGAGGCATGTTGAGCGGCCTCTCGCGAGCTCCTCGAGGGAAGCCCGCGTCCTTAAGCCACATCCTCGTCGAGGACGAGACCCATGCGCGGCGGAATCTTCAGCTTGGCCGGCCCCGTCGGTGCCGCCCTCGTGGTGGCTCTTTGGGTGAGCGCCTGCTCAGACGCCCGGCCTCCGGAGCCGGTACGGTTCGAGGCGGTGCAACCGGACCTCTTCGGCGACGGCGGCACACTTACGGATGCCTGGGCCGATTTCGACGGCGACGGCGACCCCGATCGGTTCGTCGGCTTCAACGGGACCCCCAGTCGTCTGTATCGGAACGATCTCGCGGATGGCTTCCGGGACGTGGCGCGTGAGAGCGGGATCGTCGTGGATCGCGCGGTGCGCACGGCCGCCTGGGGTGACTTCGACGCCGACGGCGACCCCGACCTCCTGCTCGGATTCGCCGGCGACGCGCCCGTGACCGCGCTCTTCAGGAACGACGGTCCCGCAGGGTTCCGCGACGTCGCGGCCGAATTGGGCCTGCGGCTCACCGAGGGCACCACTCGCCAGGCCTCATGGATCGACTTTGACACCGATGGAGACCTCGACCTCTTCCTCGCCCTGCGCGATCGCGCAAACCGTCTGTTTGCGAACGAGGGGGAGAGCGGTTTCACGGATGTCACGGAGGCGGTGGGTATCGGGGACGATCGACGCACCGTGGGCGCCGTCTGGCTGGACACCGACCGGGACGGCGATCTGGACCTGGTGACAGCCAACATGGACGGCGACGCCAATGGCTACTGGCGGAACGACCCCGACCGCTTCCGCGACGTGGCGGAGGGTACGCCCGTGGCGTCCGGTGGCAGGGCACTTGGCGACCCGTCACAGGGCAGCGTACGCGTCTGTGCAGCCGACGTGTTCGCGGACGGCGTGTTCGATCTCTTCTTTGCCAACTATGGTCCGAACGGGCTGCTGCGAGGCCGGGTGCCGGCCGCCTGGGATGAGCCCGTTCCAGCCGACAGCCTGGGTGGGGAGTCGCGCTACGACACGTGCGCTTGGGGCGACTTCGACAACGACGGCCGACTCGACCTGTACGTCAACGGCACGGTGGGCGGCGGCGTGCATTACCGCGATCACCTGTTCCGCCGCGAGAACGAAGAAGAGTGGGTGGACGTCACTCCCCCTGAGCTGCTGGCTCTCAACGCGAGCCACGGAGTGACCTGGGTGGACTTCGACCTGGATGGCGATCTCGATCTGGCCCTCACAGGCGCGGCCCCCGACGGCATGCATCACCTGATGGAGAATCGGCTCGGGTCCGGCTATGCATGGCAGTCGTTGCACGTGCGCGTGCTCGACCTGGAGGGCCGGGCCCTGCACCCGGGAGCGGAGGTGCGCATCTACGGTGCCAGATCGGGCCGTCTACTGGGCACCCGCCTCGTGGACACCGGGTCGGGCTACGACGCGCAGTCGGACCTGCCTGTCCATTTCGGAGTCCCAGGAGGACGTCCGGTGGACGTGCACGTCACCGTGTTGGGGGGAGAGTACCGCAGGACGGTCGTCACCAGGGGGGTCGACCCGGCCACCCATCAGGGCTCCGCACTGGTAGTCCGTATCGACCGGGGTGGGCTGGAAGAGGAGCCGTGAGTCGACAGACGCTCACGCTCGCCGCACTGGCGACGCTGATCGGCGGCTCGGCGTGCGAAGCCGGACCGACGGATCCGGTCCCCACGTCCATCGCGTTCACGGACGTCTTCGTCGTTCCCATGGACGTCGCGGACGTGCAGCCCAGCCGGACGGTGCTGGTGCGCGAGGGGCGGATCGACTGGATCGGCCCGGCCAGCGAAGCTCGGATCGACCCGGACGCCCTCGTGATCGACGGGCGCGGTCTCTATCTGATGCCCGGACTCGCCGACATGCACGTGCATACCTGGCGGCAAGCCGATCAGCTTCTCTACATCGCCTATGGGGTCACCGTCGTGCGCAACATGTGGGGAACCGAGACCCAGCTCGAGTTCCGCCGCCGCATAGAGGCGGGTGAGCTGGTGGGCCCGACGATCGTAACGGCCGGGCCGCTGATGGACGGAAGCCCTGCGTTCTGGGACGGGAGCCTGATCGTGACCACGCCCGAGGGGGCCCGCCAGGCCGTCCGGGACCAGGCGGCGCGGGGCTACGACTTCGTGAAGCCCTACGACCGCCTCCCCGCTCCCGTCTACGATGCGCTTGTGGACGAGGCAGCCGGAGTGGGACTTCCGGTGGCCGGACACGTGCCGATCGACGTGGGGCTCGACGCGGTGATCCAGGGTCCCCAGGTGTCGGTTGAGCACCTGAATCGCTACAGCACGCTGCTCCAGGCCGACCCCCCGGATTCAGCCCACCTGCGTCTGGGGGAGTCCGGCTGGCTCACGGCGGATGCGGCGCTCATGCCCCCTCTAGCGGACCGGCTCGCTGGAGATGGGATGTGGAGCGTACCCACACTGATTCTCTGGGAGCGCTTCGGGATGACGGCCGCCGAGCGCGGAGCCTTCATGGCGCGGCCGGAGGTGCGCTTGGTGCACCCGGGACTCCGGCAGCAGTGGACCGACTTCGCGCCGTCCCCCCAGGTAGCGGACCTGGTGCGAAGGGGGCAGCCAGCCCGCTCGGCAATGGTCCGGGCACTACAGGACGCGGGCGCACGGCTACTGCTCGGGACCGATGTCGGGAACCCTTTCATCGTACCCGGCGCCGGCATGCACGCCGAGCTGGCGCTCCTGGTGGGTGCCGGCCTTTCGCCCTACGAGGCCCTGAGCGCCGCCACACGCGCACCGGCTCGGTTCCTCGCCGCCGATGGATCGTTCGGAGTGGTCCGCGTGGGCGCCCGGGCGGACCTGATCCTGGTGGAAGCCAATCCGCTGGACGACGTCGTGAACGCGAGCCGCATCAGCGGAGTCATGGTCCGGGGGCAGTGGTTCGCGGCGGCGGAGCTGCGACGCAGGCTGGAGGAGCAGGCGGCCGCATTCTAGCGCGTCGAAGCGGGCGGGCAGGGTTCGGCCCTGCGGGCGGCGGCGCGACCGGCCCGCACCACCGTGCCCGGTACGAAGGGACGGATCGCCTAGCCCACGGTGCGGTCCATCTCCTCGATCGTGCGGGTGGACGGGGGGCGCGTCCGCTGCAGTCGCCGAGCGACGGACTCCGCCTCCCGCATCGCGCGCAGCAGGTTCTCTCCAGCGAGCTTCTTCAGGTCTTCGTCCGACCAACCCCGTCGCGCCAGCTCCATGAACAGGGCGGGGTAGGTGGAGACGTCCTCGAGGCCCGCGACATAGGTCGGGATGCCGTCGAAGTCCGAGCCGATACCGACGTGGTCGATGCCGGCCACGTCGCGGATGTGCTCGATGTGGTCCGCTACCTCGGCGAGCGTCGCGGTCGAGTCCGTGTTCGTGTTGATGTACGGCGGATAGAAGAGCTGCATCACCACCCCGCCATTGGCCGGCAGCCTCCGGAGGATCGAGTCGGGGACGTTCCTCGGATGATCGGCGATACCCCGTGCGCCGGCGTGCGAGAAAATGACGGGCGCTTCGGCCACGTCGAGGGCGTCGCTCATGGCGCCGGGAGACACGTGGGACAGATCGACCAGCATGCCCATGCGATTCATCTCGCGCACGACCTCTTCACCGAACGGGGACAGACCACCGACCACGACGCTGTCGGTGGCGGAGTCCGCCCAATCGGTGTTCCCGAAGTGCGTAAGCCCCATGTAGCGCACTCCGGCTCGGTAGAACGCACGCAGCGCGCCGAGCGAGTTCTCGATGACATGGCCGCCCTCGATCCCGAGCATCGACGCGATCTTCCCCGATCCGAACACTCGCTCGATGTCCGAGACGCTCCCGGCGAACTCCAGCTCATCGGGATAGGCCTCGATGATGCGGTGGGCGATGTCGATCTGCTCGAGCTGCTGCATGGCGGGGCGGGGATGGGCCACGTTCACGTGCACCGACCAGAACTGAGCGCCGACCATGCCTGCACGCAGTCGCGGCAGATCGGTGTCGCCTTCGGTGCGTCCCCTCAGGTCGTAGAGGCCCACGTCGCCAGCGGCCGTCTTGATCTCGCGAATCTTGCCGGGCAAGTCGTTGTGGCCATCGACCAGCGGCACCTCCGACAATACGCGCCGCACGCGCTCCTCGAGGGCTTCTTGAGCCAACGTGGTCGCAGGTGCCAGAACCGACAGGACGGACACCAGGGAGATGACAGCGCGAACGTGACGTCTCATCGGGCACTCCGGACCTTGGGGAGAGAGTCGGACCAGCCGAGCTGCGAAGATTTACGGCCGTTCGCCACGCGTTCGCCACTCGTTCCGCCAACGCGAGTCCTCCTGGATCATATGGACCGCGGTTAGATTCGCGGATGTTCTTCAAGAAGAAGCCCCGGCCGGCCGCACCGATCGTGCACGCGACCGACGAAGACTTCGACGTCGTGGTGGCCGAGCCCGGAATCGCGATCGTCGACTTCTGGGCCGCTTGGTGTCGCCCTTGTCGCATGATGGCCCCGATCCTGGACGAGATTGCCATCGAGCAGGCCGAGCGGGGCGTGCGCGTGGTCAAGGTGGATGTGGATCAGGCCCCCGACACCGGAGAGCGCTTCGGCATCCGCTCGATTCCGACCATCGTGTTCTTCCAGGACGGCGCTCCCCTCTTCGAAATGGTGGGGCTGGTCTCGAAGCCCGTGCTGGAGCGGGAGATCGACGAGCTTCTCCAGGAGTAGATCGAGCTCGGTTGCATGGGCCCGCGGCTCCGGCCCAGCTTGAGGCCTCGTGCCGCCGTCCCCTGCTCCGCTTCCGCCCGGACGACCTCGTGGCCCGCAAGAAGCAGAAGCCCGACGTATCCCCCATCGCGGATTTCGTGCGCGTTTGGGACAGAGACGAGGCGGCTCGGTCCAGGCGGGTCGTCGAGCACGGGGACCTGATGCGGGCGGTCGGTTTGCTGGAGTCCGCAATTCGTCGGAAGCCGCCCCGCTCGTCCGTCCTGGTGGGTGAGCCCGGCGTCGGCAAGACGGCGGCCATCCTCGCGCTGGGGAAGCGCCTCCGGAGCCGGGGGTGGATCCTCTTCGAGGCGTCGGCTTCCGAGCTGATGTCGGGCCAGACCTTCATCGGGCAGATCGACGAACGCGTCAAGGACATCGCGGACACGGCCGCCGGCGACCCGCGCATCCTGTGGATATGCCCATCTTTCCACGAGTTGGTCTGGGCGGGCCGACACATCCAGAGCCCCGTCGGCGTGCTCGAGAAGGTCCTGCCGTTCCTGGAGTCGGGCTCTGTACGCATCATCGGTGAAACCACTCCGGGCGGGTGGGACGTGGCCGTCCAGGCGGTGCCGCGGCTGCGAACGGCCATCGACGCCGTACGGATCTCGCCCCTCGACCGGGACACGACGATCGAAATCGCGGTCGAGTGGACGGCGCGTGTGGAAGGACCCGGCGTCGAGTCCGACTTGGTGCACGAGGCCGCCCAGCTCGCAGACCAGTTCCCTGCCGGCCAGCAGAATCCGGGGCGGCTGTTGGGGCTCTTGGGTGCGTGCCGCGAGCGGGTCACCGCGACCACGTCCTCCGAGGCGCCCATCCGCCACGACGACGTGGTCAGGGAGCTCTCGGTCCGAACCGGAATCCCGGTCGAGCTCCTCGACGACCGCCAGCGAATGAAGCTCGAGGAGGTACGCGGCTTCTTCGACGGCCGCGTCCTGGGGCAAGCTGAAGCCGTGGGCGCGATCGTCGACCGCATTGCGCTCATCAAGTCCGGGCTTACGGACCCTTCGCGCCCCCAAGGCGTGTTCCTGTTCGTCGGACCGACCGGCACCGGCAAGACGGAGCTGGCAAAGACCCTGGCCGCCTATCTGTTCGGGTCTCCGGATCGTCTGGTCCGGTTGGACATGAGCGAGCTGCAGGACGCGCAATCGGTCGGACGGATTCTCGGGGAGCCCGGACCCAGCGCCGATCCGAATTCGCTCGTGACTCTGGTGCGTCAGCAGCCGTTCTGCGTGGTGCTGCTGGACGAGTTCGAGAAGGCACACCCCAACGTCTGGGACCTCTTCCTGCCGCTGTTCGACGATGGGCGACTTACCGGCCGCGACGGGGTGACGGCCGACTTCCGCAGCGCGATCGTGATCATGACGTCGAACCTGGGTAGCTCGGAGGTGGGGCGCCCGGGCCTGGGCTTCGGCGGTGGCCCCCGTCAGCTCTCCACAGGAGGCGTGCACCGGGCGATGGAAGAGGTGTTTCGGCCTGAATTCATCAATCGGATCGACCGTGTCCTGACCTTCCGGCCGCTCAGCCGACCGGTGATGCGCAAACTGCTCACGATCGAGCTATCGAAGGTCTTCGAGCGGCGTGGACTCCGGCGGCGCGGATGGGCGGTCGAATGGGAGGAGGCGGCCCTGGACTTCCTCCTCGAGCGTGGCTTCAGCGAGACCCTGGGAGCGCGGCCCCTGCGTCGCGCGGTGGAGCAGCTCTTTCTCGCGCCGCTCGCCGAGGCCATCGTCGAGCACACGGCCCCGGAGGGCGAGCAGTTCCTGTTCGTTCGCCGCGAGGGCGAGCGGATCGCCGTCGAGTTCGTCGACCCGGACGAGGATCAGACGCTCGCGGACGACGACCTGGACGGGAGGGCCCCCGACGGTGGAGCCGTCCCTCTGGGCGTGGGGTCGATCGCCCTGGCCGGTGTCGGGCGGGCGGACGAGATCGCCCTGCTACAGCGTGAGTACGAGCGGTTGGACGGCCTCCTCGCCGACACCGCCTGGGAAGGCGCCAAGGACGGCCGGCTGGCGTCCATGAGCGAGGGCGACTTCTGGGAGCGGCCCGACCGCTTCGAGATCCTCGGCAGGATCGAGTACATGGACCGAATCGAGACCGGACTCGAGACGGCTGGCTCGCTGCTCCGCCGGCTCCGCCAGTACACCGGCGAAAGCAAGGCGCCGTTCAAGATCGTCCGGCGCCTCGCGGAGCAGCTCTACCTGGTGGGCGAAGCCATCGAGGAGCTCGAGAGCGGCTCGGTCGGAGAGGTCTTCCTGATGGTCCGCGGGACGCGGGACCCCAGCGGGGGCGGACAGCCGTCCGACGCGTTCGCCCGTCAGTTGCTCGACATGTACCGGCGGTGGTCCGACAAGCGCCGCATGAAGAGCACCGTCCTCCAGGACGGGGCCGAGCGAGGCCAGCCTCACCGGGCGATCTTGGCCGTGAGCGGTTTCGGGGCGTTCAGGATCCTGACCGGCGAGCACGGGCACCACGTGCTCGAGGTGCCACGCGAAGCGGGCGGCTTCCAGCGGACCCGCGCGGTTGTCGCCGTGGCGCGTCAGCCTTTCGAGCCGCTCCCGGAGCGCCACCACGACGCACGGGCCATCGCCCTCGCCTTGCTGCGAGAGGCCGGGGAGGTCCCAAGTGGGCAGATCGTACGGCGCTACCGCACGGGCCCCGCGCCGCTGGTGCGCGACTCGGTCCGCGGATGGCGGTCGGGCAACCTCGATCAGGTGCTGGGAGGAGACTTCGACCTCATCGCCTGATCAGCGGGGGGTGACTGGCAGCCGATAGTCCAGCGGCGGGTCCCTGTCGCCCAGGAGCGGCTCGTACGCGAAATCCGGTCCCCGCCGCTCGTCGAACTCGGCGCGGCACTCCGCATCACCTCGGGGCTTCGGAACAGATCGATGGCCGTGACTCGTCTCATTTCTTGTCGACCAGATGGAGGCCGATACCGAGTACGGCCAGGTTGGTGCAGGCGCGGGAAAAGCCCTCCGCCTCGACGGACCCCAACGGACCCATCAGGGTGGTCACGACAGCGAGCAGAAAGCTGACAGCTGCGGCCAAGACCAGTGCCTTCGGCAAGTTCGACATCGCACCCTCCCAGGGCTGAATGCCGCCACCCGGGGCGGTCGGCACGAGCCCCCGGCCGGCGGTGACGTAACCGGCGCACGTGGGCGGCGCGCGAGGACGCGCACGCCCCGGACAGCATGCGGATCGGCACGGCCGCGCGCCAGCCACACACGGTCCCGCGGTGGAGCGTGGCACCGTTTTGGCGCGGCCAAGTCCGCAGGCCATCCGCCAGCCATCCGCAGTCCGTTCTGCCCGAGGGCGTTGGCAGGCCAGCGGCATGCTGACAAGTTCGGCCGCATGGAAATCGGAATCTATTCGTTCGTTGAGACCCGTTTCGACCCGCTCACCGGCCGGCAGGCCGGAGTGGAGCAGCGCCTCGCTCACCTACTGGAGGAGATCGAGCTCGCGGACCGAGTGGGCCTGGACGTCTTCGGGGTAGGGGAGCACCACCGGCCCGACTATGCGTCCTCGACCCCAGCCGTGATCCTGGCGGCCGCAGCCGCGCGTACCCGGCGCATCCGCCTCACGAGCGCCGTCACCGTCCTCAGCTCGGACGACCCGGTGCGGGTTTTCCAGGACTTCGCCACCTTGGACCAGTTGTCCTGCGGCCGCGCCGAGATCATGGCCGGTCGTGGCTCCTTCATCGAGTCGTTTCCGCTTTTCGGGCAGGATCTGGACGATTACGACGAGCTCTTTCAGGAGAAGTTGGAGCTGCTCCTGGAGCTCCGGGAGCGCGAGGTCGTCACCTGGCAGGGAAAGCATCGCCCCTCCATCGATCGACGGCCGGTGTATCCCCGGCCGGTTCAGGATCCACTCCCGGTGTGGGTGGCCGTGGGCGGCACACCGCCGTCGGTCGTGCGGGCGGCGACGCTGGGACTGCCCATGGCGCTCGCCATCATCGGCGGGGAGCCGGAGCGTTTCCGCCCGGCAGTCGACCTCTACCGCGCCACGGCAGAACGCGCCGGCCACGATCCTGAAGCGCTACCGATCAGCATCAACTCGCACGGCTTCATTGCGCCCACGTCCGAGGCGGCGACCGAGCTGGCGTTCCCGCCGTTCCAGGAGACCATGGGCCGAATCGGCCGCGAGCGCGGTTGGCCGCCCCCTTCCCGCCGGCAGTTCGAGGCCGAGGCGACTCTGCGGGGCGCGCTGTTCCTCGGGACCCCGGAGCAGGTCGTCGAGAAGATGCTCTTCCAGCATCGGATCTTCCGGCACCAGCGCTTTCTCATCCAGCTCACGGTGGGCCCCATGCAGCACGAGGACGTGCTCAGGGCTATCGAGCTTCTGGGAACGGAAGTGGCTCCCGTTGTCAGGAAGGAGCTCGGCTCGGTGCGCGGCGGCGGGACATGAGCTCGGGTCGGGCTCCTTCATGTGGCGACGCGTGTACGCTGGACAGACGGGCCGCGGTCACTCCGCGGGCCGGAGGCCGCCTGGCGGGGGCATCGGCAGTGGCGGTGGTGCTCGCTGCGGCCTGCTCGCCCGGATCCGCGCGGGACTCCAGCACCCTGGGTGCTGACCAGGACGCGTGGCGTGAACTGGTCGCGGACGTGCGTTGCGGAGCACACGTCACGGACCTCATGGCGAGCTGGGGGGCGCGGGGCCGGGGGATGCCGGCGGCACCGGCTTCCGGCCATCGAGAGCACGTTCGCATCCCAACCGATCGGATCGGTCAATGGGTTCTTCTCGACGTTACGCTCGAGGCCGTCCCGTCCATAACGCGTGTGACCGGGGCGGGCGGGGAGCGCGTCACGTTCGGGGAAGACTGCGGGCAGAGCTTGGAGCAGGTCCCGGCGCCGGTGCCGGTGACCCCACGCGACTCGGATGCCGCCCGCGGCTTCACGGACGCCGATCTCAGCAAGCGTCTCGCGCGCGGAGCCGGGGTCGTTGTCTACGTCTGGTCTCCACACATGCCGCTGTCGGTGGCCGGGTATTCGGAGATCGCGCGCGCGGCGGCCGCGTTGGGCCTCGACGTGGTCCCGCTCCTGTTTGCCGGCAGCGATCGGGCGTTCGCGGAGACCGAGTCACGCCGGGGCGGCATCCCGCCGGACGGGCTGCGAGAGGTCGCGGCGGTCGAGCTGCTCTTCCGCGACGCGCAGGTGCACGCCCCCACCGTGCTGGTCTTCGACGCTGGCCGGGTGTCGGCGGCCCTACCGGGGTACCGCGACGCGGACGGCTACCGGGCGTTTCTGGCTGGTTTCCTGGACGCGGGCCCCGGGGACTCCTGAGGCCCCTTTTGGTCCTGGGACCCGAGGGCGCCGACGTCAGGCTCCCAGACCGTCACAGAAACTCCTGAGCGCACGGGTGTCGGTGGGAGCCGCGGCGGCTGGCACTCCCCCCTCGCCAATGGGAGCCTTGGCCTCGGCCTCCGTCGCAGGAGCCGTCCCCTCGGCCTGGGCGTCGTCGAGCAACGCGTGACATTGCTCGGCCGAGAGTGCCAGGCCCAGGAACGGTGACTCGTGCGCCTGGTGCGGGAAGGGCTCGCGCGTCAGGCGCGGATCGTCCGGGGAGCAGAATCGCTCCCAGAGCCCGGTGATCGCGTGCCAACCCTCGAGCGCTTCGGGTGATTCCACCGCAGGCCGCTTCCAGGAGACCGACTGTGGATCCACGACCCGGAAGTGGAATCGCTTCTCCCGTTCACTGTCCCTCGGCACGGCGTTCGCGATGTAGAACAGCGCCCCGTCGGGAAAAAACGCAGGGAAATAGCTCCCGACCCCGGCCTCCAAGGACGTCGTCAGGCGCTGCGCGCCCGTGTGGCCCCGGATGTCGCCCCGGGAATCCACGTCCAGGCGCGCGACCGCCACGTCCGTGATCGTGCCGGGGTTCAGGCCGCCATTCACGAACGGCGTGAGGTATCCGCCCTGGCTGGTGTGGAACGCCAGCATCGAGCCGTCGAAGCTGAAATCTGCCTTGCCTGCGGCGAAACCCAGATCGGCCACGGGATCGCATGAAGTCGTGCCAGCCGCGGGATCGGCCGCCGAAATGCGGAAGACCTTCAGAGAGGCGCCGGGGGCGTACCCGGGCTCCGACTCTCCGCTCGTGTACGCGGCCAGGTGGCGCCCGTCCTTCGAGATGAACGGCGTGTTGAGATCGTTCTCGACCTCGGGGCAGAGCGTCATGGGCTCGGACGGCTCGACCCGCAGAAGGGCTCCGCCTGGATCGTGCACGAACCGGTAGTCGACGATCCGAAACCCCGACTCGTGCTGCGTTCCCGAGAACATCAGCCGGTAGCTGGTGGCCCCACCCTCAGCCGTCGCTTCCTCAGACAACACCCCGGTCGACTGATAGTAGACGCGCTTCATGGCCGGATGGTCGTGGACGAACACGGGCGCGACGTCGAGTGCGTCCTCCCCCGCCGCGAGGCGCTCGAGCATCGGTTCGACGGGGTAGAAACGGACCGTCGAGTCCGGCGTGTAGTACGAAGGCACCGTCAGGTAGCGCCCGTCGGGCGTCGCAACCGCGTCCGAGCGATCGGGAACGCGAACCCGCGCCCCGGTCGTGAGGTTGTACAGGTAGTTCTGGTCGTGGCTCGCGAACGCAACGATCCGGTCGTCCCCTGCGTGCGGCACCGGGCGGGCGAACCAGTTCACGTCGTCGATGGGTGGCTCGGCCGCCGACGGTCGGGTCTCCAGCACCTCGGCGGATATGGCCGGAAGCTCGCAATAGTCGGGCGCGGCGGCGACGGCCGACGAGCGGGCGCCGTCGTCACGGTCTTGCGATTCCACGGCGGCGCAGCCCGCGAGCATGCCGGCGAGCAGAGGCGCAACGACCGCCGTCAGCCGTCCGAACCGGTCCCCAGCATCCGCCAGCGCGGGCCCGCTTCCATTTCCATTCCTCATGGTCTGACTCTACGTCTGGACCCGATCCCCGTCCACGTCGCAGGTGGCGCTCGGGTCCGAGGGACCCGAACTTGGCTGCCAACCGGATGGTGTCGCGCGGCACGGTGGAGGATGCATGGAGACGGATCGACGGACATTCCTGGCAGCGGCGGCGTCAGGCGCGCTGGGACTGGGACTCGCATCGCCCCTGTCTGTCCTCGGGGCACAGGTCGGAGAGCGTCAGACGCGCGCGCTCAGCATCCTCATCCTGGGAGGCACCAACCTCACGGGTCCCCACAACGTGCGCTACGCGCTCGAGCGCGGGCACTCGGTCACGATCTTCACACGTGGGCAGCGGGAGCCTGGAATGTTCCAGGAGGCCTTCGAGCACGTCGAGCACCTGATCGGGGATCGCGAGAACAACCTGGAAGCGCTTCGGGGCCGGACGTGGGACGCGGTGATCGACGCTTCGGGGATGAACGTGAGCTGGACCAGAGACTCGGCCGCGCTGCTCGCGGACGCCGCCGAAACCTACCTCTACATCTCGTCGACCGGGGTCTACTATCCGTACCTCACCACCGAGATCGACGAGGATACGGAACTCCTGCTCGAGGATCCCTCGAACGGGGAAAACGGCGCGTCCAGCTACGGCGTGATGAAGGCACTCTCCGAGCGCGAGGCGCAGAAGGCCTTCGGCGACCGGTCACTCATCATCCGCCCGGGATACATCGTAGGACCGCTCGACAGCACGCACCGGGGGAGCTACTGGCCGCGGCGGCTGCGGCAGGGCGGCAACGTCATGGTTCCCGGCAAGAAGACCGACCTGGTCCAGCAGGTGGACGTGCGCGACCTGACCGAGTTCATGATCCGCTGCCTCGAGAACGGGACTCGCGGTGTCTACAACGTCACCGGTCCATCGACGCCGACGACGTTGGAGGAGTTCGTGTACGGCGTGCGTGCGACGTCGTCCGCCGCCGTGGCGTGGACCTGGATCGAGGACTACGCCTTCCTCGAAGAGCACCGCGTGTTCTTCGCCATCCCCTGGATCATGCCGGCGGGCGACAACCTCGGATCGCAGCGCATCAGCATCGAGCGGGCGAAGGAGGCCGGTCTCACGTTCCGGCCGATCGCCGTCACCGCCATGGATACGCTGGACTGGTTCGATTCCCTCCCGGCCGAGGAGCGCGCGAACGCGCGCATGACCATTCCCCGCGAGCGGGAGGCGGAGGTGCTGGCGGCCTGGGCGGCGCGCAGCGGGTAGTCGGTGAGCAACGGCGCAGGGGGATGGCGGCCAGCGCGACGATCAGACCGCCTCCTCGACATCTGATTCCTCGTGCTCCGAGTCGCCGTCCTCGTCCGGGGCAAACGGATCCTCGTCCGGAGCAAACGGATCCTCGTCCTCCAGCATGTCCTCGTCGAAGTAGTTGAGCTTGTGGAGGGGCATCACCACCCCGGAAAGCACGTTCAGCAGGTGTGACTGCAGACGCTTGTAGTAGCGCGTACCGAGGACCAGGGACGTCGTCGTGGCAGCGTCGTAGTCGCTCCCCGCCACCCGGGTGATGAGGGTGTCACAGCGGGTGGCCACGTGCCATCCGCCGCGAATCAGCGCGATCGCCGCCTCGGAATCGGACGACGTGAAGACGTCGTTCACGGACCCGAACGTCGACTCCACGATTCGCCGGATGTCGCGCAGCTCTGCCGTGTTGTCGTCGTCCGGAAGGGGCCCGCCACCCTCGTCGTGGACCTCCGCGATGTTCTTCGAATAATCGCCCAACCGCTCCACGTCCTTCACGATCCCCATGAGCAGCAGGCAATAGGGAACGTCACCCGGATTGGAGGAGATGGTCAGATGGGTGATCACTTGCTTGCGGATGCGGCGCTCCAGTTTGTTGATCTTGCGATCATCACGCGCGATCGCTTCCCGCTCGTGATCCTTGGAGGTCTCCTCGAAGAATACCTGACCCGCCCGCACGGCGAGTCCGTGGGCGAGGTCGAGCATCCTACTGAAGTCCTGGCCCATGCGGGCCAAGGCGTCGTCGGAACTGAAGAGGCTCAGCAGCTCTTTGAGCATCGTCTCATCTCCTACCCGAGCATCTGGTTCAGCACCGCGAATGCCGCGGGAATTCCATAGAACAGCACGAAGACGTAAAGGATCGCCCAGCGCTTCGATCTAACTGCAACGTCCGCCATCTTGCGGGCGCAGAACAGGGGGATCCGGCGGATCGGCTCGATCGGGTAGATGAGCAGGGTGCCGGACAGGTTGAACAGCAGATGAACCAGCGCAATGGTGAGGCCGGCGGCCGCGTTGACCCCGGTCACGGCCAGGGCGGCAAGCAGGGCAGTCACGGTGGTACCGATGTTGGCGCCCAGCGTCACGGGGAACGCCTGCCGGAGCGTGAGGACACCGGCGCCCGCGAGCGGGACCATCAGCGAGGTCGTGATCGAGCTCGACTGCACCATGACCGTCGCGATGATTCCCACGACGACTCCGACGAGCGCATTGCGCGCGAGCGCCTTCGACACGAGGACCTCCATGCGTGCCCGCATCGACGTGCGCATGACGCTCACGATGCCGAATAGCGTCACGAAGATCAGGACCGCGCTCACGAAGATGTGTGCGAGCGCCTCTGTGAACTCGGTCGGCAGCAGCGCCTGCACCATCAGCTCGATCGGCGCTCCGCCGGCTTGGATGGCGCCCTTGATGGGGCTCTCGTAGTCGGCTCCGCTCAGTCCGGACAGGAGCGAGGTGAGGGCGACGGCGGATCGCTGCAGGACGCCGGTGAAGAGCTCCACCGGGAGGAGCACCACGACGGCCAGGTAGTTGAAAAAATCGTGGACGGTGGCCACTGCGAACGCCCGCCGGAACTCACCCTCGCGGGTTATGTGCGCGAGCGAAGCGAGCGTGTTCGTCACGGTGGTCCCGATGTTGGCCCCCATGATCATCGGCACGGCATTGGCGAGCGGCAGCGGATCGAGCGGGGCCGCTACCAGACCGACGATCATCGCCGTCGTCACCGACGAGCTCTGCACCAGGGACGTCCCGAGGATGCCCACCATCAACGCGATGAATGGGTTCTCGGTGGCCGCGAAGAACGAGTCGAGCACGCCCTCGCCGAGCGCACGGAATCCCGAGCCCAGCCCGTTCACCGCGATCAGGAACACGTAAAGCAGGAACACGACTACGAGCGCGCGGAGCCACGGATTCTCCGTCGAGGGTGCACCGGCGAGCGTGGGGGCGCCCGCGCCCACCGGTACGGGCGCTGGCGCCGAGCGGTCGCGATCGGAAGAGGTCAACGGCGCTCGCCCCCGCCGCCTCAGCCGCCAGCCAAGGCCGCGCCCGCCAGGGCGGCGACGGGACGGAGGAACTCGTCACATTGCATGGCGATCGCTCCTCGCTTCCCCTGGCGCGGCGGACCGGACGGCGAGCCGGCGTGGGGTGTGACCGGAATGATGGGGCCGCACCCTCGGCTGCGCCACGATGGGATCAGAACGTGGCGATCGCGTTGAACGGGCTCGCGGTGCCTCCCGGCACGCGGCTGATCTGCCACGACACCATGAACGCCCAACGCCGGCGGCGGGCCGCCTCCTCGGCCACGTCCTTCAGGTAGCCGTTGTCCACCAGCGGCAGCCCCATGAAGACCTGGGTCAGATCATGGATGGGGCGGTTGCGGCCTTCGACGCCCGAGGGCTGGACGTCGTTCACGGCGTCGCCCACCAAGAGCGCGACTCCCCGCGCGTGCAGCCATGGGAGCACCGAAGCGTGCAACCCGGCGCCCTCACGGCCGTAGCTCCATGGGCCCTCGAGCTCGCGCCTTGCCCAGCGGCCGGTCCGTACCAGCAGCGCGTCACCGGGACCTACGTCGACCCTCGCGAACGCCTCCCATTCCTCGAGGTCGGACACCGTGATCGGCGTACTCGGCTCGAGGTAGGCCACCCCTCGGAGCAACGGCATGTCCACGAGCACACCGCGCGTGACGTAGCCCGGGCCCATGCGGTCGATCGCGAGATCCTTGCACCCGTTCTCGTCCAGGTTCTGCGGGTACCCGTTGTAGATCACGCGCTCCCCGTTGCGGGTCGTCGCGTAATGACAGAGCGCATCCAGGTGGGAGAGCATGCCGTCGTGGAGCGAGAAACTCACGGCGTCCAGCGCGAACCGAACAGCTCCGGTCTCCGGATCGACGGCCGTCATCCAGTGCTCGGTGGGCGCAAACGTCTGGCTGTCCAGTGCCTCTTCCTCACTCACGAAGTGGCCCAGTGAGACCGTGACGCCGTCGCGCACCAGGTGTGCGGCGTCCCGCGACTTCTCAGGCGTGATCAGGTTGAGCGTGCCCCGCTGGTCCTCCTGCCCCCATCGTCCCCAGTTCGAGAGCTCGGTCTCCCAACGCTCCATGAGCTCCGGGGTCACCTCCGGGACCGGTCCTCCCGCTGAGCCTCCCGCCACGCTCCGGCCGTCCTCACCGCACCCGAGCGCGGCCGCGGCCAGCGACAGGCAGAGCGCCAGCCTGGTCATCCCGGTCCCTCCACGTCTGCGAGCGTGCGACCGTCGAGGACGCGCCCGCCCACTACGAGCCAGCGCAGCGAGTCCGTGTTGCGGATGTCGTCCAGCGGGTTGCGCTCGAGGACCTGGAAATCCGCGAGCTTGCCGGGTTCGAGCGAGCCCAGCTCCTGGTCCATGCCGATCGCGCGGGCGCCGTTGATGGTGGAAACGCGCATGATCTCCATCGGGGTCATGCCACCCAGCGCGTAGGCCCAGATCTCCCACTGCGCGCCCAGGCCCTGCATGTTGCCGTGGGACCCCATCCCGACGAGCCCTCCGCTGCGGACCACGCTCGCCGCCGCCGAGGCCACGTGGGGGAACCCCCACTGGTCGTCCCGCACCCAGCGCTGTCGGCGGAGCCCCTCCTGTAGCACCTCCGCACGAGGCATGAAGCGGGCGAGCCGCTCGTTGTCCTCGATTCGCTCCCTCTGAAGGAAGTAGTCGTGCATCGAGGGACCGCCATAGGAGACGATGAGGGTCGGCGTGTAGGCGATGCCGCTCTGACGGATCAGTTCGTGCACGTCCCGGTAGAGCGGCCAGATGGGGAGGGAGTGCTCGAGCCCGGCATAGCCGTCGAGCATCAGGGTGAGGTTCATCTTGAAGTCGGAGCCGCCCTCGGTGGTCGGTGAGACCCCCTGCTCGTGGGCGGCCATCACGACCCACTGCCGCACCTTGCGGTCCCCAACCATGTACTGCTTGATCGTGCCGCTCTTCCAGAACTCCGAGTAGCGGCGTACCACGTCCCTCGCTTGCTCCAGGGAGCCGATCTCCTCGCTCGCGTGGATCCCGCGACCCGTGGCGAACACCCGAGGGCCCAGCACGTTGCCCGCCGCGACCCGATCCGCGTACCCGAACACGTCGGGCGTCATGGTCTGGGGATCCCGCGTGGTCGTGACACCGTAGGCCAGGTTGACCCGGTACTCCCAAGGCTGCTCCCGCTGCACGCCCCAGGGCGTCCACATGTGGGCGTGAACGTCGATCCACCCGGGCACGATCGTCATGCCGGCTACGTCGATTACCCTGGCGCCCTCGGGAATCGAGACCTGGGCGGTAGGCCCCACCGCCGTGATGCGGTCACCCTGCACGACGATCGTCCCGTTCTCGACCACGGCGTCACCCGTCATGGGGACAATGCGGGCGCCTCGGAAGGCCACGCTGCCCACGGGCCGGGCCGCCGCGACCGAGAGCCTGATGTCGGTCCGGCGGGGCACGTAGGCCGGGCCCGTGGCGGCCTCCCCGCGCGCCGCGGCCCGGACCGAATCGCGGACGGCCGCCGCCGCCGGCTCGACGTCGTACTCGAAGAAGCTCGCCCCGAGCGACCAGTGGATCCCCGAGCCGTCGGACCGCCACCCCGGAAAGTCAGCGCCGACGCGGCTGAGTCGGCGTACCGGCACCGGGGCCGAGGCGCCGGCCGGGAACGAGACCACCGTGGGCTTGCCAGCCGCCGTCGGAAGGGCCAACAGCCAGAGGTTCTGGTTCACCAGGACGAGCGCCTCACGGCCATCGGGCGATGCCACGATCTCGGTCGCGCCGTGCTCGGCTCCGGCCGGCCAGTCCCACGCCCGCACCCGGAGATGCACCCGTCGGTCGGTTCCGTCCCAGCGCACCGAGACGAGGCCTTCGGCAGGCTCGTGGATGAAGATGCGGTCCGCGTCACCGGTGAAGTGAGGGACGCCGTAGTAGTCCGGCACGTAGCGACTGGACCCGCGGAGCGGCGTGACAACGGTCGCCTCTCCACCTGCGGCAGGAATCCAGACCAGGTCCCGCGACACGATCTGTCCACGGTTCAGCTCGTCGAAGAACGTGATCCGCTCGCGAGACGGGGCGCGCACCGCGAGGATGCGCGCGCCATCCGGGGACCATGCCAAGCGATCGTAGTACGCGGGCGTCCGGGTGACGCGCACGGGGGCTCCGCTACCGTCGGCCGGGGCCCGCCAGACGTGACCGCCGACCCCATCCTGCCATGTCACCCACGCCACCGACCGGCCGTCGGGCGACCACGACGGCGTGTGCTCCGTACCGCTCGAGGCCGTGGTGAGCCGGCGTGGGTCACCGTCGGGCAGGCTCTGTACCCACACGCGTGCGAGCGCCGAGTACGTGATGCGCCCCCCGTCTGGTGCCAGACGGGGCCACTGGACGTGCCGGGCCTCGACCGTAGCCGGCGCAGCCTCCTTGGGGAACAGGGCCAGCGGTCCCATGCCTTGCTCCACTTCGGCAGTGAACGGGATGACCTCGGCGTCACCCGAAGGCACGTCCACCCTCATGATCTTGCCGCCATAGCTGGTGACGAGCGCTCTCGAGTCCGGCGTGAACGACGACCCGGGCGCCAGGTCACGCGACCAGCGGCCTTCCTGGTCGTCCCGCTGGCCGTCGCGCACCAACCAACTCTCCTCACCCGTCTGCAGATTCCGGAGGCGCAGGCCGGCGTTGGCTTCCTCGCGGGTCGCGTAGACCATCCAACTGCCGTCCGGGCTCACGACGGGGCGCATCGCACTCTGCTGACGGGACGTCCGCGGAAAGGTGGCTCCGGTCTCACGGTCGAAGAGGCCGATCTGCCAGGCCCCCCACCCTGTGCCGCTCGCCACCGCCGTCCAGACGAAGCGGGGGTCGGGACCGAAGGCAGCGCCCACGAAGCTCGTTGGCGGCGAGGGAGCCGCATTGGCCGGTGTAACGGGCTCCTCGTGCCCGGTCATCTGCACGCCCGAGCCCCCGTCGACGTGATGGAGGTGGAGGTCGTGCCGTCCCCCCTGCTCCTTGGGCGAGGGACGCTTGGTCACCACGACGTATTCCCCATCCGGAGTCCATTCCGGCGAGATGTAGCCGTTCCACTCGGTGTCTGTGAGCTGCCGCGCGCCGGACCCGTCCGACCGGGCAATCCAGACGTTGTCGGATCCGTCGCGGTCGCTCACGAACACGATGCGGGAGCCGTCCGGTGAGTAGCGCGGCTGTCCGTCGAAGCCCATGCCCGACGTGATGCGTGTGGCCGCTCCCCCTGAGATGGGCAGCGTATAGAGGTCTCCCAGCAGGTCGAAGACGATCGTCTCGCCGTTCGGGGAGACGTCCAGGCTCATCCAGGTCCCCTCGTCGGTCGTGAAGCGGAGCGTTCGCGTCGAGGTGAGCGGAAGTGCGGGGTCGCTCGGTTCCTGGGGGCTCTGCGGGACGGCACCCGCAGCGGCCGGGACCACCGGGGACACGAGGCAGGCGAGGCAGAGGAAGGACGTGATCGCTCCGAGGCGGAGCGGAAGACGGCCGACGTCGTTCATGGGGCGGTCCGGCGCTAGGGGTCCGAAGATCCTGGAACATACCGGCGCGCGAGCGGCCCCGCTCGCACCAATGGCCAGACCCCCGTCCCCGGCGCGGCATCCCCGGAGCGCGGCCCCTCGGACCCGTCACGCGCGCCAGCCCCCTGGAACGAAAAAGACCTCCCCGGCCAGCCGGAGAGGTCTCTCGAAGTCAGTGCGCCGCCAGGGACTCGAACCCCGAACCTAGTGATTAAGAGTCACTTGCTCTGCCAGTTGAGCTAGCGGCGCTCGTCGCGCCAAGTGCCTTTTGCCGGGCGCGTCGGACGTTAAACCTAGGCTAGACCCCTAGTGGGTCAAGGCGTCTTCCCATTGCCCGACTCCCGCTTGCGGAGCGGGTCCATCCTTCGGCGCTGCGCCACCACGTAGGCCGCGAAGAACCCACCCGTCTGGAAAATCAACATCCCGATGAGCGCGATCTGGAGCCCGAATCGAAGAAGGGCGAGTCCCAGCCCCAATCCGACGACCAGGACCGCCGGGAGAACGATCCGCAGGAGCCGGCGCTCGGCTCGTAGGGTCGTCAGGGGCTCCCGGTCCCAGGCGGTCGCGGCCTCGGCCGACTGGTCCGACCCGCCGAGGACCCGGGCTTCCTTGGGCGCGTGATGCCGCACCGACGGCCGAATCCGGTCGTCGGGGCCGGGCGGGTGAGAGCCGCCTCCGTCCGACGAGCCCGCCCCGGGATCGTCCGATTTGGCCATCGGTTGCCTCAGAAGGCGGCGATTCCGGTTACGGTCTGACCCAGAATCAGGGAATGGATGTCGTGCGTACCCTCGTACGTGTACACGGATTCCAGGTTCGCCATGTGCCGCATCGAGGCATACTCGATCAGGATGCCGTTGGCACCCAGCAGGCGGCGAGCCTCCCGGGCGACCTCGCAGGCCATGTCCACGTTGGCCCGCTTGGCCAGGGACACCTGCTGTGGCGTCATGGTCCCGTCGTCCTTCATGCGGCCCAGGTGATAAGCGACGAGCTGGGCCTGCGTGATCTTGGTCACCATCTCGGCCAGCCGGACCTGCTGAATCTGCTTCCCGGCGATCGGTCCGTCGAACATGATCCGATTGATCCCGTACTCGAGCGCCTCGGCATAGCAGGCCATCGCGGCCCCGATCCCGCCCCAGGCGATCCCGTAGCGCGCCTGGGTTAGACACATCAGCGGGTTCTTGAGCCCGCTGGTCTCGGGCATCAGCGCATCGGCGGGCAGCTCGACGTCCTCGAGCACGAGCTCGCTCGTGTCCGACGCGAGGAGTGAGAGCTTGCCCTTCTGGTCGCGGGCGCTGAACCCGGCCACGTCGGTGGGGACCACGAACCCGCGAATCCCCTTGGTATCCCCGATCTCGCCCGTCTGGGCCCAGACCACCGCCACGTCGGCCATGGAGCCGTTGGTGATCCACATCTTGGTCCCGTTCAGCAGCCACCCGTCCGACGTCTTCCGGGCGGTCGTGATCATGCCGGCGGGGTTGGAGCCGAAGTCGGGCTCCGTCAACCCGAAACAGCCGATCTTCTCCCCGCTGGCCAAACGTGGGAGCCATTGCTGCCGCTGCTCCTCCGATCCGAACGCGTAGATCGGGTACATGACGAGCGCGCCCTGCACCGAGGCGAACGACCGCAGCCCCGAGTCGCCCCGCTCGAGCTCCTGCATGATGAGCCCGTAGGCAACGTTGTTGAGGCCGGCGCAGCCGTACTTCTCGGGCAGGTTGGCCCCGAGCACGCCGAGCTCGCCCATCTCCGGGATCAGGTCCGTTGGGAACGTGCGCTCGACGTAGGCCTGTCCGATGACCGGCAGGACCCGGTCCTCGACCCAGTCGCGTACGGTGTCGCGGACCATGCGCTCCTCTTCGGAGAAGAGCGCGTCGAGATTGTAGAAATCGATGCCTTGGAATTTGGCGGCCACCTGAAACCCCACGGTTGGGTACGTGCTGGACGGGTTAATCTAGGCCCGCGGCAGCGGAAGTGTAGGGAGCGGTCAGTCCGTCGGGTCGTCGTCCGCCGGCCCGTCCTGGCCCTCCCCGTCCTGGTCCGGGAAGCGCGGCCCCCCGTTCGCACGCGGTCCCGGATCCCGCGACGGCGGAAAGGCGTCCACGGCGCGCCGGTTCCGGTAGCGCTCCACTCCGTACACGACCTCCCGCACGATCCGTCCCCCGAGCCAGAGGGCGGCGATGGGGATGACGGCCCAGAGCTTCAGGATGAGATCCGACGGCTGTATGGCCACCCAGATGTACGCCGCCAGGGCCGCCGCGATCACGAACCCGCCCAGCCACCCCCAGAACGCGGCCCGAGACTTCGCCGCCGACTGACAATCGTCGCACCACAGGAGTCGGTCGACCTCGACCGTGTCCTTCACCTGTAGGCAGCGGACGCACGTAACCTGCTCGGGATAGCGATCCCGCCAGGAAAACGGGCGCCGGCCGCCGGCCACGGTTACGCGAGCGCCGCGATCAGCGCATCGGTGTACTCACGGGTGCTGGCGCTACCCCCGAGATCCCGCGTCCGCACCGTTCCGTGCATCAGCACGGCGTCGAGAGCGTTCCGAATGCGCTGAGCCGGATCCGGCTGGCCGACGTGGTCGAGCATCATGGCGGCGGCCAGGAGCAGCGCGGTCGGGTTGGCGACTCCCTTCCCCGCGATATCGGGCGCCGACCCGTGCACCGCCTCGAACATGGCTTCGCGCGCTCCCAGGTTGCCGGCCGGGGCCATGCCCAGTCCGCCGACCAGACCCGCCATGAGGTCGCTGAGGATGTCGCCGAACATGTTCTCCATCACGAGCACGTCGAACTGATACGGGTTCAGGACGAGCTGCATCGCCGTGGCGTCGATGATCTTGTCCTCGAACGCGACTTCGCCCTCGTACTCCTTGGCGATCGCTCGCCCCACCTCGAGGAACAGCCCCTGCGTGTACTTGAGGATGTTGGCTTTGTGGGCGAGCGTCACCTTGCTCCGACCGTTCTGCTTGGCATACTCGAACGCGTACCGTGTGACCCGCTCCGCCCCGAACCGCGTGATGATCATCACGGACTCGGCCGCTGCCCGGGGATCCCCCTCCATGCCGATGTAGTGCTCCACTCCCACGTAGAGGCCCTCGGTGTTCTCCCGGATGAGCACGAGGTCCACGTCCTCGTAGCGGCCGCCCTTGGTGAGGGAGCGGGCGGGCCGCACGTTCGCGAACATGTCGAACTCCTTGCGGATCGCCACGTTGATGGAGCGGAAGCCCGTGCCGGAGGGGGTGGTGAGCGGCCCCTTGAGCGCGACGCCCGTGCGCCGAATCGAATCCAGCGTCTCGTCAGGGAGCGGATTCCTGTTCTGGTCGAGCGCGGCGATGCCCGCCAGCTGCCGATCGTAGTCGAGGTCGGCGCCCGCGGCGCCGATGATCTCGAGGACGGCTTCGGTCACTTCCGGACCGATGCCGTCGCCCGGAATCACCGTGATTTCCGTGGCCATGCGGCTGATGTCTCGATGTGTGGGGACCGGATCGCTCGCCGGCAGGGCGGCGTGCGCGTGAGCACCCGACGGCTGTGGTCCGGGGACCGCGATGACGACGCCGGGGGAGGCTCTAGTATCGAAGAAACGCCTGCGGCGGCAACCCGCGCCGAGGCGTGCACGTCAGCGGGAGATGTAGCGCGGGCTGTACTCGTACTCCGTGTGGTCCTCGCCCCAGCGCACGAGGTCCTCCAGCAATCCCGGCCTGCTGCTTCCGTCGCGTCGGGCGAGACCCGAGACGCGCAGCGCCCGTCTCCAGGTCACCTCGTTCAGGGTGTCTCGGGTGAGCAGGGCGCGCGCTACCTCCCTACCTCCGGGAGCGCGCGTTATGACCCGCACCGCTGCGAGGCCCCCGTACTCGTCGAAGAGCGCGCGGGTCTCGGCGCTGAAGAGGAACACGTACGGCCCGACCTTGGCCCAGAGGGATCCACCCCTCAGCAGCTGACGGGTCGGTTGATAGACCGTGACCTCGGCCACGTTGCCGTTCACCTCCGCCTCCAGCACGCCGTCGTATTCGTACGCGGCGGACACCTCCTCGGCGGTGGGCACCGTCGCGTCGGGCGCGGTGCAGCCCGTCGCCAGCAGCATCGCCCCGATGCCGGCAACCGACGTCAGGGCTTTCACATCCCATCTAGACATCACAAGACCGCTCTCTCTCTCAATACGTAGTCAAGCGTGCGGGGCCACCTCAGGCCCCGAGCGGCAGGATCGCCCTCGCCAAGAGCCCGGCCGCCCGGGCGAGACCCGCCCGCGCCCCGCCACCCGACCCTGGATCGGCAACGATCCCGAACCAGAGAACCCGCCCCGTACGGGTCTGAACGAGGGTGGCCGCGATCTCCACCGTGCCTTCACCGTCCGCGTCGGACCGAGTCCGAACCTGGATCGGGATCAACGCAACCTCCGAGTTCGCTACGGCCGAAACCCTGCGCAGGTTCCCGTACAGCGGATCTCCCACCCGCCGGACCTCCGCTTGCAGGAACATCCCCACCGGGAGCCCGTCCACGTTCATCGCGAGTCCCGGCGTCCGGGCCGCGATGGCGCGGATGTCGGCCGGCCAGATCCATCCGGTGACCGCCCCGCGCTCCGAGAGCGCGAATGCGACCTCACCGTCCGGGTCGGCGTCGGCCGGAAGACCGCGGGCCTCCTGGACGGGGAACACCATGACGGGTACGCCGCGGAGATCCGGAACGAGACCCGTCGAGAAACCGGGCTCCGGCGCGGCCGACTGCCCGGCGCAGGCGGCGAAGAGGACGGCCGACCCGGCCCGCAGCAGGAAACGCATACTGTCTGTACGCGGGCCGAAGGACGACGTTCCCGTGGCTCACACCCGACTGTCGCCGGCCACCGCCGTCCTCGCCGACCCCACTCAGGCCACGCAACTCCGTGTGCCGCCGGGCGTATCATCCAGGAGTCGCTACTCTCGTCTCCACGGAACCGGCGCGAATGCAGGCAGACCGGAACGATCGACCAGGCCGCATTTTTCTCGGCCTTCTCGCGGCCGCCGCCCTGGCCGCGTGCGAGGCGTCGCCAGCCGGCCTGGAGTCCGAGAGCGCCATCGATTTCGGGCAGCCCGCGCTCGCCATGGGGGCGATGCGGACCGCTTCGGTGCAGATCGCCAACACGGGGACCCGAGCCGTCGGTCCCGTCGAGCTTCTGCCCGACCTCGTCCGCGACGACGGGGGCAACGTCGTGCCGGGCTCCTCGATCCGGGTGACACCGGGGACGATCCCGACGCTCAATCCGGGCACGTCGGCAACCGTCGCCGTGGCCGTCGCCGTCGACGGCTCGGTGGGTATCGGTACCTACGGCGCCGAAGTGACGGCCCGAGTCGCCCAGGAGGCCGAGGCCACGATGGCGCTGAGCTTCGAGGTGGAAGCGGCGCCGAGCGAGGAGATCGAAGAGCTGCTCGTGTCCGCTCCCACTTCGTCGACCCGCCGTGGGGACGTGCTAGCCCTCCTGGTGGAGGGGCGCACCGCAGGGGGTGGGACGGTGAGCGACCTGCCCGTCGACTGGTCGGTCCAGCCCGCCGGCGCCGCGTACGTGACCGGGACGGGACGCGTGGTGGCGTACGTCGAAGGACCGATCACGCTGCTCGCCGAGTACGGCGGCCACAGCGCCTCGGTCGGGCTGATCGCGACGTCCCGGGCGCGCTCGGGTTCGGTGACCAAGCTCGGAGAGGCATCGGTCAGCGATCGTCACACCTCGGACCTCTGGGTGCACGGAGACTTCGCCTACACCGGAACCTGGGGGCAGCGGCGTGTGGGAAGTGCGGTGAATCCGGGCAATCGCCTGTATGCCTGGGACATCTCGGCGCCGTCCGCGCCCCGTCGGACCCATCACCTCACGGTGGACGCACGGGTCGTTAACGACGTGAAGGTGCGCGCCGACGGCGCCCTGGGGGTTCTCACGCACGAAGGCTCCGACGACCTGCTGAACGGGGTCACCTTCCTGGACCTGTCCGATCCGGCGCGCCCCACGCCGATCGGGCGGTTCACGGACGGTCTCGAGAGCGGCGTCCACAACGCCTGGCTCGAGGGAGACTACGCCTATCTCGTCATGGACGGGAACGGGAACGGACTCCGGATCCTCGACGTGTCCGATCCGGCGGCCCCCGCGGTCGTCGCCACGTTCTACGCGGGCTCGAGCTTCCTCCACGACGTGTATGTGAGGGACGGGCTGGCCTTCCTTTCCCACTGGAACGCCGGGCTCGTGATCCTGGACGTGGGCCACGGCATCCGGGGCGGCTCGCCGGCAGGTCCGGTGGAGGTCAGCCGGGTCCCGGATCTGGGCGGCCAGACGCACAACGCCTGGTATTGGCCGGACGCGGGATACGTGTTCGTGGGCGAGGAGGACAGTCAGACTCCGGGGATCATGCGGATCCTCGACGTGCGCAATCTGGAGGATCCGCACGTCGTGGCTACCTTTCGCGTGCCGGACGCCACCCCGCACAACTTCTGGCTCGACGAGGACAGAGGCGTCCTGTACGCCGCCTGGTACGCCCAGGGACTCAGGGCGATCGACGTATCCGGAGAGCTCCTCGGAGAGCTCGATCGCCAAGGCCGCGAGATCTTCGGGGAGCGATACGACGGGATCGGACTGGGGTGCGCCTCGGTGGACGGGACGTGCGCCTGGGCCCCTCAGCTCCATCGCGGCGCGCTCTACGTTTCCGACATGAACAACGGGATGGTCGTCCTCGCTCCGTCCTTCTAGTGGACCATCTCCGCGGCTGGCTCGACCCGGAGGGGCACGCGCCTCCGGAGCCGGTAGGAGCGAGGCCGCAGTCGGGCACTCCCCGCGCCCTCCGGCGCTCGCTGCCCTTGGTGTCCGCGGCAATGGCCTTCACTACGCTTGCATGCGCCGGTCCCCAGGAAGAGCGCGCCGACCCGGCCGGACGCCTCTACGTGGCCTCCTCGTTCACGGACGAGGTGCTCATTCTGGACGCGGAAACCGGATCGCTGCTCGATCGACGATCGCTCGATCGTCGTCCGTCGGAGACCGATGAGCCCCACGGCGTCGCGGTGGCCCCGGGCGGCCGGCACTGGTATGCCACCGTGTCGCAGGGGTCGCCGACGCTGTGGAAGTACGAGACGGCGGGAGACCGGCTCGTGGGGCGGGTCGATCTCGAGATCGCCGGCGCCGGTCGAGTGGGCTTGGATCCCAGCGGCGATCTGGCGTACGTGCCGGACTACTGGCGGAGCGGGCAAGGTAGGATCGGTCAGCTCGCCGTGGTCCGGCTCGAGGACCTGACCGTCCTGGCGACCCCGTCGATATGTCCCGCCCCTCACGATGCGCAGGTCGATCCCTCGGGTACCGTTCTGGCCGTGACGTGCGTGCTCGGCGACGAGGTGGTCTTCCTGGACACCGGGACGCTCGCACTGAGGCGCCGCAGTCCCGTCGGCGCAGATCCCGGTCCGCCGGGGCGTCCACGGTACCGTCCCATGAACCTCGTGTGGTCCCCCGACGGATCAGCCGTCTACGTCACCCTGATGGATGCCGATCGGGTTGTGCGCATTCCGCTCGACGCTCCCGTGCCGGAAAACGAGCGCGCGCAGGAGGTCGCCGTCGGCCGCCAGCCCGCTCAGATCGCCTGGGCAGCCGACCGCATGGTCGTGACCAACCGTGGTGAGCGGTCCCTGTCCATTCTGGTCCCGACGCCCGAGCTGTCCGAGGTTCGACGTGTGCCGCTCGGGGATTCCGAGCACCCCCACGGGATCGCGGCCGGCCCCGGAGGCCATACGGTGTTCGCCACCTTCGAGGGGACGGTCGAGGCGATTGGCGGCGTTGTCGCCGTCGACGTGGACTCCGGGCGCGTGCTCTGGCGAGTGCGTCTGGGTGCCGTGCCGCTCGGTGTGGCCTGGGGGCCGGGCACGTCTGGCGCTGGAGGACCGGACGGACCGGACGGACCGAAGTAAGGACCGGCTCAGGCCGAGTCCGCCTCGGGGCCGTCACCCTCTTCCTTCGACGTCAGGTGCAGCGCCGCCGAGTTGATGCAGTAGCGGAGTCCGGTCGGCTCCGGACCGTCGGGGAAGACGTGCCCGAGATGAGCATTACAGCGTCCGCAGTGCACCTCGGTCCGGCGCATGAAGAAGCTCCGGTCCTCCTGCTCTCCGACCGGGGCGCCCTCGGCCACGTCGTAGAAGCTGGGCCAACCCGTCCCGGAGTCGAACTTGGTAGAGGAATCGAAGAGCGGAGCGCCGCAACAGACGCAGGCGTAGATCCCGTCACCCTTCTCGTTCCAGTAGGCACCCGTAAACGCCCGCTCCGTCTTCCCTTTGCGTGTGACGCGGAACTGCTCTTCCGTGAGCTGCTCACGCCACTCCGCATCGCTCCGTGTGACCTTATCGTCCATCTGTCTGTCCAATCGGGGGTGCGCCGAGCGGTCGGTTGCGCCGCCGCATGGGGGTCGACTACCGTCTGACCCCGCCGAAATCCAAGCTCATCTGGAGGGGGAACCAATGGCAGTCGCCAAGGTCATCGAAATCCTGGCCGAAGGAAAGTCGATCGAGGGCGCCATCGAGGATGGCGTCACCGAAGCTCGCAAGACCATCAAGAACATCCGCAGCGTGTACGTCGAGAATATCCAAGCCAACGTCAAGGACGGTGAAGTCACGCGCTACCGGGTGAACTGCAAGGTCACGTTCGTGGTCGACTGATGCCGGTCGGCGTCGGGTCCGCCCACGCCGATCGAAGCCACCGGGTACAGGGATCGTCCGCTCAGTTGGTGCGGCGCTGTAGGAGAGGGCACCAGACTCTCGCAGCCCGACACTAGTAGCGGACGATTCTCGTATCGGGCTTGAAGACCGCCCACGCAAACCAGAAGTGGTTGCCGTGGGGGATCGCCTCGAGCTGTCGGCCGGCCAGCTCCCCCTGGACCGCCCGCCCGCTCATGTCCCACAGCGTTCCGGTCTCCCGATCCCGGAACCGACCGTCGTCGGCCGCCTCGAACTCGAGCGCCCGACCTCCCAACGCGGCCCGAAACACGTTGGTCGCACCTACATCCCGACCTTCCGCGAGCGCTCCAGCGTCGAGCGCGGACGCGGTGCCGGGGGTCCAGAACACCACCAGCTCGACACCGCCGACCTCGGCCTGGACGACCTTCTCGAGCGCGAGCGCTTCGAACGGCACCGCGATGGACTCCCTCCCAAATTCGATCGCCGCCACCCGCTCCATTGGCCCTAGGCGCGTGTCCGCTCTGCGGGGAAACGCCCAGCGCAGGGGACCGCCACGGTCATAACCCTCGTACGGATTGCGTCCGTAATCGCGAACGTGCCCGGTGTCCCGAGACAACACGCGGGCCTCGGGATGCGCGCGCCTGGCCTCCGCCCAACTGAGGATGGGTGAGGGGATGAAGGTCAGGCGCTCTCCGGCGTACTCGCCGATGATGCCCTCCCCCGTCGCCTGCTGCCACCACGATTCCGTCTGCCGGTCGTACATCACCAGGTCCGAATAACGGAGCCTCCCGGTCGTGCCGAAGTCGAGCACGCGCCCGTCGAAGCGACGATCGAACGCGAGCATCGTGTTGCAGAGGGGGCAGTACGTCACGGAAACGGGGACGCCACCGACCTCGTCGTTGACGATCTCGTGCCAGATCAGCACCTGCAGCGGATAGATGTGGGTCCTGCCTTGGAGGCTGACCACCGCGACGGGCTCCCGGCCCTCGAGCCAACGGTTCGCCTCGGCTGTCGAGATGAACTTGGGATCGTCGATGGCCGGAATCCCGTCCTTGGGCGGACCACCGGAGATGAGCTCGTCCAGGTCGATCGTCCGCTTGGTGAAGTCGGTTCTCCAACGCTCCTGCGCGGACAGATCCGGCGTCGTCGGCAAGAGAAGACCAGCGAGCGCACCGGCCAGCAGCGCTGCGCGCAATCCGGAACTGGGAATGGTGTTCACACCGCTTCGGCTCTCGGGGTGCAGTCGTGGAGGGACCGAACGTCGTCCCTCGCCCACCGAACGCGGGGCGGGGCGGGGTGGGTTCCCCTTCAGCGAAGTGGGCGGGCGCGTTCTCGGAGCTCGTCGCTCCGGCGGTGCGGCGAAAAGGTCACAGCAGGTAACCGCCGTCGATCGGGATCACCGCTCCGGTGATGTGGCGTGCGGCCTCCGACACCAGGAACAACACGACGCCGGCGACGTCGTTGGGGTCGCCGAGCCGTCCCAGCACGCTTCGGTCCCTCGCGCGGTCCAAGATTTCAGGCGGCACGGAGGCCGTCAGACGGGTGGTGCGAATGTAGCCAGGAGCAATCGCGTTCACGTTCACGTTGGCGTGACCGAACTCCACCGCGGTGCTTCGCGTGAGCCCGATCAGGCCGGCCTTCGATGCGGAATAGTTGGAGAGCCCGAATTCCGAGCGCAGGCCGTGCACCGACGCCACATTGACGATCTTGCCGTATTCCTGGTTGCGGAAATGAGGACCGGCGGCCCGCGTGAAATAGAATGCGCCGTTGAGGTTGGTCTCGAGCACGGCGGTCCATTCCTGGTCCGACATTCGCCACAAGGCCCGATCCCTCCCGATCCCGGCGTTGTTGACCAGGATGTGCAGGCCCCCGAGGGTCTCCACCGTCTCGCTGACGAACCCGTCGGCCTCCTCCGACCGTCGCACGTCGCAGGCCCTGCATACGACACGCACCCCGAGCGAGGCAATCTCGGCCGCGACCTGCTGTGCCTCGCGCCGGGTGCGCGCCGTGCCGTCGTCGAGGTAGTTGAATGCCACGTGGATGCCCGCCTTGGCAAAGGCGATGGCGACGGCCCGTCCGATCCCGCTCGAGCCTCCGGTGATGATGGCCACCTTCCCGTCGAGCTCCGGGTTCGAGCGCAGGGCGGCCGGCGCCTCCTCGGGCGCGAGGACGTTCGAGAACGCGGAGTCCGAGTACTCCGAAAGCCCGTGGTCTTCATACTCGGACGGCGCCGGGTCTTCGTACTCGGAACGGATCTGCTCCTCGTGCTCGTGCATGGACATGTGCTACCGCTCCCTCACGGGTGTGGGTGTACCCGCCATGGCCTTCGGCAACGTGAACCGAATCGACGTTCCAACTCCGAACTGGCTTTCGGCCGACAAACTACCCCCCATGCGGGAGACCAGATGGGACACGATCGCGAGTCCGAGCCCAGTGCCACCCTGGGCGCGAGACCTCGCTTTGTCCACCCGGAAGAAGCGCTCGAAGATCCTCGGCAGCTGATCGGGCGGGATGCCCGCGCCGTCGTCCGTCACTTCGACGACGACGGAACCGCCCTCCTCGCGCGTCACGACTCCGATGTGACCATCTGGGTCCGTGTGCCGCACCGCGTTGTCCAGGAGATTGCGAAGGACGTGATGAAGTCCGCCGCGGTCGGCCAGGGCCCAGCACCGGCCTCGCACGGTGAAGGTCCGGACGGCGCCTCGCACCTCTTGCACCGCCGCCCAGGAGTCGCGGGCCACGTCGCCGACGTCGACCGCCTCCAACTCGGGACTCCAACCGCCCGACTCCAAGCGAGACAGGTCGAGCAGGTCCTCGACGATGTTCTGGAGCCGGATCGTGTTCTCGTAGATCATGCGGAGGAACTGGCGCTGGATGTCGGCGGGCGCCTCTTCGTCGTCGAGGAGCGTCTCCGCGAATCCGCGAACCGCGGTGAGCGGCGTCTTGAGCTCGTGGGAGGCATTGGCAACGAAGTCCGTGCGCACCTGCTCGAGGCGGCGCACGTCGGTGACGTCACGCAGGCGGACGATCGCGCCACCCTCTACCGGGTTGGATTCGACCAGGATCTCCCGCCCACCCACCAGAATCTCGCGGGGGTGGATCTGAGTCTGGAGCGACGTGTCCAGGACGGCCCGCAGCTCGCCGCTTCGGACCTCCGAGGCCATCGGACGGGGGCCGGCCTCCCCAGAGAGCCCCAGGATCTGACGAGCCGCGCGGTTCGTGACTCGCAGGCGACCACCCTTTTCGATCGCGACCACCCCCTCGTCCATCCGGTCGAGCAGTAGCGTCAGGTCGCGGCCACGAGCCTCGACATCCGTCAGTCGATCGCGTTGCGCGGCAATCGCCGCGTCCAGGGCCACGGCCGCGTTCCGTGCCTCCTCGGGAAGCTCGAACCCGACCACCGTCGTCGCGTCACCGGCAGCCACCAGCCGCGCGGCCCGCTCGAGAGCCCGGAACGGCGAGACGAGCTGCCTCACCAGCACCAGGCCGGAGGCTCCCACGACCGCCAGGCCGAAGGTCCGCCACGGGCCGCCGAGGAAGCTCCCGACGAGGGCGGCGGCTCCGACCAGGGCGAAGATCGCGACGTAAGCGGCGAAGCGGCTCATCGTCGCAGTTGTCCCGTGTCGACGGAGACCGGCTCGTGGGCTCTTTCGCGCTCCGACCCGCGTCGGCCCACGAAGCGCCCCCTCATGGATCGTCGGGACTCGGTTGGAACCGATATCCGAACCCGCGGACCGTCTCGATCCAGTTGCCGGCCTCCCCGAGCTTCGCTCTCAGGCGGCGCACGTGCATGTCGACGGTTCGAGTATGCAAGCGCCCCGATACGCTCCGGTCCACGTTCCAGGCGTCCTCCAGGAGGCGCCGTCGGGATTGCGTGCTGCCGGGACGCTCGAGAAACGCCTGCAGAAGCCGGAACTCGGTCGGCGTGAGATTGAGGGGCTCTCCATCGAGCGAGGCCGTAGACGCCGCTGCGTTCAGGTAGAGCGTCCCGGCCCTGAGAACCTGAGTGCCGGACTCGAGAGGAGCCTGCCGACTCCGGCGAAGAATCGCCTCCACGCGGAGGAGAAGCTCCTTGGGGCTGAAGGGCTTGGTCAGATAGTCGTCCGCTCCGAGCTCGAGCCCCAGTATTCGATCGTCCTGGCTGCGCCGCGCCGTGAGGACGAGCACGGGCACGTCGCGAGCGGGCCCCTCAGAGCGCACGGACCGCAACACGTCGAGTCCCGAGATGCCCGGCAGCATGACGTCGAGGACGACCAGGTCCGCAACCTCGCGGGCGAGGGCGGCGATACCCTCGCGTCCGGTCGATGCCGTCTCGACCCGGTACCCCCGGCGTGTGAGGTGATAGGCGATGAGCGCCGCGATGTCGGGCTCGTCCTCGATGACGAGCACCCTGCCGCCGCCCTGGGCCTCGGAGCTCATGCCGGCGTGGCGGCCCGACTCACACGTCCGACCCCTGCACGATCAGCGCTTCGATCTCCTCCGGCTCCAAGGTGTGATCCGACTGCTTGGCTAGCTCGAAGATGCGGGAGCACAGCGCTTCGTCCGACGAGTCGTAGCCGCGCACTTCGAGCCAGTGCTTGACGTTCGAGAGTCCGGACATGGGGCCTACCTCGATCTCTTGGTAGCGGCCGAACATGGACGCAGGAACGCCCGAGTACACCAGGTCGGCCAGCCATCCGTGGCCCTTCGCCTCCGCCTTGATGATGGCGGCCGCGTGTACGCCCGTTCCGGTGCGGAAGGCGTCGCGCCCGAAGACCGGATAGCTGTTGTTCAGGGGCACCTTGCAGGCCCGCGACGTGAGATCGCAGTACTCCGCTAGATTGGAGAGGTCCCCGTCGTGGAGTCCGAGCAGCTTCAGGTTCACGAGGAGCAGGTCCATCTCCACGTTACCCACGCGCTCGCCGATCCCGAGCGCCGTTCCGTGGATCCGATGGGCCCCGGCCTCGATAGCCGCCAGCGCATTGGCCAGTCCGAGTCCACGGTCTCGGTGTCCGTGCCAATCGATCTTGATGTCTTCGCCCGACGGACGCACGATCTGCTCACGGACGAACGTCACCAGTGCACGAACGCCGTCCGGCGTGGCGTGGCCGACGGTGTCGGCCAGACAGATCCGGCGGGCTCCCCAACGGATGGCGTTGGTGTAGAGGGCCACGAGCGTCTCCGGCCGTGCCCGTGTGGTGTCTTCCGTCACGAACATCACGGGCAGCCCCTGCCCGACCGCAAAGCGCACAGCCTTCTCGCTCCGCTCCAGCATGTGGTCGAGCGTCCAACCTTCGGCGTACTGCCGGACGGCGGAGCTCCCGATGAACGTGCACGCCTCGATCGGCAACCCGACGGCCTGGGAGATCTCCACGATGGGCTGGATGTCGGCAACGACCGTCCGCGCCGCGCAATTGGGCGTGATCGAAAGACCCGCCGTCGCGATCTCGCGCACCAGGCGGGTGACGTCCGCGACCGCGCGCGGACCGGCGCCCGGGAGCCCCACGTCCGCCGTGTGAATCCCGAACCCGTCCATCAGGTGGAGGAGGCGGATCTTGTCGTCGATGGAGGGATCGACCACCGAGGGGCACTGAAGCCCGTCGCGCAGCGTTTCGTCGTCCAACTCCACGCCGGAGCCGCGGCGCCACCGGAGGGTGGAGGCGCTCTCGTTCCAGTCGTGGACCAGCGATCCTTCGTTCATGACCTCTGAGGATACGGCGGGCGCGGTTCGGGGGGTGGGTGACTCGCGCCTCGAATTATGACCGGAGGCGCCACCTCGGGGCAACGGCCCGGCGGCCATTCGGGGCCCCCGCGCCGGGGGAGCACCGCTCAGGCCCCCTCGGCTCGCTCGCCTCCCTCGGCCACCGAATGGTCGGCCAGGAGGAACGAGCCCTCTAGGTCCACGATCCGGGCCTCCGCTCCGATCAGCGAATCTCGGATCCGCGAGCCCGTGATCCTGGTCCCGGCACCGATGATCGTGTTCGCGAGATGCGAGTCCACGACCGTGGCTCCGGCCTCGACTGTGACGCCGGGCCCGAGGGTGCTGCCGCGCACTTCCGCTCGGTCTTCGACGCGAGCGTACGCGTGGAGATCGCTGTCCATGACGCGGGCTCCGGGGTCGACCCCGGCGCGTCCGCCTCGCAAGAGATGGAGGTTGGTATCGAGCAACGTGTCGGGCTTGCCGCAATCGAACCAACCTTCGACTGGTGCGGTTCGAAGTCGCGCTCCCCGGTCGACCATGTACTGGAACGCGTCCGTCAGGTAGAACTCCCCGGTCCGTGCGGCCGGCCCGCCCAGCACGTGGTCGATGCCCTGGAACAACAGGCGATGGTCGCGCACGTAGTAGAGCCCGATGTTGGCGAGCTTGGAGACGGGCTCGGTCGGCTTCTCGACGATCCGCGTCATGGCTCCGTCGGGCCCGGTCACGATCACCCCGTATCGGTGATAGTCCTCGACCTCCTTGGCCCAAAGCACGCCCGACCACGCCGGGTCCAGCGTCTTGATGATCGACAGGTCGGCCTCGAAGAGCGTGTCCACGAACAGAATGAGCACGTCCCCATCGATGAAGGGCTCGCCCAACTGCACGGCGCCGGCGGTTCCATTCTGAACCTCCTGCACGACGAAGTGTGCGCGAACCGCGGGGTAATGCTCGGCGACGAATTCGCGCACGCGATCGCCGAGGTATCCGATCACGAACACGATCTCCTCGACGCCCAGGTCGATGAGGTCGTCGAGGATGTAGCTCATGACAGGCCGGCCGGCCACGCGCACGAGAGGCTTGGGTGTGTGATGCGTGAGCGGCCTCAGACGGGTTCCGACTCCCGCCAGGGGAATGATGGCCTTCATGAAGACGATTCTCCTTGTCGTCGGGGTCCGCGGGCGGTGGTGCCGCGATCGGCTCGAACAGCGTACCCGTTCGGGGCAAGGGACGTGCCCCACGCGGGGGTCCGGCCTGGCATTTGCGGGCATGAGCATGGTTTCAACTTTCGTCCGCGATCAGTGTAGATTCAGCATCGAATTCGGTTCCGGAGACGGGAGGGGGAAGCGGCGTGAGCCAGATTCGGGTGCAGGAGACATGATCGGAAGGCTGGTCCGTGGGATGTCCGACAACCGCGCCGAGACGCGACCGGACTCGCCGGACTCGCGACTCCGGGGGCGGACGTACGCGATCCCCTTCGATCAGGTTTGGAACGCGGCGCTCCTCGTGGCCGAAGAGGACGTGAAGCGCTGGGAAGTCGTGAGTTGGGACGATCGCTCCGGGACGATCGTCATCGAAGCCCAGACGAGGTTGCTCCGCTGGATCGACGACGTGAGGGTCCACGTCTCGCTCGACTCCGACGCACAGACCCGCGTCGACGTCACGTCGATCTCGCGTAAGGGCTATTTCGATCTCGGCCAGAACGCACGCCGAATCGGACGCTTCTGCAAGCTCCTGGACGGGCGGCTCGGAGTGGGACACAGGCGCTCGCTTCGCAGCCCACCGCCCGGAGCGGACCACGTGACGGCCGCGTGATCGGGAGTGAGCCAAGCGTTCTCCGACATCGAATCGCCTGGGTGGCACTGCTGGTCCTGACAGGCTGTGGCGGGCCCGCGGTCGAGGATCCCGCGGCCGCGGCGGCCGACTCCGTTCCGCAATCCGCTCCCGGCCCCTTCGCCGGCAGGATCTACGAGCGGAGCCTCGCCTTCATCAGCGCCGATTCCATCTCGGTGGTGTGGCAGATGTCTGCCCGATCGCAGCCGGGCAGCGTCGCACGGCGCGCGCGGGGCTGGCTGGCGCGAGCGGGCGTTTGGGACGCGTTCCACGACGCCTCCTGGGAATCTCCCCCCTCCCGGGTTCCGTGGCGGATCGTCCCGCACGAAGGCGTGCGTCTGGTCGTCGGCGAGCAGGACGCGCTCCAGTCCCTCGTATACGTAAACGGTCCTCGCCGGCTCGAAATCGATTTCGGAGCGCCGCTCGCCGAGTGGCGGGGCCCGGGTGGGGGCACCTACCAGGTCTCCCGAGCCACCGCCATGGTGCTCGACGGGCGTGTGGCCGGGCTGGTCGCAGACCTCGGCCGCTCCTGGCACTCGGAGGGGGTGGGCCCGGGGGACTGGGCGATCCTGATGTCCGGGGATTCAGTGCAAGTCGTGCTGGTGGCGCCTGAACCCGGCCCTGAGGGGCGACCGTATAGGGCGTGGGCCACATGGTCGCTCCAGGAGCTGCAATGGCCGGAGGTAGGGGTGCAGTGGACGGAGGTCAGGGCATTCGAGCCGGCGCGCCGCGACGTGCCCAACGAGTGGAGCCTGCGGTCGTTCGACGGGGAGCTGAGCGGGGTGCTGCGAGCGACCTCGTTCGACCTCCGCGCGGGCGAGGCGGACGGTCTGTACCAGCCGGTCTACGGGCTCTTCGAGGTGGCGGGATCGCTCACGCTCCAGGGCCGGGATATCCCAGTGATTGGCCTGCTTCGACACGTCCAGCCCTGAGGTCACGGTGAATCCGGAGCTCATCTCGGCGCTCATCACGATCGCGTTCGGCTCGTTGGCCGGCGGGCTCACCAACACCGTCGCCATCTGGATGTTGTTCCACCCCTACGAGCCGCCGCGCTTCCTTCGTTGGCGGATCGGCATCCTGCACGGGGCCATCCCCAAGAACCAGCCGCGGCTGGCCAAGGCCATCGGCCGGACGGTCGGAGAGCGCCTTCTCACGGAGGAAGATCTCACCGGGGTGCTCGCCACCGAGGAGTTCCGCAGCGCATTCGCCGAGCGCCTGCACGTATTCATCGACGATGTGCTCCACACCGAGCGAGGGTCGCTCCGCGAGCTGCTCCCCGAGAGCGTGCGCCCCGAGGTGGACGAGTTCGCGGGGGAGATCGCGGAGCGGTGGCGGGAACGCGTGCGCGATTGGATCCACTCGGCGGAGTTCGAGGCCCGCATCGCGGAGCGGGCGGGGGGCATGGTCGACGCGGTCCGACAGGACCCCGTGGGCGACATTCTCACGCCGGAGCGTGAAGAGGCGGTGACGCGGCAGGTCGACGAATGGCTCAGCGACATGGTCGAGAGCGAATCGTTCGCCACCAGCGTGACGGCGTATCTGGACCGGGCCGCCGAGAAGCTGCTCGCCCCGGACCAGACCCTGGAGGGGGTTCTGCCGCTCGGGCTCGCCGGATCGGTGGAAAAGGCGGTGGCGGGCTATCTCCCGCTCGCGATACACCGGCTCGGCGGGCTCCTGGAAGACGAGGATACCCGAGCGCGCTTCGAGAGAACCGTCCACGATCTGCTCGAGCGCTTCATGCAGGATCTCAAGTTCCACCAGCGAGTCGTCGCCAAGCTGGTCATGACTGAGGACACCGTCGATCGCGTGCTGAACACCATCGAGCACGAAGGGACCGAGAGGCTGGGCGAGATGCTGCGCGAGCCCGAGGTGCAGGAGGCGATGTCGCGCGGGGTCAACGACGCCTTCGTGGACCTTCTGAGACGCCCGGTCGCCTCCGTGTTCGGCGGTCCCGAGGATGAGAATGTCCGTGAGGCGATCCGCACGCTCACCGGCTGGATCGTCGAGATGGCGCGGGATCCCGAGAACCGGACGTACCTGATCGAGCGCGTCCGTAAGGCCGTGGCCCGTGCCGGGGACAAGACCTGGGGCGACGTCCTGCGCGGTGTCCCTCCGGACCGGCTGGCGAGCTGGGTTGCCTCCGCGGCGCGCACGGAAGCGGCGGAGCGTCTCTACGCCGACGGCCTGCACCGGTTCGCCGCCGGTATCCTCGACCGGCCGATCGGGGTCCCCGCCCGCTGGTTCCCGGTCGATGGCCAGCGGCGTCTGGAGGCGGCCCTCACCGAACCGCTCTGGGGGTGGCTACAGGGACAGGTTCCGGAGTTGGTGCGCCGCGTGAACATCGCGCAGCGTGTCGAGGACAAGGTGAATCAGTTCCCGACGCCGCGGATGGAGGAGATCGTCCGCCGCGTCACCGACCGTGAGCTCAAGACGATCGTCCGCCTCGGCTATTTCCTCGGTGGGATGATCGGCCTGATCCTCGTGGTGGTGGACCACCTGCTGCCGAGGGTGTTCCCGGCGCTCGGTGGCTAGGGACCGCCTGGGCTCTTCCGACGCCTAGCGATCCAGGTCGAAGGGTCTCCGGCGATCTCGTTCCCTGAGCTTGCTCCGTTTCTTCTTTGGCAGGAGATAATCCACCCAGAGAGGAACCCGCTGGACCCGGCGGCGGGCGCCGCCGCCCTCCTCGAAGGCCTTCCGGCTTTCATCCTCGCTCTGGCGACTGCTCGCAGGTAGCCCGAGCCATATGCCGATGGCGAGCGCGGCGATGCCGCCCAGAACTGCGAGAAACGTCGTCAGAGCGGGGCCTTCAGCCCCCGCGCACCGCCTCGAGCACCATCAAGGCGAGGCCGATCGACAGGATGATCGCGACTGCGTTGGTGCCGATCGCGACGAGGGCGACCACGCTCCAGAACACCGCGTGGGTGAAGAGATATCCGCCGGGAACGAGGTCGCGCATTCCGGTCCGTTGCGTCGAGGTGAGAGTGCCGGTCTGAATATGGCCGCGCCGCATGCGCGGTTCAAGCGCTGGCCGCGCTCGAGCCGGCTTGCTCCACCCTGCGGACCCCGGCGCGGAGGGGCAGCCACATGACGAGGGCCGTGAGCAGCGCCGCGCCGCCGAGACCCATGATCACGGGCGCCGTCCCGAAACCCCCATCCCCGATACGCCCCTGGAGGAAGAGGGTGACCGGCCACGCCTCCAGCGCCACCACCGTGGCCAGGTAGGTTACCGCGGCGATCATGAACATCAGGCCACCGAAGGACGTCGGAATCTCTGCCGCGTTCTCGGTGTCGAAGTTCGGGAAGAGCGCCCCGAATCCGAGAGCCAGCCCGGTCAACGCGAACGTGAACCCCACCATGGTGATCGTCGAGACGGCAGTGACGAACGGACTCGCCTGCAGGATGAGATTGGTGACGACGATCAGCGGGAGCGCAACCAGAAGGAGTGGCACGGTCCCCACCCAGTACTTGACCCAGAACAGCGAGCGCACGTCGAGCGGCGAAGACCTGAGGAGCCACAGCATCCGACCCTCGAGCGACATTGCCGGAAAGACGAATCGGGCCGCGATGGCCGCCACCACGAAGCCAGCCAGCCCCAAATTCAGGAACGAGATGGCGTTGACCAGGAGGAATGAGAGCTGCTCGCCGGAGTAGAGCGGCAGGACCTTGATGTTGTAAACGTACACGACCACCAGCACGCCCAGCAGAACGAGCTGCGACCACTGGGTGGCATCGCGCAGGAACAGTCGGATCTCCTTGGCCACGAGCTGGCGGGTCGCCGGACGGAACGGTCGCAGCGCGATCTCGAGCGCCTGGCTCCGCCCCCGTCCGTCCCGGCGCTCGGCACCTTCCTGTGCCCTCGTGTAGCCGGCCCGGTACCAGCGCTCGTGGAGGATCGACCCGCCCACCAGAGCAGCCGCAGCCGTCGATCCCAGCAGAAGAAAGGGCAGGACGTCGAACGAGCCGGTGAGGGTGGACATGAGGGCGTCGGAGGCCCACTGGCTCGGAAGCCAGACCGAGGTGGGTGTCCGCAGAACAGCCATGAAGTCCACCAGGTCGCGAAACTCCTCCGGACGCATGAGGCGCTCCGGTTGGAGGAAGCGGAACAGCGCCACGATCACGCCCGCCGCGAGCAGCCCAGCAAGCGCCAGCAGATCCCGGGTGCGTCGGGCCGGAAAGAGGTTCACCAGCAGCAGGGTGACCCCCGTACCGACGACCGCCGGCAGGACGAGAAACGGAATCAGGACGAGCACGCTGGCAATCACGTAGCCCAACCCGGCTCCGTAGACGGTCCCGTAGGCCACCAGGATGGGGACGACCATCAGCGCTACCATCCACGATGAGTTGATGATCGTCTCCACCAGCCGCGCCAGGTAGAGCCGCACGGCGCCCACCGGCGCCGCGGTCAACAGCTCGAGATCACGGGACAGGAAGAACGTGGACAGCGACGCGATGACGTTGGACAGCAGGAGGATCGAGAGAAACGTGAGCAGCGCGATCCCCAGCAGCTTGCCCGCGAGCAGGTCGCCGATCCCCTGCGTCCCGCGGAAGTAGAGGAGCATCCTCAGTATGACCGCGAATACCAGCGCCCAGAACGCCAGAGCCACCCCTCCCAGCACGACGATCTTGAGGAGGCCGGCCCGCTCCGTCCGCGCCCGGTTGACCCGCGCCCGGATCTTGGGGCCCAGGAGCCAACTCACACCGGGCTCCAGCCGCCGAACCGCGGCCGTGGCCGCGAGCGTGGGGGTCATTGTGAAAGCGCGCCCTGGAGGCTCCGCACGACGTCCACCATCTCCTCGCCGCCGGTGACCTTGAGGAAGATGTCCTCCAGCCCGGCGTGGCCGGCCTCGGCGCCCGCACGCGCGTCGCGCCGGAGCTCCGCCATCGTCCCCTGTGCGATGATCGTCCCGCTCTGGATGATGGCGATCCGATCACAGACGGCCTCGGCCACCTCAAGCGTGTGGGTGGACAGGAACACGGTTCCGCCCCCGTCAACGAATGCGCGCAGCAGGTCTTTCAGCACCCGCGCCGAGCGGGGATCGAGCCCCACCATGGGCTCGTCCACCACCACGAGCTCGGGCTGGTGGATGAGAGCCGATGTGATCAAGAGCTTCTGGCGCATGCCGTGCGAGTAGCTCTCGATGAGCTCGTCCTTCCATTCGCTCAGGTGGAAGAGCTCCAGGAATCGGCCAGCGCGCTCCTCGGTGCCGTCGCCGTTCTTGCCCCACAGGCCCGCTACGAAGCGCAGGAACTCGGCGCCCGTGAGCTTCTCGTAGAGATAGGGCCGGTCGGGGATGTACCCGATTCGCGACTTGGCAAGCTCGGGAGCACTGGCCAGATCGTCTCCTCCCACCGTGATCCGGCCGGCCGTAGGCTGCAGCACCCCGGCGACCATGCGGATGGTGGTCGTCTTGCCGGCGCCGTTGGGACCAAGGAAGCCGAAGATCTGACCGCGCTCGACTTCGAGGTCGAGTCCGCGGACCGCTTCGAAGCCTCCATACCGCTTGACGACCCCTCGTAGCTCCAGCATCAACCCTCTCCGTCGGTGGGGCCCCTGACCACTTCGATGTCGAGACGCCCGATCAGTCGGACGATCTCCACCTGCTGCGCGAGGCCACCGACCACGAAGCGGATGTGGGCGGCGTCCGCCGGGTACTGTCCGAACGTCGGGTCCACGGCGACCCACTCGTCCAGCCACACTTCGGGCCAGGCGTGGTAGTAGAACGCGCCGTTCACGTAGACGAGCCCGACGGCGGTCCGGGTGGGAAGCCCGAGCGAGCGGGCGAGCGCGACGAACAGCACGGTGTGCTCGTTACAGTCACCGCGTCCCGACTCGAGGACCTGCACGGCCGACGGGATGGAGATCGTCACCTGCTTGTCCAGCATGTGGTACACGGCCCCGTTGAGCTGGCGCGCCACGGTCTTGGGGTCGTGCGTCCAGCGGGTACGCCAGTTCGTGATCTCGCGAGCCTTTCGCAGAATTCGCTCGTCGTCACTCTGGATCAGCGGCTCGGGCGCCAGCGCGTCGGCCAGATCCATGCGCTTGTAGGGGAGCGTGTAGCCCGGATCGATGCTGCCCCAATCCTCACGCCGCACGATGAGCGTGTCCCCCCGGAGCGTCTGCCGTCCTCCGTCCAGGTCGAATCCGTCCAGGTCGACCCCGGACAGGACGAAGCGGAGCTCGGCGTGGTCCTCCACGGACCCGAGGTCGACGTCGCTCTGCACCGCCGTCGTGAGGATTACGTCGGCATCTACCAGGTCGGCCGGGGCACCGCGGGCGTCGCTCAGGGCCTGTCGAGCCAGCTCGTACTCCGTCCGTATCATCGAGAAGCCGAGCGGACTCGACGCGGTCAGGATTCGGCCGTCCTCGTCGATCCAGCTTTCCACCTGCACGCCGCCGTAGACCTCCGCGACCCGCCAGGCAGGGACGGAATCGTAGCGGGCGGGGGTCCAGCGACCGCTGGCCGGATCGAGGAACGCACTGTCGGGAAACGAGATCGTATCGTGTTCGAGCACGCGCATCTCGACGGATCGCGTGGACAGCGAGGACGGGTCGAACACGGGGACGCGGAAGCGCCGCCCGACCTCCAGCCCCTCCCCGATGGCCATGCGGATCGGCAGAACCGCAGCGAACACCGGCGGCTCGGCCAGCCTGTACTCCAGATCCTCGACGGACCCGCCAGCGTCCACGGACACCGACAGGAGTGTGTCGCCTTGGACGCGGCCGCGGGCGGCGAACGTGCCCACCTCCGAGTCCAAGCCGAAGTCGAAGCGACGCATGCGGAGGGTCTTGGTCAGCTCGACCTGCGTCCGTGCCACGGCGCTCCCGGTCTGTCCCAGTGCCGGCAACTCCAGCGACATGATGTCCTCGAGCACGAATCCGTCCGGGATCGTGTCGAGCTTCGACGTGGCCAACCCGATCGCGCGCCCGCCCAGCTCGAGCGTATAGAAGCTCACCCCGGGCGCGAGGCTCAGGGCAGCTTCGGCCAACCGCGCCAGCTCGGGCTTGAAGTACTCGCGCCGGACCTGCCATCCGACGGCAACGAGCCAGATCGCGAGCACGGCGACCTGGAGCGCCCTACGGCGGACTCTCGGAGAAGGTGTGGACGTCACGTGACCTGCGGCATCTCTGGCACGGGGCGGTGGGGGGCAGCGCCCCTCCGAGTGCAAGAGCCATGCTTCCGCCGACCCCCTCGAAAATGCCTATTTCACGGGCTTGAACGCGGACTCCTCGGCTTCGCTGGACACGACGATCTCGACTGCGGCAAGACTTGCCGAGCGCGCCAGTGCATCCTCGAGCATGCGCATGGTCAGGTTGGCCACGCGGTCCAGGGCCACCCCGCCGACGCCAGACCCGACCGGCGGGAGCGCCAGCGATTCGATGCCCAACTCCTCGACGCGCCGCAGTCCATTGGTCAGACCGCGCTCCAGCGCGGCCAGGTCGCAGGGCTCGTCCGGTGCCTCCACGACCACGTGGATGAGGAAGTCGGACGGGTGCTCCTCCGACGGCGTGATCACGGCTCCGCCCAGCGGGACTGTTCCCAGAGACGAGAGTCGCTGGACGAGCAGCGGGCCCGCCGCCAACTCCAGCTCACGCCCCCCGTGTGTCACTGCGCTGAGGTCGCTTCGGACCGGTCGCAGAATGGCTTCGGCGGTGGACTCGGCGAGGGAGCCCCGCCGGACCGTGATCAACGGTCGTTGAGCTCGCGCGCCCGTCGGTACATGGCGGCCGCCCGATCGTGCAGGAACTTGCGGTCGAACAGGATCCCGAGAAGGTAGTGCGCCCGGGCGTTGAGCGGCTGGAGCTCGATTGCCCGCTCCAAGCTGTGGATCGCCTCGTCGTACTCGCTGAGACGGCTGAGGGCCTCACCGCGGTAGAAGTGCGCGGGCCCGTGCTCACCGTCACGGAGGCATACGGCGCGGAGCTCGTGATCGGCCTGCGCGTACAGCCCCTTGCGGAAGTAGAGGATGCCCAGGCCGGCACGGGCATCCAGGCTGTCCGGTGCGAGGCGCAGTGCCCTCTGCAGCTCGCTCTCCGCCTCGTCGAACCGGCCGCAGGCCCCGAGCGCCGCCCCCAGACGGGTCAGGATCTCGGGGTTCTCCCGATCCTCCTGCTGGGCCGCCCGGAACTGGGCCACCGCCTGCTCATGCTCCCCGATGCGGTCCAACAGGGTGCCGAGCTCGACTCGGGTCGGAACGTCGGCCTCGTTGAGGCGGATCACCGAGAGGTAGGCCGTTATGGCCTCCTCGTAACGGCGCGCCTCGACTGCGGCATGGGCGCGCTTGAGGCCCTCTCGCCTCCGGCCTTCCTCGGCGAGCGGTCCACGGGTCTGCACCGGCGGCGTCCCCTGCGCCGCGGGCTCCTGTTGCCCCGGGTCTTTCACGTTTCCGGAAACCTCGTCGGGAGGACCGACGTCGCCGTCAGCCCTTGGTTCCGCCTCACCGTCTCCCGGTCCGAATCCGCCGGTCACGCGCTCGGTCCGGGTCGGACTCCACCGTCTGCCGCTACGTCCCACCGCACTCCCATCCTAACCCGAAGGCGTCTCGTTGTGTCTCGAACGTGCATCGAACCGATCCAATCATCCACGGCGACGTGCTAGTCCCCGCCCCCGCCGGAAGCCTCGCGCACGACCCACTCCAGGTAGGCGGCATCACCGGTCTCGACTGGAAGAACGATGAGCTCGGGCACGTCGTACGGGTGGATTTCCCGCGCTCTGGCCAGAAGAATCGGCGTCTGGCTGCGGGCGGTCTTGAGGAGCACGAGGACCTCGCCCGCGCTCTGGACTGCCCCTTCCCACCAATATACGGACGTGACCTCGGGCAGAATGTTACCGCACGCGGCGTGCCGCTCCCCCACCAGGGTGCGGACCAGGCCAGAAGCGTCGTCTCGACTCGCCACCGTGGTCAGCACCACGTCGATCTCCGGCTCCATTCACGCACCCACGAAGACTGTCTGCGCGACCGCGTCGGGAGCGTAGAAGGACTCGATCAGATCGGCATAGCGCTCCTCCACCACCTTGCGCTTGATCGACTGCTTGGGCGTCAGCATCCCGTTCTCGATCGTGAAGGGCTCGGGGATCAGCCCGATCTTCTTGGGACGCTCGAACGAGGCCAGGTCGTCCAGGCGCGACCACACCGCCGACTCGATCGCCTTCTGCACGCGCTCGTTGGCGAGCAGCTCGCTGTTGGACCCGTACTGGATCCCCCCTGCGCGGGCCCAGGCACCGACTACCTCGAAGTCCGGCACGATCAGGATGACCGGGAAATGCCGCCGCTCGCCGATGACGAGGCAGGTGTCGACGAAGGGGTTGGTCTTCACGCGGTTCTCGATGGGCTGCGGCGCGATGAACTTACCCCCCGAGGTCTTGATGAGCTGCTTCTTGCGGTCGGTGATGCGGAGGAAGCCGTCGTCGTCGAT
>JAHEKN010000259.1 GCA_024638305.1 Gemmatimonadota bacterium | reverse complement strand
GGCCCGAATCCCCGGAACGGCTACTTCGAGGGATCCCGCTTCCTGCATCCGGACCTAGCCTTCGAGTTGACCTTCCCGGCCGGCTGGCAGACCGTCAATCAGACCCAGATGGTCGCAGGGATCTCGCCTCAGGAGAACGCGGTGATCATGCTGGAGATCGTGCCCGACGCTGCCTCGGCCGACGCTGCACTGAACACATTCCTCAGCGGTGACGGAGTCCAGGGCGGCAGTACATCCCGGGGTTCGACGTCGTCGGGCATCCCCGTGGTCACGGCCAATTTCGAGGTGACCACGGAGAACGGGCAACTTCGCGGAGAGGTCGCTTACCTCGAATACGGGGGCAACGTGTATCGGATTCTCGGCTACGCCTCGGCCGCCGACTGGTCCCAGTGGTCGACTTCCGTTCGCGGGACGATCACGAGCTTCGCTCAGGTGAGCGATCAGCGGGTCCTGGGCGTCCAGCCCCAGCGTCTCGACATCGTGACCATCAACCAGGCCATGTCACTCAGCAGCTACGTCCAGAGCAATCCGCAGCCGGTGGAGGTGGAAGTGCTTGCGCGGCTGAACCGGACGCAGCCGGGCGCGGTGCTCAGCGCGGGCACGCGGTTGAAGATCGTGGTGGGAGAGCGGGCAGGGAACTGACGACGGAGCGCGGTAGCGCTCGCCTGTGGGTCGATCAGCGACGTGGTGCGTTGTCGGTGAAGCTCTCAGGAAACCGAGAGCCAGGAATCCAGGACGCCCCGGTCCGACAGGAAGCGCCACTCGGGGAAGGTGTGAGACCACCCAGGGTGGGCGGCGCCATGCGCTCGGGCGGACTCCAACAGAGGCGCAACCAAATCGTGGTTCCCCAGGGCGGCGTGGATGCGAGCCTGCCAAACCAGACGGTGTCCTGCGTCGGCGGGGTCGCCCCGCTGGAGAGCGGCAACACGCTTCAGTGCGCTGTCGGCATTTCCAACTCGGGCGTCGATCACCGCCAAGCCGCCAACGCGGTCGACCGCACTGACGACATCTTGATCGAGCCCCAGCCAGGCGGCTCGGGCCTCGTCCCAACGACCCAGCGCGAGGAGGGCCCGAGCGCGCACGAGGGCCAGCGGGCCGGGGAGTTCGGCAGAGCCATACTCCTCGACGGCCATCTCCAACCACTCGGTCCCCCGGGCGGGATATCCGTGAGCGAGCAGCTCGAGACCCGCTTCGTGGGCGACGCGCGCGGGCAGGAAGGGCTCCTCGGTGGCCTGGGCGTCTCGATGCAAATCCGCGACTGCGTCCACATCACCGACCGCAGCGACCGACCGCACTTCGTAACGGACTCTAGGTCCCACGCGTAAGTCGTCTCTGCGCTTTCTGACGAGTTCTCGCTCGTCCTCGTGCCTTCCGAGCCGATGCAGATTCACCGTGTGGAGCCAGGTGCGCATACCGCGAAGAGCCGGGTCTGCCCCGGCCCGTTCGGCCTCATCCAGAATCTGCTGGGACCTGGTCAGCTGCCCGACGTTGGAGTACTCGTAGGCGCGTTGGTATGCGGTGGAGCCCGGACCCGGACGGTCGATCAGCTGCAGCCTCCGGTTCCGGTCGCCGTCGAGTGCGGCCTCCAGCCACTCCAGACGCCTGCGGTCCCATTCGCTCGTTGTCCGCCCTCGCTGGCGGATCTCCGCCACGAGCCTTCGAGCTTCGGCCCAGTCGCCTTGGTTGGCTCGCTGGGTTGCGATCTCCACCATGGCGCCGACGAACCCCGGCTCCAACGCCAGAGCCTCCCGGGCGCGGCTCTCCGCGGTCGCCCAATCCGCCTCAGCAAATGCGGCGAGAGCTTCGGCGAAAGCCAAGTATGCGGAGAGGGTCGGGGGGGCGGCGGTCTGGGCGTGGTCCCCACGGATGGCATAGGGTCGGGCGTATTCACCCGCGATCCGGGTGGCTACCCGCTCTCCGATGCGTCGGGCTACTGCCTCCGGGGACTCGCGACTCATCTCGTGGATCGTCGAGCCCACGCTGAGCTCGGACTCCACGTCGACGACGTCGACGGCAATGGTGATCGCGTCGGCCCGGACGTCCACCGTTGCGACGATGACAGCGCGGATGGCGGCCTCCCCGTACCAGGGCGAGAGTCGGGCTTTGGCAGCCCCTCCAACCGCAGGAACGGCGATTCCATCCGGCGGGAGGGCGTGGTACGGGACGACATCTACACCCTGGACGCGCTGGACCGCCTCACCGACGATCAGGCCCACGGCTCTGGACAGCGAAGTCTCCGTTCCGGGCGCGGGCTCGAAGCCCTCGACGGCCACCAGCAATGGTGGAGTCGGCGCGACCGTCGCAGTGGCGGGGGCCCCACTCGCCAGGACCCCCGCCAAGAGGATGCCGCCGGCCAGCGCTGCGACCGCCAGCCCCGCAGGCTGCCACGTCGGGACGCGGGCAGCTTTCCCGGGCGATGGCCGTGAGCCTGGGGCCTCGGGCACCTTGCCGGCCGACCCGGCTCCTGATGTCGCCGCATGGTGGTATGGTGCCGCCGCCAACAGCTGCGCTAGCTGTTCTGCGGCGCTGGCCTCGTGCGGCGCTCGTTGAGAGAGATCCTGCCACAACCGCGGCGGAAGGGACCCAGCTCCGGCGGATTCAGCCGCCGGGCGGAGTGCTTTCAGAGCCTTCCGGTACTCACCTGCCAAGGCGACCTGCATCCCGTCGACCCATCGCTCGTACCGGATACTGGCGTCGAGGTGAAAGCCATGGAGGAACGGGCCGCGGTAGAGTAGCGCTGCATGTTGCCACTCTCCGCTATCCACGGCTGCTCGAAAGTCTGCGACGTCTGACGTGACACATCCCGGGAGGAGCCGGACCTCCTCCTGCCCCCGCCGCTCGAGTACCCGGCCTGCTCGGGATTCGATGATCCACAGAGCCTGACGAAGCGAGGCGCGGGCGTTCGCCTGGGGACGATCTGGCCAGAAGAGCGAGCAGAGGACGTCCCGTTGGTGGTACGCGTCAGCACGGAGCCCGTGGGCCAAGTAGACGAGGAGAGCGAGGGGCTTTCGACGTCGAAGCAGATCTTGCGACGCGCCTACAAGAGAGAGCTGGCCGAAGAGTTCGAGGCGGATCGACGGGGTGGGATTCAAAAGGGGTGTCCAGCGCTCTGGTGTGCGAATTAGCCACGATTCGGCCCCACGAGGCCCTCCGTCAAGGGTCCGCCATCCTCGTCACCATCGGATTTACGTCGAAATAACGACCCAGCCTCAAGCTGTGTCGTCCATCGACGGGACCCGGCCCGGTTGGGGCCGTCACCGATTTCTCACCCGTATTGGAGGTTCCATGTCCATTGCCTACAAGCGCGCGGCCAGCACTCTGGCCGTACTCCTGCTTCTCGTCTCGGTGGGGTGCGCACCGTCGACCCCCACAACTCTCGAGGAGGTCGAAGCGCCGTCCCTCGGTGTTGCCGGAGGTCCCGACGTCGTCGCGTCGATACGCGGAGGCGCCCACTACCGGCTCAATGACCCGCCGGCCTTCGCCCAGGCCTTCAAGTGGATCTACCGTTTCTCCTTCAGGGTGGAGGCACGGGCCGACGGCAGCGCCCACGGGGTAGTGAAATCGCGGAGCAAGCTCCCCGGCGGTATCGATGGTCCCTTCCCCGGGGACTGGTGGAGCGACGTGGCGGTGGACTGCGTCGAGGTGGAGGGGAACACCGCCTGGATCAGCGGGCCGATTGTCCGGGCCGAATCGGATACTCCGTTCGGGCCAGCCGAGGGCGGCTACGCGCTGTTCATCGTTCGGGACAACGGTCCCTCGGGACCCGATGAGATCAATGTCGGTCCTGCGGCGGCCTTCGGCGTCACTGATTGTAGGGGCAAACCGCCCATCTTTCCGGGGGCGTTCACCGACGGAAACGTGACGGTGGCGTCGAACCCCTGATCTGGCTGGGTGAGTCGTAGGCGGGGCGTCATGGCGCCCCGCCTCCTTGCCCACCCCTATTCCCCATGGGTAGCTCTGGCCCGGATCTTGTCTCTCTTATAGAGCAGGCCACGCGCTCGCTGC
>JAHEKN010000077.1 GCA_024638305.1 Gemmatimonadota bacterium | reverse complement strand
ATCGAACCCAAGATCTACGTGCCCGACGAGGACCTGGCGATCATGATCGAGGACATGATCCTGGTGACCGAGGACGGGTACGAGGTGCTCTCCGCCGATGCTCCCAAGACCGTCGCGGAGATCGAGCGAATCATGGCGGGCGGCGCGCGCTAGGGAAGGTCCCGTCAGCGGCGTCGCCACGATATGCCTGGATTGGCATGGACGCTGACGCGGACTCCATCGGACTGATCGTCTCGGGCACGATCACCCTCGAGTGGGTGGACGGGACCGTCAAGCCGGGAGAAGCGGCCATCGGTGGCTCGGCCGTCTCCGCTGCGGCCGGGGCGGCGGCGACCGGCGTTCCCGTCGCCGTCGTCGGGGTCGTGGGTACCGACTACCCCATGCGCCGCCTCGCCTTTCTCGAGGAGCGGGGGGCGGATCTGGCCGGGATACGGGTCGAGCCAGGCCAGAGCTTCCGCTGGAAGGCGCCGAGCGAGAGCCACGCGACCGTCCGCGCGGAGCGGGGCATCGCCGGTGCCGTGGACCCCCGCTTGCCGGGAGGTTCTGTCGCCGCCGGACACTCCATCCTGCTGGGTAGCGCGGACCCGGCCCGCCAACGACGGGTGCTCGACCAGGCCTCGGCACCCCGGCTGGTCGGGCTCGACACGGCGGTGCACTGGATCCGCGAAAGACGAGGGGACGTGCTGGACCTGGTCGCACAGGCGGACGTGGTATTCCTGACGGCCGTCGAGGCGCGATTGCTGGTGGAACACACGTCCATATCCAGGGCCGTCGAGCTGCTCCTGGAGGTGGGCCCGCGGGCCATCGTCGTGAAGCGGGGCCAGCGCGGTGCCTGGCTGCTGGAAAGGGACGGAGGTGCGGTGGCGGTCCCCACCGTGCCGCTCCCGGACGTGCGCGACCCCGCGGGCGCGGGGGCCGCGTTCGCCGGGGCCTTCATGGGCGTGCTCGAGCTGCGGGGTGGCGATCCGGGCCTCGTGGAATTCCGGGACGCCCTCCGACATGCGTCGGCAGTCGCGAGCTTCGCGTTGGAGCATGGCTCCATCGAGCGCTTTGCGACCTTCACTCCAGCGGAGCTGGAACGGCGCCTGGCGAGCCTGGATTCTGGCTCGGATGCTGCCGGTCGGGGATCTGTAAGCGTCGAGGGGGGTTCGGACGTACTGCCTTTCCCGGGCCGTGACGACGCGCCCGCCTGAAATCCACCGCCGCAGCGAGGCCGACTCCCCGTGATCACGGTAGCCCCGTACGTCCAGCGCCCAAAACCCACCATGACGTCCGGATCCCCCGGGGCCCTGGCCACTGCTCTTGCCGCCCTCCTCGCCGGGCTCCTGACCGCCCCAGTATCCGGACCCCTGGCCGCGCAATCACCTCCCGACGGAGCGGGGCCGGCCGGAGTCAACGGGCGCCCGATCGTGCAGGCCGCGCGTACGTCGGAGCCGATCCGAGTCGATGCCGTTCTCGACGAGCCCGTCTGGCAGACCATCACCCCCATCAGCGGATTCCTCCAACGCGTACCCGTGGACGGCGCGCCGGCGTCGGAGCGCACGGAAGTGCGCATCGCTTTCGACGAGGGACATCTCTACTTCGGCCTGACCCTGCACGACTCGGAGCCCCTCCGCATTCGCAGGAGCATCCTGCACCGCGACGGGGGGATCGATCAGGACGACAACGTGCGGATCGCGTTGGACACGTATCACGACGGACGGAACGCGTACATCTTCGAGCTCAATCCGTTCGGCACCCAAGGCGACGCGCACTTCACGGACGAGTCGCTCGCGATGTCCGATTGGAACTGGGAGGGAGTGTACGAGAGCGAGGCCCGCATCACCGAAGACGGGTGGGTCCTCGAAGTGGCGATCCCGTTCACGACAATCCGCTTCTCGGAGGACGATGCGCCCGACATGGGCATCTTGATCGAGCGCACCATCCGGAGGAAGAACGAGCTCGTCTACTTTCCGCACGTGGGGCAGCAATTCCGGTCCGGGCTGACCCAGGTGTCGCAGTACGCGACCCTAAGCGGTCTCGAGCAGCTCCGCCGCGGCCGCTACATGGAGGTCAAGCCGTTCGCCATCGCGGGACGCCAGTCGTTGCCCGGGACCGCGACCCAGACCCTCAACGAGCTGGGCCTGGACTTCAAGTACTCCATCACGTCCAACCTCACGTTGGACGCCACGGTCAACCCGGACTTCGCGCAAGTCGAAGCCGACAACGTCCAGGTCAACCTGACCCGCTTCAATCTGTTCTTCCCGGAGAAGCGTGAGTTCTTTCTGGAGCGGGCCGGTCTGTTTGCCTTCGGGGACGGGGGAGAGACGGAGATCTTCTTCAGCCGCCGCATCGGGATCCGGAACGACATCGTAGGCGGCGGAAGGCTGACCGGTCAGACGGGCCGATTCTCGATCGGAGCCCTCAGCCTCTTCACGGACGACGCTCGCGATGCCGGGGGCAACCCCCTGCCGGGCGGCGTGAACTCCGTCGTCCGCCTGAGAATGGACGCCCTGCCGCGAACGACTATCGGAGGGATCGTGACGTCTCTCGACGAGGACGCCGGCAGCAATCGCGTCGCGGGGGCCGACGCTCAGGTTCGGTTCGGGTCCGCCAGCTCGTTCAATGCCTGGTTCGCCTCCGTATCCGACTCCGAGGCCGGGAGCTCGGCCGCCGGGTCTGCAGCGCTCGAGCTCCGCAACGACAGAGCCTTGTTGAGCGCGAGCTACACGGGCGTGGACGCCGACTTCGATCCGTCGCTCGGGTTCGTGCGGCGCCGGGACATGCGTCGCTGGAAGGGTGGCGTTGCCGCGTTCCCCAGGTTCGAGCAAAGTCGCTGGGCTCGGCGCATGTTGACGGCCCTCAACACCGAGCGGATCACGGGCGGGAACGGCGACCTGCAGAGCACGCTTTGGCTCAGCCACAACATGTTCACCTTCGAGAGCAGCGACTGGGTCATGCTCAACCTGCGGCGTCGCTTCGAGCGTCTCACGAGCCCCTCGGCCATCCAGGGTCGGGCGCTGGCGCAGGGTGACTACACGTTCAGCAACGTCGAGCTGCGAGTGCAGACCGACGAGAGCCGCACGCTCTCCCCGCGCGCGCGCCTGACCGTGGGTGATTTCTGGAACGGCACCCGGACCGAGATCGGGGGCGGCGTGGCCTGGAAGACGGGCCCCTACCTCACCCTGGGCACCACCGTGACGAGAAACGACATCAGCCTGCCGGTCGAGAACGGTGACTTCTCGACGACGCTGGTGAGCCTCAACGTGCTGGGCGCCATCAGTCGCTCACTCTTCGCCAACGCGCTCGTACAGTTCGACGACGTCTCGAACGTGGTCCAGGCCAACCTGCGCATCAACTGGATCCACACGCCCGGCTCGGACCTGTTTCTGGTCTTCGATACCGGGTATCTGACGGGCGACCTGCTCGAGCCCCGCGACCGCTGGGAACGGCGCACCGGCGTGGTGAAGCTCACCTACTTGAAGGCGTTCTGAACGAACGATCACCCGGATCCGAGTCAGGCTCCCTGGGCGCGGCCGCGGCCCGCCAGGCTCTGCGGTGTCGGATCAGAGGCCCAGCTCGAGCTCCCCATGCGCGACCCGGCGCTCGAGGTCGAGCAAGAACCGCTTGCGGGGTAGCCCTCCGCCGTAGCCCGTCAGCGTGCCGTCCGCGCCGATGACCCGGTGGCACGGGATCACGATCGCGATCGGGTTGTCCCCGTTGGCACTCGCCACCGCCCGCACCGCTCGGGGGCGTCCGATGCTGCGGGCCTGCCCTCCGTAGCTCCGCGTCTCCCCGAAGGGAATGCGTCCGAGGGCCTCCCACACGCGCTTCTGGAAGTCCGTCCCCGCCGGAGCGAGCGGGAGGGTGAATTCCTTCCGCGCACCGCCGAAGTATTCGCCCAGCTCGATCTCGGTCCGCTCCAGGATCGCGCTCTTCCCGGGCGCGAGGACCCCACCGGTGCGCTTCACCAAGCGGCCGACCTGGGTCTCGAGCATCCTGCGGTCGGTGAACTCGAGAAGGCGGAGGGATCGGTCGCACGCTGCGGCCACCATCGGTCCCAGCGGCGTGAGAATCCTCGTCACGAGAATCACTTCGCGCTCCCGAGCCTCGGTAGGAGGCGCACCGGCGAAGCGGGCGAAGGCGGCGTTGAAGCCGCTCAACGAATCGAAACCATGATCGAAAGCCGTGTTCGTCACGTCCCGTCCCTCCCTGAGCTGCCCGAGCGCGCTCCCCAGCCGGCGCGCCCGTTGGTAGGCGTGAAACGTCATCCCGTGGTGCTTGTGGAACCAGCGCCGCACCCGGCTGGGATCCAGCCCCATCTGGCGAAGGTCGCGGTCGCGAAGGCGGGAGGTGGGGTCCCGCTCGACGCGGGCCAGCAGCGGGCGCACCCACTCGGGCGCGCGCCCCGGCGGCTCCAATGGCTTGCAGCGAAGGCACGGCCGGTACCCCGCGAACAGGGCGTCGTTGGCCCGCTGGAAGAACTCCACATTCTCCGGCTTGGGCTTTCGTGCACGACAGGTGGGGCGACAGAAGATCCCGGTCGTCCGTACTCCGGTGAAAAACACACCGTCGTACGCGGAATCACCCTCCAGGAAGGCTCTGACGAGCTCGGCGTCGGGTGGCAGCTCTCGCAATGCAGGTTCGCTCATGCCATTGAAGGTAGGGAATCCGCAGGGGGTCGCTACCGAAAAACGAACACCGAATCCGCTTGATCGGCGGGTCGTGCCGAGCACGATCGCCAACGCGCGGCGACGGTCGTCGACGTGCGTCCGGTCCCACCGCGCCCTCCCGCATGATGGCGCGCGCGACTACTGTACGATTGGCGACCGCGGTCGGACGATCGCGGACGGAATCCGGAGGGCTTCGGCTTGAGCAACGACCGCGACTACGACGACAAGCAGGTCGCGATGATCCTCCGCCGCGCCACGGAGCTCCAGGCCCGTGGTCCCGACTCCCCGGGGAAGGCTGGCGGACTGAGCCTGGCCGACCTGGAGGAAATCGCGGCTGAGGCGGGCATCGACCCGCGCAACATCCGCCGGGCGGTCGAGGAGCTGGAAGGCGGGGATCTCGCCTCGGGAGACTGGTCGCTCCTACTGGGCTCGGCGCTCACCCTCAGGGCCGAGCGGCACATCGACGGTGAAGTTCCCGATTCTGTGTTCGACGACGTTTTGGTCGAGATCCAGAATGCGGGGTTGGGCCATGGGCAGCCCAGCGTGGTGGGAAGCACGCTCACTTGGCGCGCCGGGGGCGCCCAAAACACCAGCTCGCTCCAGGTGACGGTCTCGGCTCGGGAGGGCCGCACGGAGATCTGGGCCGAGGAGCGTCGCCACCAGACCGCAGGTGGTCTCTTCGGCGGCGTCGTGGGCGGCGCCGGGGTCGGGATAGGGCTCGGCGTAGGACTTCCGATCGGCCTGGAGGCCCTGAGCTCTCCCCTGTTCGCGGTGATCTTCCCGGTCGTCATTCTCGGCCTCACCTACGGGTTGGCACGTTCCATCTTCCGCGGCACCGGGAAGCGCAAGCGGGCCAAGCTCCAGCGACTGGTCGACAAGATCGCCGAGCTCGCTCGTAAGGAAGTCGACGCCCACCGGATCGGTGAAGCGGGGGACGGACCGGAGGCACTGCCGGCGCCGTAATCCGCCCGCTGCACGGTTTCGAACCGCGAGCACGGCTGCAGAGGGTCCGCCTTGGGCGGCCTTCCTTTCGGTCGCGGGCGTCGGGAACCATAATGCTCCATGCGCGTCTCAAATGCCGGCGTTCACCTTCGGATCGGCCAGGGTCGATCATGAGCTCGGACGACTTCGGCTCGACGACGCTTTCGCCCAGGGAGGTGCGCACCCTCCTGATCGGGGCATCCACCGCACTCGTCCTCTTGCTCGCGTTCGGCTTCGCGCTGGCGGTGCGGCTGGCCACGACCATCGAGCCTGGACCCGTGGAAGCGGCTGGCGCTGCCGAGGCAGCCGAAGTAGCCGAGGCCGGGCTCGCCTCGCCCGGGCTCGCCCGGGACGCCCCCCCGGAGCAGGGCCCCACCGCCGGCGAGGAGCGCGCGATCGAGTCGCTGGAGTCGGCCCGCGCGGTCCGTCCTGGCATCCTGAGCGGCCCCCGGGCCACGGCATCCGAAGCGGCACGCTTCGGAGTCCGGGTTGGCATTTTCGCGGTGCCGGAAAACGCCGATCGGATGCTGCAACGCCTGCAAGCCTCGGGATACGCCCCCTTCGTGATCGTCCGGACTGGAGCGGGGGAATCCCATCGGTACGTGTACGCGGTGTCGGCGCGGACCGAGCTTGCCGCTGCTTCGCTGGCCGAGGTCATACGCCAGGAGACAGGCCTGCCCACCTACGTGGAACCCATCGAGGAGACGGGCTAGCAACCGACTCCACGGTCCGCGTGCGATCCCCGTCGGCAGCCACCCTGGCCGCTCCCGTCGCCCCCCCACTACCATCACCGTCTCGCCGCCGCATGCCCCAACCGAACGCTCGAGGAGGTCCCCGTGTCCAGGACGTCTCTGGCCCGCCGCCCAGCGGGCGCCGTGTCCGCGTTGCTCATTGCGCTCTCCCTGCTTCCGCCGGCTGGCGAGCTGTCAGCCCAGGCCCGAGGAACGGCGGCGGCCACACCCCCGCCGTCGATCGAGGACAAGACCGCCTCGATGGAAAAGATCGACGGCTTCATGCCGCTCTTCTGGGAGGAGGCGACCGGCAAGCTCTGGCTCGAGATCTCGCGCTGGGACACGGACATCCTGCACATGACCGGACTGGGCGCTGGACTCGGGTCCAACGACATCGGGCTGGACAGGGGCGGATCCCAGGGCAGCCGCGCCGTACGGTTCCAGCGGATCGGTCCCAAGGTCCTGATGGTGCAGCCCAACTACCGGTTCCGGGCGTCCAGCAGCAATGCGGCGGAGGTGCAGGCGGTCACGGACGCGTTCGCCCCGTCGACACTCTGGGGGTTCACGGTCGAGGCGGTGACCGGGTCCAGGGTGCTGGTGGACGCCACCGACTTCCTGATCCGGGACGCCACCAACATCGCCGGTAGGCTGCGGCCGGGTCAGTACAGGCTCGACACCAGTCGGAGCGCGGTCTATCTGCCCATGACAATGGGGTTCCCGGAAAACACCGAGATGGAGGTGTCGCTCACGTTCGTGCAGCAGCCCGGGCAAGGCGGGGGCGGGTTCGGCGGGGGCGGGTTCGGCGGAGGCGGCGGGTCCTTCGAAGGCGTCGGTCAGGTGGCGGCCACCGGTGCGGCGGCGACCCTGCGGGTGCACCACTCGTTCGCGCGGCTGCCGGAGCTCGGGGAGTACCAGCCCCGGTTGTACGACCCGCGCGCCGGCTTCGGGTCGATGACCTACGAGGACTACTCGGCGTCCCTCGAGGAGCCGATGACGAAACGGTTCATCCGTCGACACCGGCTCGTGAAGCGCAATCCGAGCGCGTCGGTCAGCGAGCCCGTGGAGCCGATCGTGTACTATCTGGACCCGGGCACGCCGGAGCCCGTGCGCTCGGCACTGCTGGAGGGGGCGGCCTGGTGGAATCAGGCGTTCGAGGCGGCCGGATTCCGAAACGGCTTCCGGGTCGAGATCCGTCCTGAGAACGTCAGCAGCCACGACATCCGCTACAACGTCATCAACTGGGTCCACCGCTCCACCCGTGGGTGGAGCAGCGGAGGCTCGGTGACGGACCCGCGCACCGGCGAGATCCTCAAGGGCGTCGTCACGCTGGGATCACTCCGGATCCGGCAGGACTACATGATCGCCGAGGGCCTGTTGTCGCCCTACGAAAACGGCGATGAGACGCCTCCCGAGCTCGCCGAATGGGCAGTCGCGCGGATCCGGCAGCTCTCCGCTCACGAGGTGGGGCATACGCTCGGCCTGGGCCACAACTACTACGACAGCCGGGCCGGTCGCATCTCGGTCATGGACTATCCACACCCCTATGTGACGCTCATGGGTGGACGGTTGGACTATTCCGAAGTGTACGACGTGGACATCGGCGAGTGGGACGAGGTGGCCATCGCGTACGGATACTCGCAGTTCGCTTCGGGCGCCGACGAGGGCGTCGAGCTTCAGACGATTCTCGATGACGCCTGGGACGACGACATCCGCTACCTGAGCAACCAGGACGTCTCCGCCAATGCGCTCGCGGATCAGTGGTCGAACGGCACCGACCACGCCGCCGAGCTGCACCGCATGCTGGACGTCCGGCGCTTCGCGCTCGACCGTTTCGGCGAGCAGGCGATCAAGTCCGGGCGGCCCATGGCCACCATGGAGGAGACTCTGGTCCCGCTTTATCTCCACCATCGCTACGTGGTGGACGCCGCGGCCTCCACGGTCGGTGGCATGAACTACATCTACGCGTTCCGGGGGGACGGACGAAAGCCGGTCGAGCCGGTGTCGGCGGCAGCGCAGAACGCCGCCATCGAGGCCCTCCTGCGAACGTTGCGCCCCGCCGAGCTGGCGATCCCGGCCTCCGTCCTGGCCACCCTGCCGCCCCGGCCCAGCGGCTTCGGTCGTAGCCGGGAGCTGTTCCCCCGCTATACCGGCCTGATGTTCGACGCGATCTCCCCGGCCGTCGTGGCGGCCGACCACACGGTGTCTCAGCTCCTGGAGCCGTCGCGCGCGGCCCGTCTGGTCCAGCAGCACGCCCTCGACCCGGCGCTTCCCGGCCTTGGCGACGTGATCGACGGACTCGCCCGCGCGACGGCGGGAGATCCCTCCGACACCCCGTATCACGCGGAAATCCGGCGGGCCGTGCGCAGGGTGGTGCTCGACCGGGTCATGGCGCTCGCGGCCGGTGCGTCCATGCCGCAGGTGCGGGCGATCGCCACGGCCAATCTGGAGCGGGCGGCGCACCTGCTGGAGGAATCGAGCGGCAGCGCGATCCGGAGTGCCGAGGCCGACATCGATCCGGAGCTCGCCCACCTGCGTCTCGCGGTCATGGACATCGAGAGGTTCCTGTCCCGTCCTGCGGAGACTTACAGCATGCCGGGCACTCCGGACGCGCCGCCGGGCGCGCCCATTGGGCAGCCGGCACCCGACTACCTGCTAGGTGCGCACGGCGTGCTGCTCGGCGGTGGCTGGAGCTGGAGCGCGCCGTTCGGTGGAGCGTTCGCGAGCGGATGGCTGGACGCGGTGGCTCCGGCGTGCTCGTTCGAGGAGTGGATGGGGAGGTAGCCGGAGCGGGACGGAAGGAGCGAGGCGTCGGGCATGGCCCGACGCCCGCTCCGTTCCAGACGGGTCACCCACCTCCGCCCGTGCCCGATACCTGGCCCTGATACATCACCCACTCCACGCGCGTCAGGGCGGCGATGTCGACACTCGGGTCGCCGCTCACGGCGATGAGGTCGGCAACCAGCCCCGGCGCGATCCTGCCGATTTCACCGTCCAGGCCGAGCGAGCGAGCAGCAAGTGAGGTGGCGGACACCACGGCATCCATCGGAGCCTGGCCGCCTTCCCGCACCCGGTAGACGAGCTCCTGGGCGTTCCGTCCGTGCGCACCCGCCACGGCGTCCGTGCCGAACACGATCTTGAGATCCGACACCGTGAGCGCCTCACGGAACGCGGCCAAAGCCCGCGGAACCGCTGCGCGCATCTGCGCGAAACCCTCCGCGGTGTAGCTGCCCACCCCGAGATAGCGATCCTCGTTCTCGAAGTAGTTCCGGAAGATCAGGTCGATGTTGGGGTCGTAATACGTGCCGTTGGCGGCCATTACCTCCAGAGTCGCCCGGTCGAGTAGGGCGCCGTGCTCCACGACGGTGCATCCGGCCTCCGAGGTCCGGCGTGCGCTCTCGGGGCCATGCGCATGGACAGCGGTCCGAAGGCCCAGCGAGCGGGCCTCGCCACAGGCCGCCTGGAGTTGCTCGAGCGACATCGTGGGCGTCCCACCGACCCGAATGCTCGCCGACGCGAAGATCTTGATGACGTCCGCGCCACGCTCGGCGAAATCGCGCACGGCAGCGCGCAGCGCCTCCGCATCGCCCGTCCGCTCGGAGAGCGAGCCCAGCGACGTGAGGATTCTCGGACCGGCTACGTTGCCGGCCGCGATGGCCTCCCTGAGGCTGGCGTCCGATTCCCACCCCATGCTCTGAGCCGTTGTAACCCCTCCCCGGAGCGTGGCGAGTGCGTTGGCGGCTCCGTGACGGAGGATCTCGTCGGCCGTCTCGCCATCGGTATCCGCGAGGCGGCCGGTGGTCTCGTCGAAATGCCAACCGATGTGCACGTGTGTGTCGATCAGGCCGGGCAGCACGGTCCAACCGGTCAGATCCACGACTTCGGCCCCCCGACCTTCACCCGCCGGGACAATCTCCAGGATCCGGCCGCCGTGGATGACCAGGTCGCGGTCGAGTAACACCTCCCCCGTCCCGTCGAGCACGCGCGATGTCCGGAGGACGATGCCCTCGGCGGGCTGATCGCACGCCGCCAAGGGAACGCTCGTCGCGAGCAGCAGGATTGCACGACAGGCCCAATGCCGGGGCCGGCACCGCACGAAACGTGAGGGAGTCATGGTCGGCCTCCGCCCCTGGCTGTGGGCGCTCGACACGGGTGAGGGGTGCGACGCGGCAGCGGGGCGTCGGCGTTCGGGTGAACCTAGTGGTGCCCCCGGGGTCATGCATGGTCGTAACCCTCACCGCCACGTCTCCCTCGCGGTCGAACTTGAAGCAAGCGCACACTCGACGCTCCCAGGCCTCCATCTTCCGGTTCTGGGTGCCCCTGGCGGCGACGTGGGTGATGATGGCGGCGGAGGGCCCCATCCTGGCGGCCGTGATCGCGCGTCTCCCGGACGCGACGTTCAACCTGGCTGCCTACGGCGTGATGTTGGCAGTCGCCTTCCTGGTGGAGTCGCCCGTCGTGATGCTGATGACGGCGTCCACCGCGCTTGCCGAGGATCGCGACCGCTACCGTCGCCTGCGGACGTTCGCCTACGCGCTCAACGCCGGGGTGACGGGCATCCTGCTGCTGGTGCTGATGCCTCCGGTGTTCGACGCGCTGGTGCCGGGCCTGGTAGGCGTCCCGGACCATATCGCCCGTCTCACGTACGGTGCCCTCTGGATCCTGCTGCCATGGCCGGCGGCGATCGGGTATCGACGCTTCTACCAGGGCCTGCTGATCCGGGACGGCCGTACGCGTTTGGTGGCCGTAGGCACTATCGTGAGACTCGTGGGCATGACGGCCACGGCGTTCGGGCTCTATTACCTGACGGAGCTGCCGGGCGCGTACGTCGGCGCGGCCGGTCTGACAGTCGGGGTGACGGGGGAAGCGATCGCGAGTCGCGTCATGGCGCGATCGTCGGTGGAGCGTGTCCTGGCAACGCCGGTCACCGAAGCGCCCCTCTACTTCCCCGCGATCTTCCGGTTCTACCTGCCCCTCGCGCTCACCTCCTTCATCGGCTTCGCCGCTCATCCCATGCTCACCTTCTTCATGGGTCGCGCTCCGGAGCCCATCATCTCACTCGCCGTGTTCCCGGTCGTGAACGCGCTGGCCTTCCTCTTCCGCTCCGTAGGACTCGCGTTCCAGGAGGCTGCCATCGCGCTCATGGGTGTCCGCTTCCGACACCTCCCCGAGCTCCGCCGCTTCGCGACCGCGCTCGGTCTGGTGACGTCGGCTGGCCTCGCGCTGGTGGCGCTGACCCCCTTGGCGGGTCTCTGGTTCGTGACCGTCTCGGGTCTCACGCCCGAGCTCGCGGCCTACGCGATCCTGCCCACGCTCATCCTCTTCCCCGTACCCTTCCTTTCCGTCTTCCTTTCGCTCCTAAGGGCCGTCATGGTGATGGCCAACGAGACGCGCCCGATCACGGTGGCCACGATACTGGAAGTGGGCACCATCGCCTCGGTCTTCCCGATCGCCAGCGAGCTGATGGGCGTGGTCGGGGTCACGGCCGCGTGCATTGCGTTCCTCGCCGGACGGACGATGAGTGTCGCCTTCCTCAGCCTCACGGGGGTCGCAGCGGTGCGGCGGATCGGCGCGAAGCTTGCCGCAGGCGACGATCACGCAGCTATCTTGGCCGACGTGACGCCCACGGGCCCGCGATAGGGGGCCGGGCCGTTTCCCACGCCGGAGAAATGCCGACGCGGTGAGTGACTCAAGCGAACGTGGACCTTCCCGGGGCGATCCGTCCGGAGATACCCTGAGCGAGCGCACGGTAAGGCGCGCGTTTCTCGGGCTGGGGGCTTTGCTCCTGGTGGTGGCACTTCTTCCCGAGCTCGGCAACCTCCCAGAGGTGCAGATCGGACGAAGCCAAGGGGTGCTGCTGACGATCTCGCTGTTGGCGATGACAGCGGGGATGCTCGGGAACAAGCGGGTGGCGGCCTATCGAGGAACCGCGCTCGTCGTCCTGAACACGATCGTCGCGCTGGCCTTCGTCGAAGTCGGGGCGACGGCGGTCGAGATGGTGCTCGGATCCGACGAGGGCCCGGCCGCGGTCGAGTTCGAGGTGGCGCGCGCCAACCCCTACTTCGCGGACAAGCCCTGGGCGGACGCCTTCTGGGAGGAGGAGAAGGCCAGCATGGGGCCCGAGCGCTATCACCCCTACGTGATCTGGAGAGCCGCCCCCTTCCGGGGCACGCACATCCAGATCGATCGGGACGGGCTGCGCCACACGCCAGGCTCGGCCTGCGGCGAAGACTCGTATCGGGTCGTGCTGTTCGGTAGCTCGGCGCTCTGGGGCTGGGGTGTTCCCGACGATGGCACCATCGGCGCCTTCCTCCAGTCCAAGCTTCTGGATCGATCCCGCCCGGTATGCGTGCAGAACCGGGCCCAGAACGGCTTCGTGTCGACCCAGGACGTCATCGAGCTGGTTCGGCTCCTCCAGTCGGGGGACCGGATCGACCTGGCGGTCTTCTTCAACGGCTTCAACGACGCTTCGGCACTGTTCGAGACCGGCGACCCCGGCGCTCACTACATGGTGGACGAGGTCAGTGCCAAGTTCGAGGGCGGTGAGCAATCGAGCGCCGTTCGGTCCGCCCTCGCGGGGACAGCGACTGGTCGGCTCCTGCGACGCGTCGCAACCCGAGGCGCCCCGCCGGCCGCACCCCGCTGGAGCCTGGACGAGGAGGACGTGCCCGAGCGGTCACGCCAGGCGCTGCATGCCTACCTGACCAACTACGAGGCCGTGCGGGGTCTGGCCGAGCGTGAGGGATTCGCGTTCGCGTTCTTCTGGCAGCCCTACGCCGACTGGGGTCGCTCGGCCGACCAGGCCGCGGCCGTGCCCGGGGCCGGATCGTTCGACGGACGCGAATCCCTGATCAAAGCTACGTACGAGGCCGTACGAGACACCGCGGGCGTCTACCCGGAGCTCCATTTTCTCGCGGATAGCCTGGTGCAGGCCGATCCGACCGTATGGCTCGACTACGTCCATCTCGCGCCCGCCGGAAACGAGCGGGTCGCCGATCTGATCCTGGGCGTTGCGGTAGACGCCCTGCCCGCTCGTTAGAGCCGTGGTGGCGCGACGTCCTTGGGCGCGCGCCCGGAGTGCGCGGCGTTAGCCCCCGCCCTCCTCCGCCGGCGGCCGCACCATCGACATGAGGAACGCCAGCTCCATGGCCGTGTCCTCGATCCGGGTCTGCACCGTCCTACCACCGGCATGCCCCGCCCGCTCGTCGTACGTCAGGGTGACGGGCAGGTCGGAGGCCGTGGCCGCCTGCAAGCGGGCAACCATCTTCCGGGCCTGCAGAGGCGGTACGCGAGTGTCCAGGTCCCCCGTATGGAAGAACACCGCCGGATAGTCGGTTCGGCTCCTCACCGCGTCGTACGGAGAGTACCCACGGATGAACTCGAACTCCTCCGGCTTCGAGGCGTCCCCGTACTCGAGCAGCGCGGGCATGTTGTTGGTGTCGGTGAATGTCCAGAACCGCAGCATGTCGATGTCCGGAAAGCCCACCGATACGGCCCGGTACAGGTCGGGGCGCTGGGTGAGCGAAGCAGTGACCAGCAGCCCCCCGTTGCTCGATCCCCGGATGGCCAGGTGCTCCGGGCTGGTATACCCGTTCTCGATCAGCCACTCGGCCGCCGAGATGAAGTCGTCGAACACGTTCTGCTTGTTCTCGAGCATGCCGTCGCGGTGCCAGTCCTCTCCGTACTCACTCCCTCCCCGGAGGGTCGCCACGGCATACACGCCGCCCAGCTCGAGCCAGGCGGCCGCCAACGCGGAGAATCCCGGCCGCTGGGCCGAGTAGAAGCCGCCATACCCATAGAGCAGTGTGGGGTGGGATCCATCCAACTCAATGCCGGCGCGATGCACCACGTACATCGGGGCCCGGGTGCCGTCCCGTGAGGTCCGCCACACTTGGCTCACCTCCAAGCCGGTTCCGTCGAACGGCTCCTTGGGCGCCTCCGTGACGGTGCGGACCCCTGTCTGAAGATCGAGCTCGTACTCGGTCGTGGGCATCAGATGGCCACGGACGCTCAGGGTCGCCTTGCCCTCCCCGCCGCCACCGATGCTCGCGGCGTGAAAGGGTGGAACGTCCACCTCGCCGGCCGGCGTCCCATCCATCTCGTAAACGAGGATCCGGGTGGAGACGTCCTGTAGATAGGTCGCATACAGCTTGCCGCCGATGATGTCGAAGTCCTCGAGGACGTTGTCCGCCTCCGGCAGCACGACCTCCCAGTGCTCCCGCTCAGGGCGATCGAGATCGACCGCGAGCAATTGGTTGTTGGACGCGTCCAGGTCGGTCCGCATGAAGAGCCGCCCATTCGTCCAGCGGGTGTAGAACCGGGCGTGCTCGTCCCGGACGATCGGCACGGGCGGGGTGCCCGCCGCGAGGTCCTCCACCCAGACCTCCGACCGGGCCCAGCCGTGTTGCACGCCGTAGAGCCGCTTGCTGTCGTCGTCGATCAGCTCCACGCTCACGAACGCCGTGGGCCCGTACCCCTCGCCGAAGAGCACCGGGTCATCCGCCGTGGCCGTCCCCAGGCGATGGTAGCGCACACGCGCCCCCGTGACCCGCGAGCGGGCGCTGTAGTAGAAGCCTTCGTCGTCGGGACTGAAGAAGACGCTCGAATACAGCGCGTTCGGTAGGTGGTCGGGCAGGTCCTCCCCGGTGTCGAGGTTCCGGACGTGATAAGAGCGCTCGTCCTGACCGCCGTCGCGCACCGCGTAGAGCAGCAAGTCCCCATCGGCGCTTATGTCCACCACGTCCAGCGACGTGGTGCCGTCCGCGGAGAACGACAGCGGGTCGAGCACCACTTCGTAATCCTCCGCTGGGTCGATGGGGCGATCCTCGCCTTCGGGAGGAGCCGCACGGCGGTAGATCGTCTCGATTGGTTCACCCACCCGACGAAGGGAGAAGATCTCCGAGTCTCCCGCACGGCGGGGAGACCCGATGTCGGGAAGGTCCATGAGTTCGGTGAGTCGGGCACGGAGCCGCGCGCGCAGCTCGGTATCCCCGACGATGGACTCCGCATACTCGTTCTGGGAGGCGATCCACGCGCGTGTCTCCGGCGAGTCCTGGTCCTCGAGCCAGTCGTAGGGATCCTCGAACACGACCCCGTGGAACGTGTCGGCCACCACGTCCACCCGCGTCGGCGGTGGGTCGGGGTAGAGGTCGGGCGCACACGCGGCGATGGTGGCGAGCAGAGCGGCGCTGGACAGGAAGGCGGCGAGCGGGGGGCGGGGGAACGCGCGCATGGACAGCCTCCGTTACGGGAACGTCTCCCCATCGTACGCTTCCGCGCGCGTCAGAGACACCTGCGCAACACACCGGGATCATTCCGCCTCAGCCGGAACGCCTCACCGGTGGAATTGACGTTCTCGATCCGGACCGACAGCAGGAGGAGGTCGTCGTCGAGCCAACCCTCGTAGACTGCCGAGCGGACGTCGGGCTCCTGGCCCTCCCGGTCCGGTCCGCCGTGGCCGAGCGTCACGGTTCCGCGGATCGCAAATCGGCCCGAAGCGTCCAACGCGAGCGGCTCGGGCACGACGCCGGTGGCACAATCGAACTCGGCCGCGGCGCCCTCGTCTGCCACGGTCAGCGCGAGGCCGACGCCTCCCCACACGCCGGGTGGAATCCGCTCCGGCGGATCCCCGGCGCAACCCGCCAGGGCCACGCCGAGCGCGAGCAGCCCGATCCGCATGCGGATCGAAGCCCACGCTCCCTCCCGAATCTCCCTTTCGTCGGCCTCGCGCATTTACGACTCCGCGATCCCGAAGGCCCGCGCGACCCTCGTTCCCGAAGAACGATCGGGAGTGGAATCGTGTGACGCTTTGCGGGGGCGTCCCGCTTGCCCAGGCCAGGCAGCCCGGTAGCTTCCGCCGCCATGAGCAAGAAGTCGATCGTCTCTCCAGACGACCAGGGCGCGACCTTCGTCGAGCTGTTCTTCGACCTGGTGTTCGTTTTCGCGATCACCCAGATCACGCACTATGCCGCGCACCACCTCGACCTCCA
>JAHEKN010000076.1 GCA_024638305.1 Gemmatimonadota bacterium | reverse complement strand
GCACGTGCTGGAACATTGCGTGCACGACGAACTCCGTCGCAGTGGGCACCTCGGGCGCGGCCTGCGTACCGCGCCGACCTGCCAGGCCCTACGGGTCTCCCGGAGGGCGGGTTTCCTGGCAGTGGTGTTACTTTCGTCCCCCGCGATCATGGATCAGCGCCGGAGGCTCTGGAGCGATGAGCGGGACCGAGGCCCGATTGAAGCAGGATGGATCGGAGGATCGAACGAGGCGTCGGTCACGCCGTCTGGCGTGGATCATGGGCCTCCTCACGCTGGTCGTCTGCGGTGGCCTGGTGGTGCTGGCGGAGGCGGCAGTGCGCTACCGGGAAGCGAATCGTAGTGGTGTGCCCGGCAACGTCCCCTCGGCGTTCTACCGGCACAATCGCCTGCGGACCGCATTGGTCCGCAATCTGGACTACTACGGTTGGTTTCGGTTGAATGCCCATGGGCTGCGCGGCCCAGAGATCGACCTGGAAACGGCGCCGGGCACGTTCCGGATCCTCGCGGTCGGGGCGTCCACCACGTTCGAGACCCAGGTGACTGGGGACGCCCTTACGTGGCCAGCCCGCCTCGAGCATTGGCTGGAGGCCGAGCGGCCGGGAAGCGCCGTCGAGGTGCTCAACGCGGGCGTACCGGGCTATACCGTGTTCGACAACATCATCCGCCTGCAGATGGAGCTGTTCCAGTTCCGTCCGGATCTGATCCTGCTGTTGAGCGGTCACAACGACGTCAGCTGCGGCATCCAGGGGCGCCGCACCGTCTCGGGTGACCGCCCCGCCCAGGTGCTGCCGGAGGGTCGGCTGACTACCTGGCTCCAGCAGCGTTCCGAGCTGTACAACAAGGTGAAGTCGCGGCTCGCGGCGATCCGCTTCTCACGGTCGGGGGCTCGGCCCGCCGTGGCCGAGCGGATGGAGACCGACGGGCCGCAACTTCCGCCACGGCCTCAGCCACTCCGCTGCGGCGAGGACCAGTATCGTCGCGACGTGACTTCATTCGTGGCGTTGGCGGAATCGCTCGGAACCGAGGTGGCGCTCGTACAGGCCTTGCACGTGAGTGGGTCCGACGCCACCCAGGAGCCCGATACGGCGATTCAGTCGATCTGGCGGAACGCGCGGCCGTACGTGGAGCCGGACAGCGCGCTGCGGATGCACGTGCGCTACCGTGGGATCCTGGAAGAGGTGGCCGCCGAGCGCGGCGTGCTCTTCATTCCCACCGGCTCATTCGGCATCGTGGGACCCGAGCTCTATGGGTACCGGGACCCCATGCACTTCAACGACGAGGGCGCCGACCGGATGGGTCGGGAGATGGCGCGGGTCCTGATCGAGCGCGGCCTGGTGCCGGCCGCCGGCCGGGCGGTCGCGCAGGAAGAAGCGTCAGGCCCGCCCGCGGAGCCTCGCTGACCCGCAACCGGGGTCTCAGCGCGCGTCCGAGGCGACCCCCGTTCCGCCTTCGCCTTTGACGTAGCGGTCGAACCAATCCAGCCAACGGGCCCACATGTCCAGGTTGTTCTCGATGGCCCGCGGCGTGTGCGACTCGAACGGGTAGAGGTACAACACCGCGGTCTTGCCGAGGCCCTGAAGCGCCTGCATCAGGCGCTCCGACTGAACGGGGAAGGTGCCCGTGTTGTTGTCGTCCGCTCCGTGGTACATGAGGAGCGGTGTGTTGATCTGGTCGGCTTTGAAGAACGGCGACATCTCGATGTAGACGTCGGGTGCCTCCCAGATATTCCGGGGCTCGGCCTGGAACCCCTGGGGGGTCAGGGTGCGATTGTAGGCGCCGTCGCCCGCGATGCCCGCCTTGAAGTACGGTGTGTGCGCGAGGAAGTTGGCCGTGGCGAACGCCCCGTAGCTGTGGCCACCGTGCCCGATTCGGTCGATGTCCACGTACCCCAGCCGGTCCACTTCGCGCACGGCCGCGTACATCCCGTCCACCATGTTCGAGATGTAGTAGTCGTTGTAGTTCTCGCCCACGATCGGGATGTCCGGATAGACGAGCGCATATCCGTTGAGCAGCCAGATGTCCGACCAGCGGAGCCAACTGAGCTGGCTGTGCGCGTTGAGGTTCCTGGACCGGATCGTGGCGTTCTCGAAGTCGTCCTTGTCACGGTACTCGCGCGGATACGTCCAGAAGATGGCGGGAACCCTGGTCCCCTCCACGTAGTCCACCGGCAGGGAGATGCGCCCGCGGATCTCGAGTCCGTCGCGACGCTCGAATGAAAAGTCCACTCGCTTGGCCGCGGTGACCTCCGGGAACGGATCGACGTTGTTGGTCAGATTCTCCCAGGTCCCGTCCGCGGACCAGAGGTAGCTGTCCGGGAAGTCGTGCACGCCCTCCCGGCTGACGACCAGCCGGCTTCCGTCCGGGGCGACCGGGACGAGCGGACGGTCGAACGAGTCCTTGGCTCCCTGAAAGAGGCGGGTCGTCGAGCCGTCAGCGAGCGCGATGCGATCGACGAACGGTTGTGGACGGAGGTCCTCCGCGTATCCTGGTCCTTCCAGGAAGGCGAACCGTCCGTCCGAGGAGACACGGGCATACTCGAGGCCGTTGCCCGTCCGCGCCGTCCACAGCGTGCCGGGCAGCTCCAGGATCTCGTCCGGATCGTACCACTCCACCAAGATTCGGCGTTGGGGAAGATCGGCGGAAGGGATTCCGGACGGACCCACCTGGCCCGAGTGCTCCCAGCCGACGAGCGCCGTACGACCGTCTCGTCGCACGGTGGCGAAGGTCGCAGACCCCGTGAGCGAGTACAGCGCGTCCTGAATCGGGTCGGCGCTCTCGGCGATCACGCCGGCGAAGGACGTGTCGAAGGGGGGTGGGAGCAGGTAGACGCGATCCGGCCGCTGCTGGTCGCGTTCGTCCATCTGGGCCTCGTCGGCCTCCGGTCCCGCCGCCGCCCGCTTCAGGAACGAGAGCCCCGATCCGTCCGGGCGCCACGACCAACCGCGCGCCCCGTCTCCCGCACCCTGACCGCCGCGGCCCCGCCCCTCCCGCAGCTCCTGCTCGTCGAGCGTGGCCAGGACGTTGCCGTCCCGGTCCAGCACCTCCGTGACCCGAGGAAACCCGCGATAGGACGTGATATACGAGAACGGGCGCGTGATCCGCGTCGCGAGGATGTAGCGCCCGTCCGGGCTCACCGAGATCGACTCGTACATACCGGGCGCGCCGATCCGGCGAGTGCGCCCATTGCCGATCTCGGCGATTTGGCTCGTGGTGAAGTGCTCGAAGAGGTCCTGGTCGTGGGGCGTGCGCAGCAGATTCGGGTAGGTGGGGTTGGGTGTCCGATCGTCCCGGGTGCGTCGGATTACGGGGCCGCCCGGCACCGCGCGCGCGGATGGCTCAGGCCCGCGGTCGCGGGGGACGAGGAGCGTGATCAGCGATCCCTCCGGCGTCCACTGCAGCATGCGTGACGGAGCGCTCCCCTGGCCGCCGGCGCCCGTGCCCAGCGTGGCCAGCACGCGATCCCCGGAGAGGCGGGCCGCGCGCCCGCCGGTGGCCGGAACGGTCCAAACCTCGGTCTGTGCTGGACCGTGCAGGAGGAAGGCCACCCGGTCGCTGGTCGGGGACCACATGAGGTCGCTCAGAAAGGCGCCCTCGGGTACCTGGACGTCCCTGAACTCCCGGTCTGCCAGGGAGTAGATCCGAAGTCCGTCCAAGCCGTAGGTGTCGAGATGCCACAGGCGATCTCGCTGCGGCCGGATCTCGAGCTCTGCCAGGCGGTAGGTGTTCTCGGCCATCCGCTCCAACGTCGAGAGCTCGGTCTCATGGTGCACCAGGAAGTGCGTGCCCGCGGGGCTGGGGTGGTCGAGCGTCACGAAGTTCTTGTCGGTGGCGAACGCGTCCTGAACCGCTTGCGGCGGGAGGACGTACCCGTCCGGCGTGGCCTGTCCGCCGAGGGGTGCGGCCGGGAGCAGGACCGGCAGGAGCAGGAGCAGGACGGGCAGTGGCCGGGACGGGGAGCCGATCGTTGGGGCGCGGTGCATGTCCGGGTGACCTCCATTCGGTCGCGGTGCCTGGATGGGCGCCGATCCCCGGCAGGGTCGGCCTCTGGACCGGCGCACGGTCCGAATCTGTCGGTGGAGATGGCGTGGCGCCACGCCGGCGCCGGGTGGGCGCGGCTCCGGGGACGCGCTACCGGTCAGGGCGAACTCTGAACAGCGACTGCGCGGGCGGCTCGCACTCCACGGGCACTCCCTCTTCCGCCAGCCAGCGCCAGTAGACGACCCCACGGGGAGCCGTCTCGATCACGCGGAGTAGGACGCTGCCGTCCCTGAGCAGATCGATGGCCATGAAACCGGGGGCCGAGTGCGCGAACAGGGTCCGTGACGTGTGCCCCACGGGCATGGCTTTCACCGCCGAGCCCAGCCCGCTCACGAGTTGGTAGACCGGCTCACCGGGCCGCCCGCAGAGCACCTGGAGGCCGTGGTCGTGTCCGGCAGCGTAGACCAGCGGTGGATTGACCGACACGGCGGCAGTGATCTGATCCGCCATGTGGTCGTAGTGGCGGGAGGCCATGTCCTGCCGGGTCAGCCCGAACCAGCGCGCGACCTGGTGGGCGATGCTACCGGCGATGCCGACGACGACCCCCGCTCCGCTGCTCCAGCTTCCCACGGCCATACCCAGCACCACCTGCGCCGGGAACCACTGCCAGAGCCCCTGTCCGTCGATGGCGGTGAGCGGAAACACGTAGTTGGACCAGGGGAAGAACCCGCCGTGCGAGCCCGCCGTCTCCAACGGGTGGTGGGCCACCACCACGCGGTTGGCGCCGCTCCCATCCATGAGGCCACGGAGAGTGCGCGTGACGTCCGCGGTATCGGGTCCCGATGGACATTCGTCGGTGAGCTTGGCGTGCCGGTGCAACCACCACTGGGTATCGAGAGCGATCAACTCGAGACCGCGCAGGTCCGTCGTCGTCGGGCCCGGACAGCCTGCCCGGGGGATCATCCTGACATTGGCCCCGCTGCCCTCCAGGTAGGCCGCTTGATTCTGGATGGCCTGGAGCCCGGCTTCGCGCGCATTGGCCCAATCGTGGTTTCCCGGGATGAATATCCCCTCCGCCCCCGGAGCCACCGCGTCGATCTGGGCCTGGAGCTTTCTGGTGGTCGTGGGCTGAGTGCGGGTCTGCGGGGTGAGTCCCGCGGGGTAGACGTTGTCACCCAGGAACACGATGGTCGTGCGAGCGGCCAGATGGGCGGCCGTGTCCGAAAGGACGCGCAGCACGGGTTCCCCCACGACCGCGGGCTCGCCGGCGTCACCAATCAGGAGCACGCGACTCGCGATGTCCGCTGCCGCCGGGACGGGGGCCGCCACCGGAGGCCCCACGAGGCCATAATATGGCCGCCGGTGATTGCACCCTGTCGAAAGGGCCACGGCCAGGACGATCGCGCCGGCGCGGACGACCGACGACGGGTGCGGCGGGTTCAAACCTATTCGCGCCCCGGCGGTGTCCCGTACGGGTACAGTTGGGAGAGGTCCACGTTCTCGTACGGAAGAGCGTCGAGGAACGTGGTGCCCACGAACGGCTCCGGCGCCTCGACGACGAGGATCGTGGCGGCGTACCCGGTTTCGTCGAAACCTCGCCGGAAGTGGACTCGCGACTTCACCACGAACACGTCGAAGTCGTCGGGGTTCACCGGGCCGATGCGAAAATCGTCTGGATAGAGCACCTGTGAATATGCGGGTGTGATGAAGACGACGTTCCCTCTGCCGAACGCGACCACGGCGATCCGGTCGTAGCCGAGCCCCTCGCCGAGGTATAGGAGCGTTCCCGAGATCGGGGCCGGTACGCCACCCGAAGGCGTGAAGCCGCCGATCGCGCGATCGAACGGCTCGCCGGGGCTGGCGTTCGCCTCCTCCAGGGCGGCGAGCGCCGCCGGGTCGGAGATGGTCCCGTACAGGACGCCACCGATTCCCGCCGCCTCGAACGCCCGCAGGATGTGGGTGGCGTCGCCCGGCCTGTCGCTGTGGTCCCCGACCGCGATGGGTGTCTCCCCGTTCGCGATGGCGCCGGCCACGAGGCGCGCGGCCTCGTCGGGCATGGGGTACGTTCCCAGGGCCAGTCCCTCCCGCATGCGCCAGATGAAATCGCTCATGTCGTCCGCGATCCGGTCCGCGAGCTCCTGGTCGCCGTTGGTCATGACGTGGACGGTCGCGCCCACGTCGGGGACGTCCGACCAGGGATATCCATAAAACACGGAAACGTACGCGTCGTTCTCTCGGGACTCCCAGCGGCGAGCACGCTCCATTACGTCCATCGACGGTGACTGTCCCGTCCACTGCAGGACCGTGGCGTTGATGATGCCGGGCTTGCGGGTGGCTCTCGTAGACCGATACTCGCCGCGCATGACGTTTCGCACGGCGCGCGCCGCGCGCTCGCCCTGGATGTAGGCGTCGTAGTGCGGATAGCGCTTGGTCACGAACGCGAAATCGGCCCAGCGCAGGAACTCCGCGTCCTCGTTCCCGTGCAGGTCGAACGTCCCCGCGATGGGCACGTCCGGTCCCACAACCTCGCGAAAGCGGCGGGCGATCTCGGCCTCGGGCCGGGGCACCCCCCGGACGGCCATAGCCCCGTGCAGCGCGAGGTAGACGCCATCAACCGGCATCGAGGCCCGCAGGTCCTCGAGCATGAGCCCCAGGAAGTGCTCGAAGGTCTCCTCCGAGTTCCAGCTGCGCGACGAACCCCCGAACACACCCACAGGCGAGGTGAGCCCGATCAGGTCGACGTCGCCGAACTCTCGCGCTCTGTCGACGAATCCCCGGACATAAGAGCCCGACCGGAGCAGGTCCTCGCCTGAGAGGGGCGGGCTGACGCGGTGCCAGTCCTCGATCTCGGTATCGCCACCCGGGCAGAACGTGCAGGTCTCGTGCTGGAAGCGGGCCACCGCCACCCGGAATCGTTGGTCGTCCGAGTCGGTCGCGGGAGCGCAGGAGGCCCAGAGGGGCATCGCGGCGAGCGCGGCGCAGACGAGCTTCGGGAAGACACGCATGCGCTATCCTAGTAGACTCGACCGATCGGGTCACGGGCCGTCGTTCGCCGACGGTCGTGGGAGTCGGGACGCGCCGTCGGCGGTCGCCGGGCTCGGCCGGCCCGGGGGCCCGCCATCGGACCAGCCAAGGAGCACCCATGATCCATCCCGGCTCAGCCGTCTTGATGCTGGCGCTCGGCCTCGCGACGTCCCCTCCGTCCGAGGTCTCACCGCTGCCATGGAGCGGGGTCGGCCATCGCATCGTGTGCCAGATGGCCGTGGAACGGCTCAGTCCTGCCGCCCGCGCCGAGGTGGATCGCCTGATCTCGCTCGATCCCGCCTACGAGTCCTTTGCGGATGCCTGCGTCTGGGCGGATGACATTCGTTCCCGGATGCGCGACGAGCCCGAGCTCCGGCGCTTCGCCGTCTACACGCCGTCTCACTACGTGAACACGCCCCGTGGCGCGATCGGCGTCGATGCCGCTTCCTGTACCGAGCGCCGGGAGGGCAGAGCCCCCCGCCCGTGCGTGGTGGATGCAATCGCCGAGTTCGCGGATTCCCTCAGACTGTCCTCGGCGGACGAGCGCCGCCTGGAGGCCCTCAAGTTCCTCGGCCATTTCGTGGGCGACATCCACCAGCCGCTCCATTCCGGCTACGGCGACGACCGCGGGGGCAACGACACGTCCGTGTCGATCATGGGCGAGGGCGGCCACAACCTGCACGAGGTCTGGGACGCGTTCTTCATCGAGCATCAGGACCGTGACTGGAGGGCGTACGCCACGGAGCTCGCAAGCCGGATCCGCCCCATCGACGAGGCGCGCTGGACCTCTCTCGAACCCTTGGTGTGGGCCGACGAGTCCTATCAGATCGTCGAGGACGAGGTCTACGGCGACGTCGAGACCTCAGGCGGATACGTGGGGCAGCTCTACTTCGACCGCCACATCGTGACGGTGGAGCGCCAACTGCGGAAGGGTGCCGCTCGGCTCGCGCTACTGCTCAACTCGATCCTGGACCCCTGATCCGCGCTGGCGACCGCAGGCCCCGCGCGAGGGTCGCCGTTCACATGAACCAGCTCAGCGCCAGGTAGGCCACGCCCGGGACGACCCCATACTCCGACCGCGGCCCGCCCACGGTGTCGAGACCTCCGTCCCCCAGGCCGAGGAAGAGCCCTCCCGCCACGGACACGCTCGACGACGCGGAGTACGACGCGGAGGGGGCGATGAGGAGGCTGCGGTCGCGAAGGTTCATGAGCCCGAGGCCGCCCACACCGACGAGTGGGTGAAGCTGATACGAGGCCTGGACCGCGAGCTCGTCGCGACCGAGCGCTTGTAGCTCGCCGCGACGCGCGGCATCCGACCGGGCCAACTCGGCGATCTCGCGAGGTCGCTGGACGCCCAACTGGTCGTGCAGGTACTCCACGATCAGGTACAGGTCCCGCCCGGCCACAGCGAAGCGGCGGTCCACGCCGACGGCGGTCCGGACGGTGGCCCCGAGCTCCTCGTAGTCGCGAAGCGTGGCCTCGGCTCGCACGGCCCAGGTGCCAACGGCACCGGAGACGGCTGCGGCTGCCGCTCCCCGGTCGTGCACCACGCCGGCCCAGGCGGACAGGTCCCAGCCGCGTAGACTGGTCGAGCCGCGCAGGGCGGCGGTGGTCGCCTCCTGAAAACCGAAGTCGGCCCGCCGAATCACGACGTCGATCTCGCTCACGGGACCGGGATAGACGCGAAGCCGCACGGCGTCCACACCCTGGCGGTACTCGCGGAAGGGGTCGGACGGGTCGAAGGGGGAGAAGGGGTCGGCCGGCGTGAACACGAGGGTGGTGGCCCAGGACACCGGCTGCCGCCCAACGATCAGCTCGGTGCTGCCGCCCAGGTCGAGACCCAGGATCAGACGGTCGACCCGGTGCAGCCAGGAAAGGGACGCCGTCTCCTCGATCTGGCCCCCGATGTCGAGCCAGTCTCCGTTGGACGTCACCCCGCCGGCGGTAATCAGCGCCGCGCCGGAGGTGCCTGCCTCGCGGACCGTGAGCGTGTGCTCGTACGCACCCTCGAGCCGGACGGGGCCCGAGCGCCAGGAGGCCATGACGCGGAAGCGCTCGAAGTTCGAGAAGCCGGGATCGGCAAAGTCCGAGCTCCCGACGAACATGCCGAGCGCCATGCCGTAGCCACGTAGCTCCGGCCGCTGTCCGAGGAGCGAGCTCACCGGGGAGGACGCGGCCAGAATGACCGCGGCGGCGGCCACCCAGCTGGGCCTCACCGGTCGTGCCCGACGCCGCCTCTCACCCCTTGAGCCACGTCACTCTCGACCGACCCGTCGACGAGGTGGATCAGACGGTGCGCGCGCTCCATGACGCGTGGATCGTGGGTGGAGAACAGGAACGTCACGCCGTTCTCGTGATTCAGCCGCTCCATGACTTCCAGTAGAGCGGCGCCCGTCGCGGTGTCCAGGTTCGCGGTGGGCTCGTCCGCGAGTACCAGGGCGGGCTCGCCGATCACGGCGCGCGCCACCGCCACCCGCTGTTGCTGCCCTCCCGAGAGCTTGCCCGGTTTGCGATCCTCGAGGCCGTCGAGGCCGATCAGGGCGAACAGCTCCCGGACGCGTCGGTGACGCTCCTCGGCCGGCACCCCGCGAAGGAGCAGCGTGAACTCCGCGTTCTCCAGCGCCGTCAGGACGGGAAGGAGGTTGAACGCCTGGAACACGAACCCGATGGACTCGAGCCGCAGGCGGGCCAACTCCCGATCCGACAGCGCCGTGATCTCGTCCTCCCCGATCCAGATCCGCCCTCGCGTGGGCCGGGTGAGCCCGCCCAGCAGGTTGAGGACGGTCGTTTTCCCCGAACCCGAAGGTCCGGCCATGGCCACGAACTCTCCAGCCTGGATCTCGAGGGAGACGCCCCGGACGGCCTCCACGGGCTTCGGCTCCTGGGGGTAGACCTTCCAGAGGTCTTCGGTTCGGACGACGGTTCGGTTCATCCTTCCCACTTCACGGCTTCGGCCGGATCGAGATGGGACGCGTGTATGGCCGGGTAGATGGACGCGGCCACGCCGATGACCGCGATGAAGCCAACGCTCTGGGCCACGTGCGACAACGTGAACTTGGGCACCATCACGGGATCGAAGACCAGCCCCGATATCGTGAGCTCCTGGTCGAACAGGAACGAAAGGTCGAGCCCGTCGCGGAAGAACAGCCAGGTCAGCGCGAATCCCGCCGCCATGCCCACGATTCCGCTCAGGGTGGTCAGGAAGACGCCCTCCACGAACACGAGGGTGCCGGTTTCGCCGGGGCTGAGGCCGAGCGCCTGTAGCACGCCGAACTCCCGCTTGCGGTGGAGCACCGACATGAGCACTGCGTTCAGGATGGCGAGTGCGACGATGGCGAACAGCAGGCCGTGGAAGATGTAGTCGCCGTAGTCGTCGAGCCGCACCATCGCGTAGAGCTCGGGCGTGCTCTCCTGCCAGGGGAGCACGAGGGCGCCAGTGTCGCCGAGGAGGTCCTCGAGGGCCATCGCCGTAGCCGCCACCTGCTCGCTCCCCGTCGTCATGACCGCGATGGTCGTCGCCGCCCCGGGAGCGGTCAGCCAGTCGCCGGCGGTGCCGAGCGGCATGTACACGAGGCCCTCGTCCAGCTCGGTCAGGCCGGTGCGGAACATGCCCTTCACCCGGACCAGCTGTCCCTGGATCTGCCCGTCCGCGCCTTGCGCGGTCAGGACGAAGCGGGATCCCTCGTCCAGCCCCAGCCGTTCGGCCAGGGCGGTGCCGACATACGCTCCGAGCCGGTCGTTCTCGACGAGGTACGAGCCCCGGACGCTCTTGTCGGCCATGCGGGAGAGCGGACCTTCGGCCTCGGGCACGACGCCCATCACCTGCACGGGGACGGCCGATTCGGCTGACGATGCCAGCCCCGACACGGTGAGCCGAGTGCTGGACTCCGCGATCAGCCCCCGCTCGCGCAGCTCCGCCACCGCCGCCTCAGCGGCGCGCACCTGGTCGGGGGCTAGGCGCTGATCGAGGCTGCCGGATGCGAGAAACCCGGGTGCCTGGACCGCCACATGGCCGAACGCGTACCGCACGCCCAGGTCGATCCAGTCCTCGTGGGCGCCTTCCGCGATGGAGCGCGAGAAGATGAGGAGCGCGAGCCCCAGGGCCATGGCCGAAGCCGTCAGCAGGCTGCGGCGGGTCTCGCGGCGGAGACCCCTGAGCGCCAGGCGCACGAGTAGCAGAAACCGGCTCACCGGCCCGCCAGCGCGTCGGCCGGGGGCACGCGTACGGCCCGAAATGCCGGGTAGAGGGCCGCGAACAAGGACGTGAGCAGCAATGCGACCGAGCTGATGAGCGGCCCCTTCACCGAATACGCTACCTGGATGAGTGGGCGCATGACCGACCCGGCTGCTCGGATCTCGTCGGTGAAGCCGCTAAGGTCGATCGGGTGGGCATGGACCCACATCATGACCGGCGCCGTGATGAGCGCACCGGCGATCAGTGATACCACTCCGAGGACGATCCCCTCGAACACCACCGTGCGGGCCACGCTTCCTGGCGTGCCGCCCAGCGCGCGTACGACCGCGAACTCCCTACGCCGCTCGTAGGTGGCCATGAGCATCGTGTTGGCCACGCCGAAGATCGCCATGGCGAAGACGATGAACACGATGATGGAGTTGGCCGCGCTCGCCATGGACACGTACTCGTAGAGCTCCCGCCGGAACACGGTCCAGGGCTCGACAGCTACCTCGACCCCCAGCGAGCTGAGGACCACCTCCATCTCCGTGGCCACGTCCCTCGCCGCGCTCGCGGAACGGAGGTCGATTCCGATCTCGTGGATCCGGTTGGGCTCGAGGGCCAGGAGGTCTTGGAATACGTCGATCGGGACGACGGCCTGAAACGCGTCGAGCCCGGGCAAGCCGGTCCGGAACACCCCGGACACGGTGTAGAGGTCGTTGCCCATCGAACCGTCCGCGGCCGGGACGACGAGCACGAGCTCGGCTCCAGCTCCAACGCCCAGCTTGCGGGCCATCTCGCTCCCGATCGCGACCTCACGCGCCCCTGGGCGCGGTGCCCGCCCCTCGGTCACCGCCGCGAGGATGCCGCTCACGCCGGGCTCGAGCAGCGGGTCTACCCCCATGAACCCGGCCGCCACGGTCTCCTCGCCCGAGCTGAGGAGCCCACCGCCGTACACCCTGGGCGCGGCACCGGTTACCCCGCCGACCTCCCCGATGCGGTCGAGGAAGGCGGAGACGTCGACCCCGTCCCGTCCGCCGAGGGTGCTGTGCAGGCTCCGTTCGGGCCGGTACCCGGGATCGTGCACCTGAATCTGACCTGTGACGATTCGGGTCCCGTCCTCCACCATCGAATCGACGATCCCGTCAGCCACCCCGATCATGAAGACGGACACGAAGAAACCGAAAGCCAGAGCGCTCGCCGTGATGGCGGTTCGGCGTCGGTTGCGCCACAGGTTGCGCCAGGCAATGCGCCACCAGATCGAGCTGTCGGTCACGCGCTCCTACCTTCGGGTGCGAAGGTTGCGGAGGCTGAAGAAGTCCGGCGACAGGTCGATGTCGAAAAGGAGCTCGTCGTAACGGACGGTCGTCGTCTCCCGGGGCTTGTCCGCCGGGATCACGGTCAATAGCGCCGGCACCAGGCGCCCTCCGAACGTGCGATACCCGTCGAACGTCATGGTTCGCTCCAACTCGTCGCCCTCGCCGTAGTAGCGCGCCCATGTCGGCAGGAGGTCCGCCTGGCGCACCTGCCACACGATCTTGTCCCAGACGATGGGGGCCTCGGGCTTGGGCACGAGCTCGATCTCCCAGACCTGCACCCCGTCCCGCGCTCCTTCGAAGGCGATGGAGATGTCGTAGTCCTCGATGAGCCGGCCTTCCTTTACCAGGTCGTCGTTCGTGAAGTGCGATCCCATCCACGAGCCCATCATGAGCGACGGCGGGACCTTGATGGTTCGGTCCACCCGCGGGAGGTAGTTCCAGACCTCCTGAGCCACCATGAGGGTGGCCGTGCCCGCCTCGCGCGGCGGCGCGAGCAACCGCACCAGCGAGTACTCGGTGCCGAGCGACCAGATCTCGAGATCGAGCGAGCGGGACCAGTTCTCGGTCACGATCTCCATGCTGACCCGAGCCTGCGAGGACTCCCCGCGCATGAGCCGGTCGACCCGGTCGACGATCTCGAGGGCGGACTGGCCGGAGAGGCCCGCGGGAGGCACGAGCGGCAAGATCGATAGCGCTGCGATGAGCCCGATCGAGGTCACGCAGTGGTCGATTCTCACTCGGTCTGCCACGCGGCGGCCGTCTCCCTTGGAGGTAGGCCCGCCTCCTCGCGGGCGGTGCCTTGTTCGGAATCTCGCAGCGCGGGCGTGTGCTCGGGAAGGCTGATGACCGACCCGCGCTCGGTCCCGGTGGGCGCAGCGGGCGCCTTCCCAGTACAATGAGCATGGTCCGGTGGACGACCCCGGGCACTCACGTGGCTCCCTGCCGGAGGGACTCATGCCCACCCGATTCCATAGCCCGTCCGTTCGACTCGCCGCCCTGGTCGGTCTGACCCTCCTACTGTCCGTTCCCTACGCCGTCGAGGCGCAGACCTCCGCCCTCGAGTCGGCCGCTGCCGAGCTCGAGTGGCGTGAGATCGGCCCAACGATCATGAGTGGTCGCATAGCGGACCTGGCGGTCGTCGAATCGGATCCCTCGACGTTCTATGTGGGGACGGCGACCGGCGGCATCTGGAAGACCGTGAACGCCGGCATCACGTTCGAGGCCTCGTTCACCGACGAAGCGACCTCGTCGGTCGGGGACGTCACGGTGGCGCCGTCCAACCCCAACGTCGTCTGGGTGGGAACCGGCGAGCCCCAGAACCGGCAGAGTTCCCCCTGGGGGAACGGCGTCTACAAGTCGACGGACGCGGGGCGGACGTGGAGCCACATGGGGCTAGCGAGCACCCACCACATCTCCCGTATCCAGATCCATCCGCGGAACCAGCGGGTCGTCTACGTCGGCGCCCTCGGACACCTCTGGGGCCCGAACCCGGAGCGGGGAGTCTACAGGACCACCGACGGGGGCAGCACCTGGGAGCTGGTCCTGCACGTGGACGAGCACACCGGCGTGATCGACCTCGTGATGGATCCCGGCGATCCCGAGACTCTGTTCGCCGCGATGTACCAGCGCCAACGGACCGGCTGGGGGTTCAACGGTGGCGGGCCGGGTAGCGGCGTCTTCCGCACCACGGACGGTGGTGACACCTGGACCGAGCTGACGGAAGGGCTGCCGGAGGGCGACAAGGGGCGGATTGGACTCGACATCTACCGGCGCGACGGCAACCTGGTGTACGCGATCGTCGAGGCGGATGCGCGGCGCCCCGGGCAGGGGTTCGGGGGCGGAGGTGGAGGCGGCCAGAACGGTGTGTACCGGTCCACCGACCGTGGTGACACCTGGGAGCAGGTGAGCACGGTGAACAACCGGCCCATGTACTACAGTCAGATTCGCATCGACCCCAACGACCCCGAGCGGATCTACACGGGCGGGTCCGACCTCTACAGGTCCAGCGACGGCGGACGGACCTTCACGAACGACGCGGCCGAGGGCGTGCATCTGGATCATCACGCCCTGTGGATCGACCCGCAGAACTCGGAGCACCTGATCCTCGGGAGCGACGGCGGCGTCTCGGTCAGCTGGGACCGGAGCGACCACTGGTATCAGCTGTTGAACCTGCCGGTGTCGCAGTTCTACGAGATCGGCGTGGACGACCGGGATCCGTACCACGTGTGCGGTGGGCTCCAGGACAACGGGTCGTGGTGCGCACCGTCCGACACCTGGTCCAACCAGGGGATCCGCACCAGCGATTGGTACAACGTGGGGAGCGGCGACGGCTTCTACACCGTCATGCACCCGACGAACCCGCGACTGATGTTCGCCGAATCGCAGGGCGGTAACCTCACGAGGGTGGATCTGGAGACCCGTGAGCGGATCCGCATGCGTCCCATAGGGCGGCCGGACGCGAACGGCGAAGACCCGGATCTGCGCTGGAACTGGAACACCCCGGTGGTGCTCTCGACGCACGACCCCAACACGGTCTACGTGGGCGCCAACCATGTGTTCAGATCAAGGGATCTCGGGATGAGCTGGGAGGCCATCAGCCCCGATCTGACCTACGCGATCGACCGCGCCGAGCTCACGATCATGGGCGTCCGCGGCAGCGATCCCATGATGTCCGCCAACGACGGGACCTCGTCGTACGGCAATCTCGTCACCATCACCGAGTCGCCGTTGGACGCGGGGCTTCTCTACGCCGGCAGCGACGACGGTCGGGTGCACGTGACGCGGGACGGCGGCGCGACCTGGACCGACGTGACCGCGAGAATTCCGGGCCTGCCTGCGCGCACATACGTGGCGCGGCTGGTCGCGTCCCACGGAGCGGCCGGTACCGTCTACGCAGCGTTCGACGGCCACCGCAACGACGATTTCGCCGCCCACGTCTACGTCAGCGACGACTTCGGGGCCACGTGGCGGCGGATCACGAGCGGGCTACCGGCCACATCCGTGAACACGATCGCCCAGCACCCGCGCACCGCGAGGCTGCTGTTCGTGGGGAACGAGGTGGGCGTCTGGTTCTCGGTGAACGGAGGGACGTCCTGGACCGAGCTCGACGGGGGATTGCCCACCGTGCCCGTGGACGACATCGAGATCCAGACGCGGGAGAACGACCTGGTCATCGGAACGCACGGCCGCGGCATCTGGATCATGTCCGACATCACGCCCCTGGAGCACATGACGCCTCAGGTGCTGGCCTCGGACCTACACCTGTTCCCGGTCCGTAGGGCCACGATCTACAATCAGTACAGGCCGCAGGGATGGACCCCCGGGATCTGGGTCGCGGAGAATCCTCCGGCCGGCGCCCTCATCCGCTACTACGTGGGGCCCAACGGTGTGGTCGCGGTAGATGCCGGCGGAGCCGGGAGCGGCAGCGACGGGACCGGGGGCCCCTCCGCGAGTGGGGCCGATCCCGCCGCTCCGCGCGCCGAGCGGCCGGCTGAAGACGGCGGCGTCGCGGTCTTGATCCGGAGCCAGGGCGGAGACGTAGTCCGGACGCTCGAGGGTCCCGCCGAGCCCGGAATGCACGAGTTGATCTGGGACCTCCGCTTGGAGCCGCCATTCGTTCGCGGAGACGGCGGGGGTGGTGGAGGTGGCTTCGGCGGCGGCCAACCCGAGGGTCCGCGTGTCCCCCCGGGGCGGTACACGGTGCAGGTGCAGGCCGGAGGCCGCACGGCCGAGGCGCCCGTCGAGGTGCGGCTCGACCCCCGAGTCCAGATCAGCCAGGCCGACTTGCGGGCGCGTCAGGACTTCCTGATGAGCGCCTACGCCCTCGCCGGTCCCCAGTACGAGGCCGGCCAGGCGCTGGAGCGCGTT
>JAHEKN010000004.1 GCA_024638305.1 Gemmatimonadota bacterium | reverse complement strand
GGACGGGTATCTCCAGGGCGCGATCTCCGACGAGATGCAGGGCCGGGTCCAGGGTGATCTGGGCGTGATCCCGACGTCGGATCTGATGAATGCGGTGGATCCGGCCAAGGTGGACGCCCTGGTGGCGCTCACGGCCCAGCTCGGCACTTGGCAGGTGCCCACGATGTACCTCTGGGAGAACTTCTACGCCCCGCTGCCGGCCGAGTCCTTCCTCCAGAGGCCCGGGATGCAGTACGTGCCCGAGAGCATGCGGCAGGGCTGGGTGAGGCAGAAGAACCAGCGACCCGGCGAGTCGCAGGCGGTGGCCGACCTGGTGGCCGCGACGCGGCTCGATCTCCTGAGGAAGCTCTACGAGGCGGACGTTCCCATCCTCATGGGCACGGACGCGCCTCAGATGTTCAACGTCCCGGGATTTTCGCTCCACCACGAAATCGAGGTGATGGCGCGCGCCATGCCGGCGTTCGCGGTGCTCGAGGCCGGGACCCGCAACGTCGCCGAGTACGCGGGCTCCTCGCTCGGATTGCCGTCGAACTTCGGTGTGGTCGCGGCCGGGAACCGGGCCGACCTGATCCTCGCGGCGGCCAACCCGCTCGAGGACCTCGGCACGCTCGCTCGCCCGGAAGGGGTCATGGTGCGGGGCCACTGGGTCCCGCGTGCCGACCTGGACGCGGGTCTGGCACGCCTGGCGGAGAAGTATGCCAACTGATCGGGATGTAGTGGACTGACCGGGATCCGGGCGCATCCCGCTCACCGGGACCGGCGTCCAGGGCTTTGGGCGCGGACCCTACTCCCGCTCGCTCAGGTGAGCCGGTGTTCGAGGACGGCCCCGGGTACCGCTCCCTCGGCCGCCTTCCGCCGCTGGGCGCGGCCGAGCCCGATGGCCACGAGGAGCCAGACGCCGGCCAGGGGGACGGCCACCATCGCGATGGCCGACAGGCTGAACCCGAGCGCCATTAGGCCCCGGTAGCTCCAGGCGCTCACCTGGTCGCCCAACCGGTAGACGAACGTGTCGATGAAGTTCTTGGCCTTGTACTTGTCCTCGCGCGTCAGGACGGTGTAGAGCACCTCTCGGGTGGGCCGAGCCACGGCGTACTCCCCCGCCCGTCGGAGCACCATGAAGCCCACCACCACCCAGAGCACCGGCGAGGCGCCCAGCCACGCGAACCCAACCACCGAGATCGCGGGCACGAGGGCCAACGTGAGCCCCACGCCGAGCCAGCGCAGGATCCGGCCGGTGAGGAAGGCCTGGGTCACGATGGTCAGCACGTTGACCGCCAGGTCGATGCGGCCGAAAACGGCCGTACGGGCAGCGGAGTCCGCGTAGGCTCCGCCCACGATCTCGGCCTGCTGGAAGTAGAGCACCGTCGAGCCGAGCGTGAAGAGGAACATGTACGCGGCGATGCCGAGCAGGTACGGGGACGACAATGAGTGCGAGACCCCGCTCAGGAAGCCACCTCCGATGACCTCGTCGTCGAGCTGGGATACCCGGGCGCGGCCCGCAGCGGTCTCGGATCGCCCACGCTCAGCGGCCGCGAACCGGTCGGACGCCCGGGACAATCGACGCACGGCGAAGACCGCGAGCTCCAGGAAGACCATCGCGATGAGCAGGAGGTTGAGCGGACCGATGCGCACGGCCAGAAAGGCCGGGAAGGAGGAGCCGCAGATCGCTCCCAGCGTGCCTCCGAGACCGATGAACCCGAACAGCCGCTTGCCCTGGTCGACCGTGTAGGAGTCGGTCATGAAGGACCAGAAGACCGACACGACGAACAGGTTGAAGACGCTGATCCAGACGAAGAAACCGCGGCCGATCCAGATCTCCCACTCCGGCCAGCTCCGGAACGCCAGATAGATCAGGAGCAGGTTGAAGATGAAGAACCGGTACGTGATCGGCACGAACCGGCGCCGGGGCCAGCGCGCGACGGCGCCGGCGAACAGCGGGTGGACCAGTACCATCCCCACGAGCGTGCCCGTGAACAGCCACGGGAGGTTCTCCACGCCCCCGGCCACGCCCACCGTCTCCCGCATCGGACGGAGCAGGTAGTAGCTGGACAGCACGAAGAAGAAGTAGGCGCAGGACCAGAAGAGGGCCGCCAACTCGTCGTCGCGCACATCGACCACGCGCTTGAACAACGCGAACATACGCCCCACGATATGCGGGCCTCGGCCGGCCGGCTATGTTGCCGCTGCCGCCACCCTGACTCCTCGCCGCGGAGGCGACCATGTCACGAGACCGTCGTGCCTTCCTCAAGCTCACGGCCGCCGTCGGAGGCGCGGTTGGGCTCGGACTCGCGGGTCCCGAGCGACTCGCGGCGCGGCCGATCTGGTCTGCCGTGCCTGGCGTGGGTCGGCCGCGGGCGCTTCGCATCCTCATCCTCGGCGGCACGAGCTTCATCGGCCCGCACCAGGTGGAGTACGCCCGCTCGCGGGGTCACGAGGTGACGCTGTTCAACCGGGGCCGAACCAACACGCACCTGTTCCCGGGGGTGGAGAAGCTCGTCGGCGACCGCGCGACTGGAGATCTGGCCGCGCTGAGGGGCCGCTCGTGGGACGTGGCAATCGACAACTCGGCGACCGACCCGACCTGGGTTCGGGGCAGCGCCCGCCTGCTCGCCGATTCGGTGGGTCGATACGTGTTCGTGTCGACTCGATCCACCTATGCGGATACCAGCCGCATCCCCATGACCATCGAAGCGCCGGTCTGGACGTACGAGCGGGCGGGGGTCGCGCCTGGGTCCGAGCGACTGCCCTACGGTCTGTCCAAAGCACTCGCGGAGGAGGAGGCGCGCCAGGCGTTCGGGACGGACCGAACCCTGGTATTCCGGCCGGGACTCATCATCGGACCGGGTGACCGCACCGACCGCTTCACCTACTGGCCCGTTCGCGTCCACCGGGGCGGCGAGATCCTGGCGCCGGGCGACGGTTCCGATCCGGTGCAGATCATCGACGTGCGCGACTTCGGAGAGTGGCTGATCCGCATGGCCGAGGACGGCCCGGCGGGCACGTTCAACGCTGTGGGGCCGGCGGTTCCGCGGCCCATGGACGAGCTGCTCTACGGCATCCGCGCCGTGACGACCACTGAATCCACGTTCACCTGGGTGGACGCGGACTTCCTGGTGAGCGCCGGTGTCCGGCCCTACGCCGAAATGCCGGTGTGGCGGCCCGCCCGCGACGGTGCCGAGGGGTTCGCCCGCTTCGACATGAGCCGTGAGGTCGAGCTGGGCCTCACGTTCCGTTCGCTCGCCGATACCACCGCCGCCACGCTCGAATACCACTTCTCGCGTCCAGCCTCGGAGCAGGACCCGTTGCGGGCGGGGCTGTCGGCGGAGCGCGAAGAGGAGGTGCTGGCGCTGTGGCGGAGGACCTGGCGGGGGGAGCGGGGCGACTGACCGGGGCGACCGGGCCGGGCCTACGGATTCACGGAGGCGTCCGGGCGTAGCACGATCTTACCGAAGATCCCGCCGGCCTCGAGCAGCTCGTGCGCCTCCCGGCAGCGCTCGAGTGGGAGCACGCGGTCGATCACCGGTCGCAGGTGTCCCTGCGCCGCAAGCTCGAGCACCTCGGTGAGCACGTCGCGCGACCCCAGCGTGACGCCGTGGATCGTGAGTTCGCGCGCGAAGATCAGGGTCAGGTCGGTCGGAGCGCGTCTGCCGGTGGTCGCCCCGCAGGTGGCGATCCTCCCGCCGACCGCGGCGCTTGCGACGCTCGCCTCCCAGGTGGCGGCTCCGACGTGCTCGAACACCACATCCGCACCGCGGCGAGCCGTCAGCTCCCGTACCCGCAGATCGATGCGCTCGCTGGTGTAGTCGATGACATCGTCCGCGCCGAGGTCGCGGACCCGTTGCAGCTTGGCGGGCTGCGTGCAGGCGATCACCCGGGCTCCCCGCAGCTTCCCGATCTGCACCGCGGCCGTGCCGACTCCGGAGCCGGCGCCTTGCACCAACAGGGTCTCGCCAGCCCGCAGTCGCGCGCGCTCGACGAGCATCGTCCACGCGGTGACGAACGCCACGGGCATGGCCGCCGCATCCTCGAAGGACAGGGCGTCGGGCTTCCGCACCAGGTTGTCCACCGGAAGGGTGATGGCCTCCGCGAAGGCGCCGTTTCGCTCCTCCCCCAGAATCGATCGCGCCGGGTGGCCCGGCCGGGGCTCGGCCACGCGGAGCAGAGGATGCCCCACCACGGCGTCGCCAGGCGCGAATCCAGCGGCCCCGGGCCCCAGCGCGTCGACCACGCCCGAGAAGTCGGCCCCACCCACGTGAGGCATCTCCATCTTGATGGGGAGCCCGCGGCGCACCCACAGATCCAGGTGGTTCAAGGCGGCGGCCCGCACGATCACCCTCGCTTCTCCGGCTCCCGGCTCGGGTAGCGGCACGTCCTCCACGACCAGAACGTCGGGCCCGCCCCGCTCGTGGAAACGGACGGCCTTCACCGCCCGACTACTGCTCGTCCGGCGCAGCGCGCCTGAGGAGCGGGTCCAGCTCCCGGCGCTCGCCGGGACAGGTCTGTTCGACGTCGCCCATGTCCTCCACGTACCCCTCGATGATCGCGTCGGCCTCTGCGGGAGAGACGTAGCCGAGCTCCTGTACCGAGCCGTCGACGGCTCGCTCGCACGCATCGGCAAAGCTCTGCGCCGCCCACTCGACGCTCCGTTCGCTCACGGTCGGGTCCGCGCCGGCCCGGGCCCGCACGGCGGCCGTCACAATTGCCCAGAGCGCCGCGTTCCCGATCATGGCGACCTGCCACGTGCGTGGAAACGGCGCTCGGGGCCCGGCCTCGCTCTCGAAGCCGTCACGCGCGCGCACGCGCTGCGCCGTTTCGTCCAGGCGGTCGGCCAGATCGTCGCCGCCCAGCAGGTCCCGCAGGACACCGTGGATGTCGGCGCGGGGATTGAGCGTCTGGCTCCCCAGATAGGCGACCAGCGCCTCCGTGGTCCCTTCGAAGATCCGCGTCACGCGGGCGTCGCGGAGAAGCTGCGGGGCGTGGTTGGCCTCGTCGTACCCGCGGGACCCCAGGACCTGCACCATCCGATCGGCGGAAGCGCACAGGAACTCCGAGGCGGCGACCTTGGCGACCGCGAAGAGCTCGAGCGGGACGTCGGCCCCCGAGTCGAGCAAGTCCGCCGCCCGGTAGAGGACGGACTGCGCGCCGCTCACGCGCGCAGCCGTCTCACCGATCGCGGTCAGCACCACCGGATGGTCGAGCAACCGACCGGTCGCGATCGACCGGCGCGACGCGAACCGGTGCATGTCGCGGGCGCACCGCCTCATCGCGCCGATGCAGGTGGCGGCGATGGCGAAGCGGCTGAAGCTCATCGAATCGACGCCCACCTGGAGTCCTTCGCCGGGCTCGCCCAACAGGTGGCGGGCGTCGATCTCGACATCGCGGAAGGTGAGCTCGCTCTGGACCATGCCCCGCATGCCCATCGAGAGCAGCTCACGTCCGGGGCGGAAGCCGGCCGAGTCGGTAGGCACGGCGAACGCGGAGAGTCCGTGTCGCCGATCGCCCTCCCACTCCTGGGCCATCATGTTGAGGTAGGTGGCCCAGGTGCCGTTGCCGATCCAGGTCTTGTCGCCGGTCAGTCGCCAGCGGCCGGCGCCGAGTCGATGCGCGCGCGCCGCCATGGCCGAAAAGTGGGTTCCCGCCCCCGGTTCGGTCTGAGCGTACCCGGCCAGAATGCGGCCGGCGGCCAGGTCCGGAAGGACCGCGTCCTTGAGCTCCGCTGCCCCGAACGCGGCGATGGGCCGAACCCCGGGAAACAGGCACACCAGGATCCACGTGCCGAGGGAGAGGTCGAGCGCGGACGCCTGTTCCAGGATCCGGGCCACGTCCACGTTGCGGAGCGCGAGTCCGCCGTAGCGCTCCTCCACCTGGATTCCCATGAATCCCTGGTTCCCGAGGTCCAGGGCGACGTGGGGCGGAATGGAGCGGCGTTCATCGATGAGGCGCGAGTTCACCCGGCGCTCCACGTAGCTCCGGAGCCACAGGCAGAGCCGATCGGCCCGCGCCCGGCTCTCCTCGGCACTCACCGCCTGATACCGGCTACTGATCCTCACGAACCGACGCTCCGCACTAGAGGGGAATGTTGCCGTGCTTCTTCGGGGGATTGCGATCGCGCTTGGACGACAGCATACCGAGCGCCGAGACCAGGAGCGGGCGCGTGTCGCGCGGATCGATCACGTCGTCAACATAGCCGCGAGCGGCCGCGATCAACGGGTGCGCCAGCGACTCCCGGTACTCGGCCATCTTGCTTTCGGCAGCGGCAGCGGGGTCCGGGGCCTCGGCAATCTCCCGGCGGAACAGGATCTCGACCGCGCCCTTGGGCCCCATGACGGCAATCTCGGCGGTCGGCCAGGCGAGGTTGAGATCGCCACGAATGTGCTTGGCGCTCATGACGACGTACGCGCCCCCATAGGCCTTTCTGGTGATGACGGTCAGCTTGGGGACGGTCGCTTCCGAGAACGCGTAGAGCAGCTTGGCGCCATGCCGGATGATCCCGCCGTGCTCCTGCGCGACCCCGGGCAGGAAGCCCGGAACGTCCTCGAACACGACCAGCGGGATGTTGAAGGCGTCGCAGAAGCGGACGAAGCGCGCCCCTTTCATCGAGGCGGCGATGTCCAGCACTCCGGCCAGCACGGCTGGCTGGTTGGCGACGATGCCCACGCTGTGCCCGCCCAGCCGCGCGAACCCCGTGATCAGGTTGGGCGCGTGGTGCTGGTGCACCTCCAGAAAACGGCCATCGTCGATCACGGCGCCGAGGACGTCGTGCATGTCGTAGGGCTTCTTGGGGTTGTCGGGCACGATCCCCAGCAGGCCGTCGTCCCGTCGCTCGGCGGGATCGTCCGTGGGGCCGAGCGCGACCGGCTCCAGGTTGTTCTGCGGGAGGTATCCCAGGAGCTCGCGTACCGCGGCAAGGCACTCCGGCTCCGAGTCGTGCGCGAAGTGGGCCGCGCCGGATGTGGACGCATGCACGTCGGCGCCGCCCAGGTGCTCGATGTCGATGCCCTCGTGGGCCGCCGTCTCCACGACCTCGGGGCCGGTGCCGACCATGGCGCTCGTCCCACGCACCATGAACACGAAGTCCGTGATCGCAGGCGAGTAGACCGCCCCACCCACACAGGGGCCCAGGATCACGCTGATCTGCGGGATGACTCCGGACGAGAGCGTGTTGCGGAGGAAGATCCCGCCGTACGCCGCCAGGGACACCACCCCGTCGTGAATCCGTGCGCCCACGGAGTCGTTGATGCCGACCAACGGGGCGCCGCAGCGGGTCGCCAAGTCCTGAACCTTGCAGATCTTCTCCGCGTGGGCTTCGGAGACCGAGCCACCGGAGACCGTGAAGTCCTGCGAGAAGACGTACGTCAGCCGACCCCGGACCTGGCCGTAGCCGGTCACGACACCGTCCCCGAGCACCTCGGGGTCGGCCAGTCCGAGGTCCGTGGCCCGGTGCGTGACGAACCGATCGAGCTCCACGAACGACCCGGGATCGAAGAGAACACCGATTCGCTCGCGGGCGGAGAGCTTCCCCTTCGCGCGCTGCGCTGCCAGCCTCTCGGTTCCCCCACCGGAGGTCGCAACCTCCTCGAGCTGATGGAGGCGGGCGAGCTTCTCGCGCATGCTCACGGGCGGCGCCACTCGCGCCGGGTCAGTCCAGACGCCACAGCCGGCGGAGCCGCTCGGCTTCGTACAGCAGTCGCTTGATCCGACGAGGGATCACCACGGCCTTGCGCACGACGGACTTCGCCATGAGCACGCCGTCGGAGACCCGATAGAGATCGCTCACGAAGTACACGCGTATGGGAACCTGCATGGTCGAATCGGCTCGCGTCTCGTCGGCACCGGCCTCCGCGAACACCGACGTCTGCACGCGCACCGCATCGTTCGGGTCCGAGTTGGCAAAGAAGAACATGTGGCGCCGCTCCGTGCTCAGCCGGGTGGCGATCTGATAGGATACCGGAGTCGGACCGAGCCGCTGCAACGCCTGTCTCTCGCCATAGTTCATGATTGCGACGTAGCGGGCAAAGTAGATCAGGCCCGCCCCGTTGACGTCGTTCTCCAGGATCAGGGGGACCTCCGTCACCGCCGCCTCCATCCCGGGCACCGGCCGGGCCGCCTCCAGTCCCGGAAACGCGATGTCTCCGGTTCGGTGAACCACCTCGTGGTCGCGGATCCCGAACGGCATCTCCTCGATGACGGAGTCTTCGGAGGTCGGTTCGCCCGCTGGCGCGAACGTCTTGAGCCGCGAGTTGCTCACCTCCCGCGCCACGAAGGCGTTGGTGGCGTACAGGTGGGGCACCGAGATGCGGGCAAGCGCTTCGGGACCGATCTCGGCTGGAGTTTCCGAATCGGGAATCGCCGTACCGTCGAAGATGAGGACGCCCTCTACGAACCGGCGAGCGTAGAGATGGGCAGCGTGACGGAGGTGGACCCGGTCGCCCTCCGTGAAGTCGCGGAAGGTCTTGTCGCCCATCGACACCACCACGTTGATGAACGACCCGTAGAGGCGCTCGCCCTGATCGTTGACGATGTCCTGAGCCGGCACGCCCAGCATGGAGGCGATGGCCCTCCACTGGTGGACAGCGAAGAGCTTGAGCATCTCGACCTCGGAGAGCTGACCGGGGAGGAGGTGCGGCATCTCCACGGTGAACTCGCTGTCGCGCCACTTCATTCGTGCACGGTCCCCTTTGAGAGTCAGGTGGAGGGCATCTCGTCCGCGATGTAGCGGGCGAGGGTCTCCAGTGTGTTGGCCTTCCCGCCGATCAGCCAATCCGGGAGCGGAACACCGAACTGCTTCTCGGCGAGGACGAGAAACTCCGAAGCCATGAGCGAATCCAGGTAGCCGGCCTCGAACAGGTCGGCGTCGTCGCGGAGCTCGTCTGGCCGGAGTGGCTGATCGTGCTTCTCCGCCACAGCGGTCAGGTGGGCCCGCAGGCTCGCCACGATGCCGGCGTGGTCGGGTCCGGCGCCGGCCTCTCCCGGTGGCTCCTGGACCGGAACCGGATGCTCCGACGTCGACTCGGAGGGCGCGGCCGTTTCGGTCGCCTCTCCAGCGACCGCCTCAACGACCGTGTCAGCGACCGCGTCGGAGCCCCCGTCCTGGGCGTCCACGGCCCCGGGCTCGCCGGGCTCGTCCTTCCCCAGGATTTTCGAAATCCAACTCACCTGTCCTCCCTCTGCGTAGTTGTTGCCCTGCGCTCGCTGCCGGTCCCGATGGGCCCCGCCCTCACGTGCCGCCCGCCTGCTCGGCCGCGGCCCCCTCAACACCGGCCGGTGCACGGTCGAGCCCGGCCGCAATGCGTTCGGCCAGGATTCCAGTGTACAGCGCCGCGCCTTGCCGGTTCAGGTGGCTCGGATCGTAGAAGAGCGCCGGATCGTCGAAGATAGGATGCGTGGTCTCGTCGACGGTGATCAGGTGTCCCCCCTCCTCGCTCGTCACGCGGGCAATCGCGTCGGCGGCCGCGCTCTCGGACGGCAGCACTGGCCCTCCACGCAAGAATGGTCCCGTCACGACGAAGACCTGGCTTCCCGCCTCGACGGCGGCCCGAACGAACCCCCCGAGGACCCGGAGCGACTCGGGTGAGACCTCGCGGGCATCGCTCGTCCAGCGCCCCGGCACCCCCTCCGGGCCTGCGGTCGACTCCCCGAGGCTGCCGTCGAGCGACACGTAGCTGTCCTGAGCGGCGGCAGGCTGACCCCGCAGGCGGTTGAGCGCCAACTGGAGCACGAGCGAGTTGTAGCGAAAGGAGCGGGAGGTCAGCTTGACCTTGACGTTGTATCCTTCGCCTTCCAGGGTCGCGCGCGTCGCCGGCATGGACTCCAGGAAGCGGCTGGCGACCAATGCCCGCTCCGGCTCGAACGTCATCACGTCGAACGCCTGCAGCTGGAGGACGAACACCTGGGGTCGGATCCCGTTGGCCCACACCAGCTCCTGGACCGCGCGGGCAAAGACGATGCCCTGTCCGTCCACGCCGGCGTTGTGGACCGCCATGCCGAGACGAGCGCCCAGGAGGTCCGGGTCGATGTGGTGGTTGGCCCGGGAGCTTCCCAGGACGAGGACGTCCATGTCCGGATTGGCTTTGGCCGCCTCCAGCGCACCCAGGGGCGAGCTCTTGGGGTCCGCGTACTCGGCGAGTCCGCCCAGCACCGATCCCAGGCCCGCGTCGAGAAGCGCGAAAAGCGCCACGAACCCGACGACGCGCGCTGCCCGACCTCCCGTTTGGACGCTCATATCAGAACTGGAAGTAGATGAACTGGCTCCCCGAGTCGACCCCGAACAGCACGATCGAGAACATCAGGAAGTACCAGATCCCCCAGCGGACCGGAAGGGGTTGTTTGCCGATGAGGGCGCGGCCGCTTCCGTGGCGCTCTTGCACGAGATGCGCCACGGCGAGCACGCTCAAACCCCAGCTCGCGTGCAGGAGCGTACGCCCCGAATCGATGAACGGCTCGCCCCAAGGCTGGGCGAATGCCGCGAAAATGGTCCAGACGTCTCCGATGCTCTCCGCTCGGAAGAAGATCCAAGTGATCGCGATGAGGTGGAACGTGATCACCACCGCGATGGTCCGGCGGAGCCAGCTCGGGACTCCCAGGCGCCGGTAGATGCCGTCCCGGGCGGCCAGCGTGGAGGCCGAGGCCGCCAGGAGCACGCCATGGAGAAGCCCCCACAGCACGAAGCTCCAACTGGCGCCGTGCCACAGGCCACCCAGGAACATGGTGATGGTGAGGTTCCGCATGATCACCCAGTTGTCCCCACGACCGAGCGAGTAGTAGAGGTAGTCGCGGAGCCAGGTGGACAGCGAGATGTGCCATCGTCTCCAGAACTCCAGGACGTTCATCGACAAGAACGGCCGGGAGAAGTTCTTCATCAGGTCGAATCCGAGAACTCGCGCGCCGCCGATCGCGAGGTCCGAGTACCCGGAAAAGTCGCAGTAGATCTGGAACGCGAACGCGTAGGTAGCCAGCAGGTAGCTGGCCGCCGAATGCTGGGGGACGTTTCCGTAGACGGCATCCACGTAGAGCGCCAGCCGATCGGCGATCACGACCTTCTTGAAGAGACCCCACAGCATGAGCTGCAGTCCGGAGCACATGCGGTCGTAGTCGAACCGCTTGGCCACCGGGATCTGCGGCAGGAACGCGCGCGCGCGCTCGATCGGCCCGGCCACGAGCTGCGGGAAGAAGGCCACGTACAGGGCGAACCGGCCCAGATGGCGCTCGGGACCGATGACGCCGCGATAGAGGTCGATGGTGTAGCTGAGCGTCTGGAACGTGTAGAAGGAGATACCTACGGGGAGCAGGACGTCGAGCCGCGGCACCACCTCGCCCATGCCGAGCAAGCCGGCGAGGGCGTTCACGTTGCTTCCGAAGAAGCCCCAGTACTTGAAGACGAAGAGGAGCCCCAAGTTGGCCGTCAGGCTGACGGCCAACAGGCGCCGTCGGGCACGCTGGGCGCTCGTGGCGGCCATGCGCAGACCCACCACGTAGTCGACGCCGGTGGAGAGCAGAATGAGGATCAGGTACGCCGCATTCCAGCTCATGTAGAAGAAGTAGCTGGCAAGCAGCAGCAGCACCCAACGGGCGGCGTGGGGCAGCAGGAAATGGAGGGTGACGACCAGGGCGAAGAACGCCCAGAAGTCAACGGAGTGAAAGAGCATCTCAGGCGGTCTCGGGACCCCGGCGGATCACGTGGTGCGGTCGGGCGATCCGCGATGCTTGCAAAGAGCGGTCCTCGGGGATCCTAGGCCAGCGCCGCCGTCTGGGTCGGCTCGTCGGGCGCGCCGGGGCCGGCCCCGCTCGGCTCGTCGTCGACGCGGCGTGTCTGGGCGCGCCCCAGCCCCACCGACAGGCCGCACCAGGCCGCCGCGAAGGGCACGGTCGTGGCGGCGATCCAACTGAGCGACATGCCGACCGCGGCCATGGCACCATCGATGGCCGCACCCGCCACGTCCCCGCCGCGGTAGAGGAACACGTCGATGATCGGCTTGGCTTTGTACTTCTCGGCGGCCGGCACGACGCTGAAGAGGGTCTCGCGGGCCGGGCGCGAGAACGCGTAGCGGGTGGCCCGGTGCAGGGCCTGGAAGATCGCCATCACCCCATAGATGGGCCAAATCGCGAGCACGACGAAGCCGGCGGTGGTGACGAGGGGGAGAATGGCCAGCGTCCACCCCACGCCCACGCGCTTGATGACGTGCGTGGTGATGAACATCTGCGTGATCAGCGTGGCGCCCTGGGCCAACATGTCGAACTGGGCGAAGCTCCCCACCCGCTGACTGAATGTGTCGGCGTTGTCCAGGATGATGTTGGCCTGCGTGAAGTAGATCAGCGTATTCGAGATGGCCAGCAGGATGATGTACAACCCGATGCCGAGCAGGTACGGCGACTTGAGCAGAGCCGACACGCCCTCCCACGCCGTGCCCCCCACGCGCTGCTCCGAGCGGCGCACGGCCTCCTCACGCGATTGGCCCCACTTGGCCGCGTACTCGGACGACCGGCGGGTTGCGGCCCGGTCGAGCGACAGCATGCACACGATGGCCACGCCGAAGAGCGACGCGCCCGTGAGCATCAGGCCAGCCGGCAGGAAGACCGACTCGGTGAGGCCGCTTATGACCGTCGTGGCCCAACCGCCAATGAGGGCGCCCAACGTCCCGCCGATGCCGATGAACGCGAACATCCGCTTTCCCTGATCGACGCTGAACACGTCGGCCATGAACGCCCAGAAGATGCTCGTGGTGAACAGGTTGATGACGCTCAGCCAGACGTAGAAGACGTATCCGACGCTACGGGCGAGTCCGGTCTCCGAATCGGTCCCGATCAACCCACCGCCGATGCTCCCGTCGTAGATGAGGAGCCCGGAAAAGCCGATCAGGCACACGATCACGAACAGATAGCCGACCGGAATGAACTTCCGGCGGTTGAGGCGTGCGACAACGCCACCGAAGGCGATGACGAAGACGAGAGACGTGATCGACGTGGTGGCGAACAGCCAGCGCAGGTCGTCCATCCCACCCGAGACGCCCATGGCGTCTCGCACTGGGCGGAGGAAGAAATAGCCGCAGAGCACGAAGAAGAAGAACGCGGTCGCCAGGAGGGCGAGCGGGAGCTCCTCGTCTCCGATATTGAGCGCTTGCGCCAGACGTTTCAACGGCCCCTGCCTTCTAGGGGGGAATCGAGCCAACATGGTAGGCCCTCCCCCAAGTCGCGGCCATGGGCCACCGGCCGTTCCTCGGGGACAGCGCTCAACCCTCGGAGCCCAGGTACTCCCTCCGGAACTGGCCGTGGGCCTGCGCGTCGGCCGGGGTCCCCAACCCATGCGTGGTGCCCGCCACCATCCACACGACCTCGTCCGCAAGATCCAGGAGCTCCGGAACCTCGTGACCCGTGACCACGAATGCACAGCCGCCAGCGGCGGCTTCTCGCATCGCATCCGCGATCAGCGACCGGTCGTTGGGCTGGACACCGGCCAGCGGCTCGTCGGCCACGATGCAGCGGGGACCGCTGAGCAGCGCCAGCGCCCATTCGCACCTTCGCCGTTCGCCGCCCGAGAGCTGGGACACCCGCCTCCGCTCGAGGCCCTCGATTCCGAACTGGGAAAGCGTCCGAGCGCGATCCCCGGAGACGCCGTGGGCGGATTCGACCGCCCGCAGCACTTGGCCGAACCGAAGCGAACGGGGCAGCAGGTTGCGGTCCGGCAGGAAGAACAGACCGCGCCGAGCGAGTCGGCGGAGCCGGGGACGCTCCTCGGCGATCCCGTCGAAGGAGGTGACGCCGGAGTGCGCCTCCATCAGTCCCAGCATACAGCGGAGCAGCGTCGACTTGCCCGACCCGTTCCTCCCGAGCAGGGCCGTGACCCGACCTGCGGTGGCCCACACGCTGGCGGATTTCAGCACCGTCTTCCCGCGAAAGGCCTTGCTGAACCCCTCGGCGCGGAGCAACCGATCCACCGGCTAGGGGACCTGCACGCGAACGGCGACCTGGGTGGTGACCTCGATCACCATCAGGAAGCCGAATGCGAGTCGGATCATGCCGGCGCGCCCCACTCCCAGGTTCTCGAGAAAGAGGCGCTCGCGGAGCAACGCCATGTCGGCCCAGAGTATCAGCAGGACCACGGCGACGATCCCGAGGGAAGCGAGCGGGGCCGGGCCCGGCACGTCAACAGCCGCGAGTGGCCCTGGCACGCCGAGCCCGAGCAGCGCGCCACGGACGACCAGCCAGAAGAAGAACGACTTGACCAGCAGTCGGACCGTAAGGTGTGCGGGTGGCAGGCGCGACCGCCCATGCCCGCGCCGCCTCATCCTTGCTCGTTCGCCGGCCGCACGCCGGTCCGGACCAGGAATTCCAACATGTGGCGGATGTACTCGCCCGGATCCGGTGGACAGTCGTTGTGGGCGCAGTCCCAGGAGATCAACTCGAACCGGTCGGCCAGGTCCGCCAGGCGAACACCGTGCGCATGGGGGATCACGTCGTCGCTCCGACCGTGGAAGACCAGCGCCGGCCCGGAAAAGCGGGCCAGGGCCCCAAGGTTGTCGAAGCGGTCGCGAACGAGGAACCCCGGCACCCACATGCGACGCGCCATGGCGGCTGCCGACGTGAACGTGGACTCGAGCACCAGCGCACGGAGGTCGCGGTCCAGGCTCAGATCCGTGATCGCGCCCCCGCCGAGCGACCGGCCCCAGCCGACCACCCGGCCGGCGTCGACGTCGGACCGCTCGGCCAGGTGGTCGTAGGCGGCGCCAAACACCTCTCGGATGGTGGCGCGGGACGGACGACCCTCGGAGCGACCGTATCCGGGATACTCGACCAGCAGTACCGACACGCCCTCGGCGGCCAGGCTGCGCGCCACTCCGATCCAGTCGCCGATCAGCTCGCCGTTCCCGTGGGCGAACACGAGCGCGGGCCACGGTGGCTCCGCGACGCCCGGCACGAGCCACGCCTCCGACCGTCCCCCGGAAAACGGGAGCCAAATCCGCTCCACGCCCGGCGGGGGCGCGGGCGCAGTCGACGGCGGTCGCAGGCGCGTGCCCGGGAACACCATGCTCCTCTGCGACAGGAACAGGAGGCCGGCGTACGCGCCGTACGCAGACAGGGCCAGCCAGACCAGGCTCATGAGCGTCGCTCGCGGTCGCCTCAGCACCGTGCGGACGGCGCCAGCGATTGCGGGGGGCAGGTGTGGGTAGTTCCCAAGGCGGGTGGATCCGTTGTCGGTGAGAGGGTCGGAGGGGTTCGACGGTCGACGGGAGCGCCGGCCTTCCCCATTAGTATCAGCGACGGCCGCTCAGGATCCTCCGCGCGGCAGGGCGCTCGGCTCGACCGGCGTCCCGGAACCGGCAATAGGACGAGACGATGATCCGACCGATCGCATCCGTAGCCTCGACTGTGCTCGTGTTGGGCGGCTGCGGCTCCGCACCTCCGGTGGACCGCGAGACCGCGCTCGCCGCGCTGCGGGAGGCCGCCGTAGCCTACCAGGAGGCCGCTTCGGCGAAGGACGCCCCAGCGGTGGTGGCGTTCTACGATGACGACGCGGTGATGGTCCCACCCGGCGCGGCGCGCGTGCAGGGAATCGACGCGGTGCGTGACTACCGCTTCGGCTTCATCGAGACTCCGGGTGTCGAGCTCGTGTTCGAGTTGGCGAGAGCGGAAGTAGCGGACGGCGGCGACATGGGCTGGACCCTGGCGATCGGAGACATCACGATCCGGAGCGGGGACGGGGCCCCGACCCGGGACCGGGTCCGCGACGTCCACACCTGGCGGAGGCAGACGGACGGGTCCTGGAAGATCGTTCTGGACGTGTGGAACTCGGAGCCACCCTCGCCGTGACGGAGCGGCGGGGGCCTCTTGGAGAGGCCCCGCCTCGACCTGGTCCAGAGTGCGGTATGGAACCTGCGCAGCGGCCGGAACGGGTAATCGTGGGTCTCCCTGCATCGACCCGAAGCCAGGGAGGACGGGCCCGCAGGGCTCGCGGGTCGAGGCGCCGTAGCGGTAGGGATCTTCCAGTACCATGGAGCGGGTTGATGGGCGAGGCGGCACGGCGCTGGACGACGTCGGAACGGGGCCAGGGGACGACGTGAGTGAAAGGAGCCTCCGAGGCCGTGGGCGCTGGATCGTCGCAGCGGCGGTCGTCGTACTGACCCTGGCGGCCGGGCTGGCCTGGCGCTCTGCGCGCAACTCCAGGGAGAGCCTGCGACAGACGCTGCTCACCCGCGTCACCACGGCGGATCCCGGCATGGTCGCGCCTGCGCTCGGGCGACTAGTGGTGGAGTTCGGAGAGCCGCCGGAACGGCTCCTCGACCGGCTGCACGCGGGTGCCTCCTTCCGTCTGGACGTGCTGCGGCGGCTCGACCGGGCCGCGTTCGGCTCGCGCCGAGCGTTCGGATACATGACGTATCTGCTGAGCGACGTGGCGGCCCGGAACGAGGCGCTCCGGGTCGAGGCGCTCGCGCTCCGCGACTCCGTGCGAGCGGCGTTCTTGGAAGCGAGCGGTCTGGTGCCCCCCAACACCGCGGACGATACCACGCTCAATCGACGGGTGCGCATCCCTGGCGGCGCCTTCTTGATGGGAGACGACACGGCAACCGGGCTCGCGTACGGCAGGGGGTTCTCCGGACGGCAGAGCCCGGCCCGGCTGGTGACGCTGGACGCCTTCAGCATCCACGAGCACGAAGTCACCAATCAGGAGTATCGCCGCTTCAACCCCGATCAACGCTGCCCCGGGCAGCCCCGTCAGCCCGCCGTCTGCGTCACGTGGTACGACGCCATGGCCTACGGCGCCTGGCTGGGCGGGGCGCTGCCCACCGAGGCGCAGTGGGAGCGAACGGCGCGTGGCACGGAGGGACGGACCTACCCGTGGGGGAACGCCGATCCGTCGTGCGAGCTGTCCTTCTACGCCGAATGCTTGGTCAAGGACCGGCCCGAGGGGATCCGGGGGCTGGCGAGCGACGGTCGGGCATGGCTTTCGGACCGGCTGGGGCTGTACCGGCCCAGCGACGCCCGGTCGGTGATGTCACGGCCGGCCGGCGCGACCGCTGAAGGTGTCTACGATCTCTCCGGCAACGCCTGGGAGTGGGTGTCCAACTGGTTCGGTTTCTACGAGGCTGCGGACACGCTCGACCCCCGCGGTCCCGAGACCGGAACCTGGCGCGGCCTCCGTGGGGGCGCGTACCTGCAATCGGCCCAACGGGGCTCGTATCGGCTCGGCTACGACCCGACCACGAACTACGGCGTCAGCGGCTTCCGGGTGGCGTGGCCGGAGGGATCGGACTAGTTCGCTGCCGGGCACGCGACTCACCGGGCCGACCCTGAGGCGTAAGCCCTAGGCCGCGGCTCCCGTCCCGGCCTTGCCGAAGCGCTTCTCGGCTCGGGCCCGCGCCTTCGCGGCCTCCGCCTCGCGATCACGGGGCTCCGCGCCCGTCGTGAGGGAGCCAAGCAGATCCTGGGCAACCTTGGCGACCGAGTCGACCGCGGTCTCGAAGGCTTCCTGGTTGGCCTGAGACGGCTTGTTGTACCCGCTGATCTTCCGCACGAATTGAAGGGACGCCGCCCGAACCTCGTCCTCGGTGGCGGGTGGCTCGAAGTTGAAAAGGGTCTTGATGTTCCGGCACATTGCGAACCTCGGTCGACTGTGGGGTCGGATGTGCCAACATTCCGGAGCTCGGCCGGGCCGGGCAAGTCGGACCCGCGCCCTCAGTGGCGGTGCTCCACCAAGAGCTCGGACCCACGGCGACGATCAACGATGCCTTTCCAGGAGGATTGATGGAGCTCAGGAACGCGGTGGCGCTGGTGACCGGAGGAAGCGAAGGCATCGGGCGGGCAATTGCGGAGGCGCTCGCGGCCGAGGGCTGCCACGTCACCATCACCGGTCGTCGCGAGGACGCGCTCCGCGCCACGGCCCGCGATCTGGGGGTGGACTTCCTGGTCGGCGACGTGGGTGTGGAGGCCGACGCCGTACGGACCGTGGGCGCCGTGGTGGAGAAGCGGGGGCGGATCGACATCCTGGTCAACAACGCCGGATACGGCGTCTTCAAGCCGCTCGTCGATACGTCGTTCGCCGAGCTGGAGAGCGTCTACCGCACCAACGTCTTTGGGCCGTTCCTGATGGCGCGCGAAGCCGCCAGGCACTTCATCGACCAGGGTTCCGGGGAGCTCGTGAACATCTCGTCCACGTCCGGTCTGCGCGGGAGTGCCGGGCGTACGGCGTACAGCTCGTCCAAGTTCGCGCTGAGGGGGATGACCGAGTGTTGGCGTGACGAGTTGAGGCGTCACAACGTGCGCGTGATGCTCGTGAATCCGAGCGAGGTGATGACCGAGTTCGCGGCCAAGGCCGGGGTCGAGCGCGAGCGATCGGAGAAGAAGCTCCGCCCCCGTGAGATCGCCGACGCCATCGTGGGCGCGCTCAAGATCGACCGGCGCGGCTTCCTGCCCGAGTTCTCCGTCTTCGCCACCAACCCCTTCTGACCCCCGGGGCGCTCCAAGAAGCGGTATCGTGGTGCCGCCTGGCCGTCAGTCCTCCCGGCGAGCCCGCGACGACCAGTGGATCGCCTTGATCAGCCAGTTGCCTCCCTCACGGGCCAGCACGACCAGCTCCGCGCCCTGCGAGTTGATCTCGCGGTCTCCCATGGTCCCCTGGGCCACGTTGGTCGAGTAGGCCCAGGCCACATCGCCGATCACACTCACGCGAATCTCACCTCGCTCGCGGGGCACGGCTTGGGCGAACCGCATGTCGCCGCGGAGGTGCCCCGAGCGGTATTGCGATTTGCTCTCCACGCCGCCGCTCTCGAGGATGGTCACGTCCTCTGCCAGCAGGCTGAGCGCCCGGGCGGAGTCGCCCGTCGCCAACGCCTGGTGGAACGCGTCCACCACGACCTCGACGGCCTCCGCGTCGGCCGTCTGCGCGGCAACCTCCGGCGGAAGCAGCACGAGGACCGAAAGGGCCACCGCCACCACACCGGCGGTCCACACTCTCACGTTCCCGTGCGTCATGTCCCGACTCCTTCTCATGGAGATCATCGTTTCCGAGTGCGCTGCGACCGATAGGGCATGTTCATGTAGCGGTCACCATCGGCCAGCTCTTCCAACATCTGGTTCAGGCGCCGCTCCCGCGTCTCGGGTCGCTTCGCGCGACCGATCCACCCCAGGTAGTCGTTTCTCTGGTACGGGGGCCGCGCGGCGAACGCCGGCAGGAGCCCCCGCCGCTCGAGTGCGTCACGCACCGGGTCGGGCATGGCATTCAAGGGTCGTTTGAGCCGGGACTGGGCGACGGAGTCCATGGGACGTCAGCGGGAAGCGGCGCCAGCCGGGACGATCCGTTGGAGTGCCCGTCCGGTCAGGCCAGCGTATACCGCGCCGCTGCTCAAGAGAAAGAGAACCAGGCCTGGCGCGGTGCCCATTCCGCCCGCGGCCGTCGCCAGGCCCATCCCGACGAGGAAGCCGACCGTCAGCCCCGTGGCGCTCGCCACCGTCCATGTCCGCATTGCCCCCTCCACCCCTCTTACCGCGAGCGATTGGGCCAGTCCCAGCGTGCTGCCGCCGACCACGCCCATGACCACGAGCGACGCGGCCAACCCGAACGTGCCGGCGGTCGCTAGCCGCATGGGCTCACCGGTCAGCCGTTCGCCCCCCTGCTCAACCAGCACCACGGCGACCGTGAATCCGACGGCGAAGCCCAAGGCGGTCAGCCCGATCCAACGGACCACCCCGGGCATTCGGTCCTTCAGGGCGAGCCACTGCGAGCCGCCGAGCAGCAGACCGCTGAGCCCCAGCATGAGCGGAGTCACGAGCATGGCCCCGACGATCACTTCGAGAGGGGCCCCGAGTGCGAGCCCGCCGGGGATGCCGACGGCCAGGCCGAGAGTGCTCGCCACGAGCCAGCGAGTGCGGCCGTGAGACATGTCCCCCATGGGTCCCTCCCTCGACGAGTGGGCTGTCCGGTCAAGCTGCCGATGGCGCCGCCCGCCGGGCAAGTCACTCTCGGCCGGGACGATGCTTCCTGCGGCGGTGGAGGAACCAGGTCCCGCAGACCGCGACCACGACCACACCGTAGGCCAGCGGCACCATGCTCTGCACCGCCGGCGAGCCCCACTCGGCGAAGAACTGGACCAGATAGGCCGCGCTCAGCAGCGCCAGGAGTCCGAGTCCCCAATCGTCATGATGGATGACCGTCAGCACGACTCCCCCGCCCACGGCGATGAGCGCCGCCCCGAAGAGCGGCAGGACCACTAGGAATCCGATCCCGCCCGCCGTACCGGTGTCCAGAGGAAGGGCACCGAGACCCCGGATCGCGAGCGCCGTCGACCCCGAGAACAGGAAGCAGACGTAGGCGGTGTCGCGCCCCGCCCAGGATTCCACGTCAGGCCTGGATCTCGCGCGGAGGACCGGCGCCACGGGGGATGCGGATCTCCTCCACCATCCGCTGCACCGCCTCAGGCGGCGCCGGGGTGAACCGGGACACGGTGAGAGATACGGCGAAGTTGAGGGCCATCCCGACGGTGCCGATGCCCTCCGGAGAGATCCCCCACCACCAGTTCTCGGCCGTGTCAGCCGCCGGGTTCACGAACTTGAAGTAGACGATGTACGCGGCCGTGAAGACGATGCCCACCACCATCCCGGCAACCGCTCCCTCTCGATTCATACGCCGGGAGAAGATCCCCAGGATGAGCACCGGGAAGAAGGAGGACGCCGCGAGCCCGAACGCAAAGGCCACGACCTCCGCCACGAACCCCGGGGGATCGATGCCCAGGTATCCGGCCACCACCACGGCCACTGCCGCGCTCACCCGGGCCGCGAGCAACTCGCCCTTCTCCGTGATCTCGGGCATGAGGCCGCGCTTGAGCAGGTCGTGGCTCACGGCCGAGGACACGACCAACAGCAGTCCCGCCGCGGTGGACAGCGCGGCGGCCAACCCACCGGCCGCGACCAGTCCGACGACCCAGGCCGGTAGCCCCGCGATCTCAGGGTTGGCCAACACCATGATGTCTCGGTCCACGGTGAGCTCGTTCGGTGTGCTCGCCGCCGGTCCAACGTACTGGATCAGGCCATCGCCGTTGACGTCGTCGAACGCAATGAGCCCGGTGTCCTCCCACTTCTCGAACCACTCCGGAACGTCGGCGTAGGGCTGCTCGGCTACCGTTGCCAGGAGGTTGGTGCGGGCAAAGACCGCTACGGCTGGCGCTGTCGTGTAAAGGATGGCGATGAAGACCAGGGCCCACCCGACGGAAATGCGTGCGTCGCGCACGCGCGGAACGGTGAAGAATCGGATGATGACGTGGGGCAGTCCGGCGGTCCCGACCATCAGGGCGGCCGTGATCGCGAATACGTCGAGCCTGGACTTTGCTCCGCTCGTGTAAGGCGCAAATCCGAGCTCGTCGTGCAGGCCGTTCAACCGGTCGAGCAGGAATTCGCCCGAGGCCGCGTCGGTCCCTCCGAATCCGAGCTGCGGGATGACGGTCCCGGCCACGAGCATCGAGATGAAGATCGCGGGCACGAGATAGGCGAAGATCAGCACGCAGTACTGCGCCACCTGGGTGTAGGTGATCCCCTTCATGCCGCCAAGGACAGCGTAGAAGAAGACGAGCCCCATACCGATGATGACGCCCGTGGTGATCGGGACTTCGAGAAACCGGCTGAAGACGATGCCCACGCCCCGCATCTGCCCCGACACGTAGGTGAACGAGACGAAGATCGCGCAGACCACGGCCACGACGCGGGCGAGCTGCGAGTAGTAGCGGTCACCGACGAAATCGGGAACGGTGTACTTGCCGAACTTCCGCAGGTAGGGAGCGAGCAGGAGCGCGAGCAGCACGTAGCCCCCGGTCCAGCCCATCAGGTACACGGAGCCGTCGTACCCAAGGAACGAGACCAGACCGGCCATCGAGATGAACGACGCCGCCGACATCCAGTCCGCCGCGGTAGCCATGCCGTTGGCCAACGGCGAAACGCCCCCGCCGGCCACGTAGAAGTCCCGGGTCGACCCGGCCCGAGACCACACCGCGACCCCGATGTAGAGCGCGAAGGTCAGGCCGACGATGACGAAGGTCCACGCCTGCACGCTCACGACGCATCCCCCTCCTCGGAGACGCCGTACTCTTCGTCGAGACGATTCATCCGCCAGACGTAGAGGAAGATCAGGGCGACGAAGACGTAGATGGAACCCTGCTGGGCGAACCAAAATCCCAGCGGGAACCCGGTGCCGGGGATGCGGACGGCGTTGAGCCAGTCGACCCAGAGGATCCCGAATCCGTAGGACGCAACGAACCAGACAACGAGGAGCCCGCTGAGGAGGCGGACGTTGCGCCTCCAGTAGTCACGGTGCGCTTGGCGGGACGTGTCGTGATCGTGATCCGGCTTCGGGATCGGCATTCCAACTCCGGTCTGGGGAGGCGAGGGCCGAAGATCGGGGCGTGCCCCCTGGGCCGCCAGGGCAGACAACGCCGCCCACCTGCGCCACCTTCCAGTCGGCTCCCGTGACGATCGGACTCACGAAAAGGGAGGTTTCCGGCCGTGAGCCTGAGAGAGATCCGGTTCCCACCCAAGGACGAGCCGCTGCGGGCAGACGTTCGGCTGATGGGCGAGCTCGTTGGGGACGTGCTGCGTGAACAGGGCCCCGAGTGGCTCTTCCCCTTGGTCGAGCGCGTGCGCACCGCGGCCATCTTCCGGCGCGAGGGCGCGGGTCGCGACTGCGGCGACCTGGAGACCGCCGTGCGTGGGCTCTCCGCCGACCGCGCCGGTGAGTTGGTGCGGGCGTTCTCCACCTACTTCCAGGTCGTGAACCTCGCCGAACAGGTCCATCGCATCCGCCGTGGTCGATCGTACCTCCAGGCTGGCGATACGCCTCAGGGGGGCTCGCTGGCCGATGCCTTCCGGCGCGTGGCCGGAGCCGGGGTGGGCCTGGAAGACGCAATCGCCCTGCTCGAGGAGGCCAGCCTGGAGCCGGTCTTCACGGCCCATCCGACCGAGGCGACGCGCCGGGTCGTCCTCGAAAAGCAGCAGCGCATGGCGGAGCGGCTCCTGGAGCGCCTGAGTCCCGAGCGGACGCCGGGCGAGGAGGCGACGGCGCTGGCTCGTATCCGCGCCGAGGTGACGACCGCGTGGCAGACGGAGGAGCAGCCGCGGGAGCGCCCGACGATCGCCGACGAGCGAGAGCACGTGCTCTTCTACGTGGCGGGGGTGCTCTACCGGGTCCTGCCTGCGTTCCTCGAATCGGTGGAGGCGGGCCTGGCCGACGCGTACGGCGACGCGGCTACGCCACCGGACCGGCCGCTCGTCCGCGTGGCCTCCTGGGTGGGTGGCGACATGGACGGCAACCCCAACGTGGACGAGCGCACCATCCGGGAGACGCTCGCACGGCACCGCACCCTGATCCTGAGCCGGTACCTACCGGAAGTGGATGCTCTCTCCCGCCAGCTCAGCCAGTCGTCCACCCGCGTCGCCTGGTCCTCCGAGATCGAGCACCGCATCGCCGCGTACACGCGGCTCTTCCCCGAGGCCGCCTCGGCGCTCTCACCTGGAGCGATGCGGATGGGGTATCGTGTGCTTCTGCACCTGATGGGAGTGCGGCTCCAGGCCACGCGCGACGACCGGCCCGGCGCCTATGTGGACCCGGCGGAGCTGGTCGAGGACCTGGTCGCGATCGAACGGAGCCTCGAGGCCAACCGCGGTCGGCACGCCGGCCTGTTCACCGTGCGCCGACTGCGGCGGCGAGCCGAGGCATTCGGGTTCCACCTGGCCACGCTGGACGTTCGCCAGGACGCGCGCGAGCATCGCGACGTGCTCGCCGCCCTCCTGGGCGAACCGGGGTGGACCGATTGGTCGGCGGCTGACCGCACCACTCGCTTGCGCGAGCTCATCGAGGACCGGGCGCCAGTCCCCGCGCTGCCCACGGACGCGGCCGGCCGCGCCCGCGCGGAGCGGGCCCTCACCGTATTCCAGGCCATCGCGGATGGGCGCGCGCGCTACGGGTCCGAAGCGGTCGGGCCGTTCGTGATCAGTATGGCACAGGGCGTGGACGACGTTCTCTCGATCCTGCTCCTCGCGCGCTGGGGGGGGCTCGTCGAGCCGGACGGATCCGTTCCGCTCGACGTGGCTCCTCTGTTCGAGACCGTGCCGGACCTGCGCGAGGCAGGCCTGACCCTGGGCGCTCTTTACGCCGACCCCTGCTATGGGCCGCACCTGGAGCGCAGGGGCCGTCGACAGATCGTGATGATCGGGTATTCGGACTCGAGCAAGGACGGCGGCATCGCGTCGGCGCGCTGGTCGCTCCAGAAGGCGCAGCAACGCATGGCGGACGTTTCGGACGCGGCCGGAGCCCGTCTCACGGTGTTCCACGGACGGGGGGGCACGGTCTCGCGCGGCGGAGGGAAGGTGTATCGGGCGGTCGAGGCTTCCCCCCGAAGCGCGCTCAGTGGCCGACTGCGCCTGACTGAGCAGGGCGAAGTGATCGACGCCAAGTACGGGCTTCCGAGCATCGCGCTCCGCAATCTCGAGCGCATGCTGGGGGCGATTCTGCTCAAGGGCTCGGAAGCGTTCGCTCCCGGTCCTCGGGAAGATCCATCCTGGGCGGCGATTGCCGAGGTCATGGCCGAGGCGGGCCGAGCCAAGTATAGGGCGCTCGTCTACGACGAGCCTCGCTTCTACGAGTTCTTCCGGGCGGCCACCCCGGTCGATGTGATCGAGCGCATGTCGATCGGCTCACGCCCGGCAGCCCGGCGGGCCCAGCGTGGCATCCAGGACCTGCGGGCCATCCCGTGGGTGTTCGCCTGGACCCAGACGCGCGCCACCCTGCCGGGCTGGTACGGCATGGGCACGGGCCTGGAGGCCGCGATCGACGGACTGGGCCGCGACGCGGTGGCGGGTGCCGTGCGTTCGTGGCCGTTTCTGGCCGCGCTCGTCGACGACGTCGAGATGGTGCTCGCCAAGTCCGACCTGGAGATCGCCGAACGCTACGTCCAGCTCGCGCCCGAATCGACCCACACCGTGTTCCGATCGATCGAGGAGGAGTTTGCCCGCACCGAGCGGGTGATCCTGGACCTGACGGAGGCCGATGCCATTCTGGACGGCGACCCGACCCTCCAGCGGTCCATTCGGCTCAGGAACCCGTATGTCGACCCCATGAACCTGCTCCAGGTGGATCTGCTCGCCCGCTGGAGAGCCTCCGACCGGGAGGACGAAGCCCTGTTCGAGGCCCTGCTGGCCTCGGTGCAGGGTATTGCACGCGGCCTCAAGAACACCGGCTGAAGCGCCCGGCCGCGGCCATGGGCGCGCCCACGCCGACCGGGGGATCGAGGTCGAGCGGCCCTCAGTGGGTGAACCCGACTCCCAGTGAGAGCCCGCCGGACGGAGCCGGCGCGAGCATCAGGTTCAGCCGCCCCCGCTCCTCACGGGCCACGACCGCGTGCGACACGGCCAGACCCCAGGCGGCACCGACCCACACGTCGGACGCCCAGTGCGACTCGGCGTCGAGCCTCTGGAACGCCACGGCCCCCGCGATCCCGTAGAGCGCCACGGTCGCCGGAGTCCGGTCGATGTGGTGGGAAAGAACGTGCGCGACCTGGAAGATCGTGGACGTGTGGCCCGATGGAAACGACGTCCCGTTCCCGGAATCGAACGTGCTGGCGTCGGCTCCGTCATCCGGGCGTCTCCGGCCAACGAGCCTCCCCACCGATTTCCGCGTGAGGCCCGCGATCCAGTGCGAAAACATCAACTCCTTGGCGGCGAGCTGGACCCGCTCGAAGCGCAGGAAGTACGCGATCGTCGCGGTGGCTGCGTAATAGACATTGGTGTTCCCCATCATGCCGAGGGGCTCGAACGCGTCCCCGACGTCACGGAGCCCCGCGCGCAGGGTCCCGGGATCATGATCTCGGAGCCTCGCCGTGATCTCGTCGTCCACGGTGTAGAGCGCCGCCGCCACGGCGAGCACGCCGGCAAGTCTCAGGGCGCGCTCCTGATCGTACCCGGTGGGGAGGACCTCCCAGAAATCGTGGCCGAAGTCGAGAACGGCCCCGCCGAAGTCCCGAAGCGGACGGAGGGGCGGGCGCTCCGTCGCCGGGTCCGGCGCCTCGACCCCACCCGAGGTCGCCTGGGCCGCCGCCGGTGCTCCACCTCCCCCGATCAGGGCTGTCAACACGAGGCCCCCGACCCAACCCGTCCGTCGCACAGTGTTCTCCATCGGTCCGAATGGTAGTCCCGCCCCCGTGTCCTCGATAGCTTGTCGGCCCATGATCCCGGCGGAACCCTACCTGGCGCCCCTCCCCCTGGTGGCCGCGGCGGCGACGCTGCTCTGGCTCCTCAGTCTCGCACTGAGGGATGCGGGCATCGTCGACGTGTTCTGGGGACTCGGATTCGTGGCGCTGGCGTACTTCTACTCGAGCCGCGGCGGACCGGCGGACGCACGCACGCTCGTCACGCTCGTGCTCGTGTCGGTATGGGGGCTCCGGCTCACCGCGCACATCGCGCTTCGCAACCGCGGCCGGGGCGAAGACCGGCGCTACGCGGCGATGCGCACCCGGTGGGGGTCATGGTTCCCCCTGGTCAGCCTGTTCACGGTCTTCCTGCTCCAGGCGCTCCTGCTCTGGATCATCTCGGCCCCGCTCTTCGTTGCGACCCAGGCCCAGGCGCCCGCCGGTCCGGTGGAATGGACGGATGGGGTCGGGATCGGACTGGTGGTCTTGGGCTTGTTCCTGGAGACCGTGGCCGACTTTCAGCTCGTCCGGTTCAAGTTGGTCCCGGAGAACCATGGCAGGGTCCTCGATACGGGGCTCTGGCGCTACTCGCGACACCCCAACTACTTCGGCGACTTTCTGGTTTGGTGGGGGTTCTTCGCGCTGGCGCTCGGCCGGCCAGCCGCGATCTGGACGATCGTCAGCCCCATTCTGATGTCCGTGCTGCTCCTGCGGATCTCGGGCATCAGGATGCTCGAGAAGAACCTGGAGCGCAGCAAACCGGACTACCGGCACTACACGGACAAGACCAGCGCCTTTTTCCCCTGGTTTACGCGCTGAGCGGTAGAAACGGGGCCCCGGGACCGTCCCGGAGACCCCGTTGCCGGATCGACCGCGGCCCGGTCAACCCGGACGCGCGTGGTATCCCGCTCGGCGTATCGACTAGCTCTCGATCGCCGGTATCCGCACGACCTGGCCGGGATAGATGAGATCCGGGTCCTTCAGCATCGGCTGGTTGGCCTCGAAGATCACCGTGTACTTCATGGGATCGCCGTAATAGGCCTTCGCGATCTTGGAAAGCGAGTCACCCGGCTTGATCGTGTAGAACTGTGCCGGGGGCTCCGGGGTCACGACCTGCATGCGGTCGTCCACCTGGGCCACGCCCTCCACGTTCCCGATTCCGATGACGATGTTTTCCTTGATCGCCGTGCTCTCGGCAGTGCCGTGCACGGTCGCCACGCCGTTGTTGAAGTCTACCCTCAGGTCCTGCACCGGCAGCTTCATGCTCTGCGCGAACCGCAGCAGCTCGGCAGCCTTGCGCAGCTCCGCCACCTGCTCCTCGGCGGACTCGCCCTTGGGCTTCCGGTCGAAGATCTTGGCGCCGGCGTCTTTCACGAAGTCGAACAGACCCACGTTTGTCTCTCCTCGCAGTGGATTGGTGTAGCGCAGAGAATCTAACGAGCTATCCGCGACCGAACAGCTTTTCGGTCAACGTGCCTGCGATGTCGTCCACGACGGACCCGTCTCCGTCGCGATCGATCAGGCGCGTCAGGATGCCGGCTTCCGGGGTGCGTTCTTCGAGCGCGCTGCGCTCTTCGCTCAGGAGGGAGCCGAGCGAGCGGCTGTCGAGGCTACGCTCACGGCGCTGCTTCCCCAGATACCCCAGCACGAGCGGAGCCAGCATGGCGAGCGTTCGGCTCATCTTGTCGGGGTCGATCCCGCTGCCGCGCCCGAGCCCCTGCTCCACCGTCTGGCGTCGGTCTCCGAGGACGTGCTTGAGAATTCCGTCGCCGTCCGCCGTATCCGATTTCTGCAAGAACCCGGCGATGTCGTTGAGCACACCCCCGTCGTGATCCCGGGAGAGAGCGCCGTGAAGGGCCGCTGCGCCGCCGGGCCGTGAGGCATTCTTGGCAAGAGCGCCGAGGAGCGTGGGCAGGGCAGCGCCCACGGCGATCCGCGTCTGCTCGTCGGTCGTTCCCAGCTGTCGGCTGAGCTGCTCGATCCGGCCCCCCTCGAGTATCTGGCCAGCGAGCGCATCGAACATGGATGACATCCATTCCCCCATCGGGTGTTGGTGATCGTCATATGAGAGACCGCGCGGGAGCCCGGATGGTCACGTCACCTCGCTCCGACCCGTACGTTGGGCACATTATGCGTGTGGAGAACCCTCGCGCCGCCGTCGGGATCCACGTCTGGAGACATCGAACGAATGCAACCACCGCCCACCGCCAACGCCGTGGCCGTTTCGGCCTGGACCGCACTCCCCGACAGAACGCCGACGCACGCCCTGGTCGCGGGAGTCGACCTCGTGGTCATGCGATCCGGCGACCAGGTGTCCGTCCTCTTTGGGCGCTGTCTCCACCGCGGTGCCTTGCTCGCCGATGGGCACCTCGACGGTGAGAATCTCATCTGCGGGCTGCACGGTTGGGACTACCGCTGGGACACCGGCGTCAGCGAGTACAACAATGAGGAGCAGCTCCAGAAGTTCACGGCCTGGATAGACCGGGACGCCGATGCCGTGATGGTGGCGGAGGACGAGATCCGGGCCTGGGCGGTCGACCATCCACAGCCGTACGAGCGGGACGAGTATCTGGGCGCGTACCAGGACGTCCACGGTACCGAGGAGGAGCCCTTCAACGGGTATATCCAGGAGCTCGCCCGGAATGGGCTCCGCAAGGTGGGCCACCACGGTCCGGTCACGGCCATGGGTGTCCCGCTCACCGAGCTGCCGCGCTGGTCGGACATCCAGCTCGTGACCGGGCAGCTCGCCCGCCGTCCGTTGAAGGACGGCGCCTCGGTGGAGACCGAGCTCGTGATCGGCCCGCGCGCCCGGCGTCCTCTCACGCTGGAGATTCCGCTGTTCGTCTCGGACATGAGCTTCGGGGCCCTCAGCGAGGAAGCCAAGGTGGCGCTCGCCAAGGGGGCGGAGATGGCGGGAACGGGCATCTGCTCGGGAGAAGGCGGCATGCTACCGGAGGAGGCGGAGGCGAACTCACGCTACTTCTACGAGCTCGCTTCCGCTCGCTTCGGATGGAGCCTGGACGGGTTGGCGCGCGCGCGGGCGTTCCACTTCAAGGGCGGCCAGGGGGCCAAGACGGGCACCGGCGGACACCTGCCGGGTCGCAAAGTGACGGACAAGATCGCGAAGGTGCGCGGGCTCGAGCCCGGTCAAGACGCGGTCAGCCCTTCCCGCTTCGCGGACCTGGAGACGCCGGCCGACTTTGCCGAGCTCGCGGACGAGGTGCGTTCGGTCACCGGCGGGATCCCGATCGGATTCAAGCTCTCGGCCCAGCACATCGAGGAGGATGTGGATTTCGCTCTGGAGGCTACCGCCGACTACGTCATCCTCGACGGCCGGGGGGGAGGAACCGGCGCCGCACCCGACCTCTTCAAGAAAAACATCTCGGTGCCCACCATTCCGGCTCTGGCGCGGGCGCGCCGCCACCTGGACGCCCGCGGAGCCGAGGACGTGACGTTGATCATCACGGGGGGGCTGCGCACCGAAGCGGATTTCGTGAAGGCGCTGGCCCTCGGCGCCGATGGGGTGGCCTTGGCCAACGCGGCGATCCAGGCCATCGGATGCCTCGGCATGCGGGCCTGCCACACCAACAACTGTCCCGTGGGGATCGCCACGCAACGCAAGGATCTGAGGGCGCGGCTAATCGTGGAGGAGTCCGCACGCCGCCTGGCGCGCTACTTCGAGTCCACGGTGGAGCTGATGAAGCTCCTCGCGCGTGCCTGCGGTCACCGGCGACTCAGCGATTTTGGACTGGACGACCTGACCACTTGGGGCCCGGACATGGCCAAGATCGCCGGCGTCCCCTTCGCCGGAGTGGGCGACCCTTGAGTCCGAGCCGGACCCCCCACTCACGCCCGCTCCTCGTCTTCACCCGCCGCCTTCGGCCAACTCCAGCGCGCGCGCCCACACGCGATCGAACATCGGCTCCGTCAACCGCCCTGTGAACGTGTTCTGCTGGCTGGGGTGGTACGACCCGAGCAGCGTGTAGCTGCCGATCGTCGCCTCGGCGAGATGTCCGAAACGAGGCCGCGGCGAGGGCAAGATTGCTCCGGACTCGTCGAGCACCCGGAGGACCTGCTGCCATCCGAAGCCGCCGAGCGCCACGATGACGCGGACACGATCGAGGAGCGCGAGCTCGCGCAGGAGGTAGGGCCGGCACCGGTCCCGCTCGTCCGCGGTGGGCTTGTTGGCTGGCGGTGCGCACCGCACCGCGGCGGTGACGTAGGCGCCGGTGAGCCACAGGCCGTCCCCCCGGCGGTCGGATTCGGCCTGGTTGGCCAGTCCGGCTCGATGGAGCGCCCGATACAGCCAATCACCGGAGCGGTCACCGGTGAACATCCGGCCCGTCCGGTTGGCCCCGTGGGCAGCCGGGGCCAGCCCCACCACGAGCACGCTCGCCCTGGGGTCGCCAAAACCGGGAACCGGACGGCCCCAGTACGACTGGTCACGGAACGCGGCCCGTTTCTCCAGGGCGACCCGCTCGCGCCACTCGACCAGCCTGGGACACGCCGTGCAGCGCGTCACCTCCCGGTGGAGGGCGTCGAAAGGGTCGGATGGGTTGTCGGCTCGGGGATTCACCAGCGCGAAGATCCGCGCGGGCCGTCAGAACCGCCAGGAGACGCCGATGACCGGCACGATGGCGAGCTCGGCCAGCGGGCGGGGCCCGACGTCCCGCCAAGGCTCGAAGTAGTAGAACATCGCGTCTCGCCGATTGAGGGCGTTCAGGACGCGCACGTACGGTTGAACCTCTACGTCGCGCCCGCCCCACCGCGTGGCCACGCGCCACGCAATCTCCCCGTCCAGACGAAGGAAATCGCCCGAGGGACCGCCGGTCAGCGCCGGCCCCCCACGAGCCACCTCCGTCGCGGCGTCCAGGGACTGCTCGGAGTCGACGCCCCGCTGGAAGTCGCCCTCCCCCGGCGAGGCCACGTCCGACAGGCTGATGGCGGTAAACGGCAGGCCGTCGCCCAAGGCCAACTGCACGTTGAAGCGGCCGCCGCTCCCCAGATCACCGAGCAGGCCGGCGCTGAGCAGGTGTCGGCCTGAGAACGGACTGCCACCGCCGACGTCGTCGCTCCAATACCAACTGAGGGAGTAGCCCAACCATCCATCCAGGGACTCACCCGCCCGCGCGATCCGGAGGTCGAACCCGGAGCCGTTCAGGGACTTGATATCGGCGTGACCGATTCCCTCGAACCGCCGAGCCCAGGCCTCGAGCCCGAGCCGGGTGCGCTGGGACAATAGCTGGTCGAGCCCGACCACCAGGTGCGTGGAGGACGCCACCGAGACGAGTGCCCCCACCTGGGCTGGTGCACCGCTCGGCGCCACGGCGGTCGTGTCGGCGAGCGCCTCGAAGGCCAGCGCGCTCTCGACCGCGGCGTCCGAGCTGGTGGTGAGCTGGTGGCTCCGGCCGGCCCGCACCGAGAACGCGGCGCCGTCGTTCAGGAGCCAGGTGACGCCGACCCGGGGTCCCAGCCGTACTCCAACTCCCTCGTAGGTGGCTGCACGCAACCCGGCGCTCAGCCGCACACTCGGGTGAACCTGCGAGGCGCCCTCCATGAATGCCGCCGCCACGGATCCCGTCGCGCTGGAGCGGATCTCGGACCCCGACCCGCCTGCCTCCAGGAGCCGAGCGGCTCGGTAGCTCACGTCGACCGCGTCCAGCGTGGCCCCAGCCGCCCAGCGGGTGTTGCGGGAGTCGGAGCCGCGGCGGCCGAGATCGAAGGCCAGGCGCACCCGGTCCGTGGACCCGGATGCGAACAGGGGCGTGTCGCCCTGTACCGGCAGCTCGGCCTCGTAGCTGGAGACCGCCGCCCGAGCCCGCACGTGCGTCGCGCCGAGGTCGGCCTCGTATCCGGCCGTCAGCGCACGATTCCCCCACGAGGACTCGGCCGGGAGCGCGGGCGCCGAGGCGAGCCGGTCCGGCTGGACGGATCGGCGGAAGTCCAGCCGCACGCTCTCCTGGTTGCGGAACGCCGTGAACGACAGTTGGTGATCGTCCCGTGGACGGTAGTCCAGCCGTGCCACGGCGTCCGAATAGCCGTAGGGGAAGCCGGTCCGATCGAGCGCTCGCTCCGCGCCAGCGTGTAGCGCTCGGGCGCCGACGGCCAGGCCGGCCGACCCGCCCAGCGGGGTCTCGGCCCCCAGGCGGGCGCTCATCAGGTCGACGGAGCCCCTCGCGTGGAACGCGTCACCCCGCGCCGAGCGGGTCCTGAGGTCCAACACGTGGGAGAGCCCGCCGTCGAACTCCGCCGGGGCCCCTCCGTTGTATAAATGGGCCGCGTCCAGGAGTGCCGGATCGAACGCCGGAATGAGCCCGCTCACGTGGAACGGAGTGTAGATCGGCGCGCCATCGAGCAGCACGACCTTGAGATCCATGGCCGAGCCCCGCATGAAGAGCGCGTCGGTCGGATCGGCCGGGTTGTTCCCGGGGAGGGCCTCGAACAGCCCGGTCATGCCCGACACGGCCATTCCGGAGCCCACTTCCATGGCTCTGAGGTTGACCGCGGCGGCCTCTTCTCCCGAGAGCTCCAGCGAGCCGTCGGGCCGCGGCGGCCGGCCGCGAGCGGCCTCCGCGGTCACGACGACGGGATCCAGGTCGAGCGGCTGCACCCGGAGCACCAGATCCACGCTCACCGAGCGGCCGCCGGACAGCACGACCTCCACTTCGGCGGGGACATACCCGGGGTGAACGGCCCGGAGTACGTAGGTGCCGTCCGGGAGGTTCTGGAACGCGAAACGGCCGTCTCCGTCGGCCACAGCTTGAACCCGCCGCGCCGTTGAGCTGGCGGTGACCGTGGCGTACGGCAGCGGCGCGTAGGCGGCCCCATCGTTGGTGACCGCCCTGCCCAGCACCGTGCCCCCGCCAGGGTTCGCCTGCAACAGGGCCAGCAGGAGCAGCGCTTCGACCACTACAGTTCCTCCATGGCGGTCATCCGCCGCCCGAGCCCGGGCGGAATCGGATCTCCGTCCCGGTGGAGTCGGCGACCGGGCCGGAAACCTCGATCCGTCCGGCGATCTTCCTCAGGTACACTTGACCCCCCACGGTGATCGTCGCTTCGGTCAGCTCACGGGGCAGCTCGACGCGAACGACCTGCTCGGGATTCAGAACCTCGACGCGTCCGTCGTTCGTGCGGAATCGCGTACCAGTCGGTCCGAACACACCGGCGGCACCCCCATCGACCAGGCGCACCTGCACTTCGGCGCCCGCGGGCAGGGCCGGCATCTCCACACGGACGGATCGGAGCTGCGCCGACACGCGTACGCCCACCTCTCCCGCCCTCACGTCCGCGGACGGCGAGGCCTCCGGGGCCGCGGCGGTGGCGGCGGCGTCCGGCTGTGCGGGGGACGTCTCGAGCGCCCGGCTGAGCCATGCCCGCACCGGCGAGCCGGGTAAGCCCGCCGCCAACGCCCCACCGAATACGAGTACCAGGATCGCGGCTCGCGCCCAGGGCACGGACCGCGACGGATGCGCGGGTGGGGCCGCGCGCCCGCCGCGTCCCGAAAGCGTCGATATCCAGGCCGGAGCAGCATCGGAGGCAGGACGCTCATCCAGGAGCGCCAAAGCTCGCGAAAGCTCCTCAGAGCGCGCATTGGCCACACGCAACGCACCGGCCCAGCCGGGCTCCCGGTCGAACCGGTCCTCCAGCTCCCTCCGGTCTTCGTCCGAAAGCTCGTCGTCCAGGTAGGCCTGGATCAGCCCTTCCTCAGGAATCGTCGACATCGTGCCTCTGGTTGTATTCCTGCGAGAACCTGCTGAGCGCCCGCGCCAGCAGGGTCCCCACCGAGGCAGGGGCCACGTCCACGGCCTCCGCCATCTCCCGGTAGCTGAACCCCTCCTCCCGCATCAGCAGAAGGATTCGGTCCCTCACGTCCAGGCCATCCAGCACCTCCCGAACACGCTCTGCGGCCTCGGCCCGCTCGGCCGCGGCATCCGGCATCTCGGCCGCGGCGGGCCGCACCGGATTGGCCTCGAGGAGCCGCTGTCGGTTGGCGGTCGCCCGCGCCTGGTCCCGGATCAGATGGGTCGCGACCTTGAACAGCCACGATCTCAGAGCCTGAGGCTCCCCACTCACCCGTCGGTACCAGAGTCGGACGAACGCCTCCTGAGCGACGTCCTCGGCGACATCCCGGTCGCCGGTCAAGCGATGGCAGTATCGGAAGAGTCCGGGATACGCCTCATTGAACAAGAGCTCGAGGTCCAAGGGGTCTCCCCACTCCGTTTGTCTTGACGTCAAACGAACGGCGGCCCCGACTTGTGACGGTCGACCGCCCTCGTTCCCCCCACCCATGGGCTCGAACGTTGTTCCAAGCCGGGAGCCGGGGAGATGGACTGGACCTCAGTCGAGCAGGTCGAGGACTTGCTGTTCGAGGGCCGCGAGTGCCAGGGCCTGGTCGGCGCTCACCTTCCGGGACGCGAAGAACTGCGCCGCCTCGACGGCCTCGACGGCGTCGGCGACGCGGTCCGGCGGTGGCCGGAGCCCGCTGGCCAGTCGGGCTATTAGGGCCTCATAGCCGAACACGGTGGCGTGGTACGTCCAGTGGGCCGGTGCGAAGCGAGCGGCGTTGCGCACGTCGTCGTAGGCGGCGACCGACCCCCCGGGGCGCGCCACGAGAGAGCGGAGCGTGTGAAAGACCGCGTGGCGCTCCAAGCCCTGACGGACGAGCGCTAGGGAGAGATAGACGCTCGCGTGTCTGCTCGGCTCGAAGGACCAGCCCAGCCACATCCACGTGGCCCAGTTCTCGACCCCGTTGTCCATCAGGTGATCGCGCTGCAGGGACCTTCGGACGGCGTTCCCCACGTCCCACCACGAATCGTGCACGGCGCGGTGGAAGGGGCTCGTCACCCGTTCGCGCAGCATGTACTGCGCGCCGAGCGAAGCGATCCACCGCCGAGTCTCGAAGCACACGTCGGGAACGAATCGCTCGATGGGATCCATGACGCAGGGGGCGTCCGGGTTGTCCGGGTCCCGCTCGGAGTGCCGGAGCGCCTGCACGGCGATCAGCAGGTCCTCCGGCCGTCCGCTCGCGTAGTAACGGTCCAGCGTAAGCGCGGTCCAGCCACCGTGGTGCCCGAGGACGCCGTCCTGCATCGGCGTGTCCGGCATCCAGTCCACGTTGTCCTGTTCCACCGACCAGACCGGGAAGGGCACCGCGACCGGCGTGTCCAGCGGATCGATGGCCAGCAGCGCGTCCACGGTGAGCTCGGCCGGCCAGGCGTCCTCGCCGAACAGCCGCAGGGCGAAGTCGAGGTCCCCGCCGACCAGCTCGCCGCCGGGCTGGAAGGGGCGCGCGTCCCGGCCCGGACCCAACACCTCCAGGCTCCGGATGTACGCCACGATGTCGAGGGCGGTCGCCGTGTCCACATGCGCAACGGCGCGCCGCACGATCGTGGTGTCGGCGAACCCGAAGAACGCCAGATCGAACCCGTCGCGGGACGCATGGCAGTTCGCACAGTCCGCTTCGAAGGCGGCGGCGCCGAGCACGACGTCGCCAGGCGGCTCCGGTGCCTCGGGGAGCTGAACCATGGTGACCTGGTCGCAGGCGGCGCCCGCGAACAGGAGAACCGTGAGGCCGATTGCGGTGCGACGGCATAGCATCGAGAATCCCCCTGCCCAATCGTGAACGACATCCCCCGAGGCCGGATATCCCTCTAGATGCGGAGCCCAGCCCTTTCGTTAAGCACCGCCGGGCTCGCGCTGCTGATCTCTTCGGGCCTCGTGTCACCCGTGCCGGCAGGCGGTCAGGTCGCGCCGGACTCGCACGTACGCGAACGGAGCACGGACGACCCGAACGCGGACGACCTGTTCCGCCCGCTGTTCGCCGCACCCCGCGAGGTCTCCTCTTACCTCAGCGTACTGTCTTGGACCTCTCCCGACGTGGACACGAGGGTCGCGTCCATGGGGGTGGGCGACGCGTTCCCGCTCGCCCGCTGGGGACAGGCGTCCGTCGTGCGAGGGCGACTGGCGGTCGAGTTTGGCGTGTTGGCCCAATTCGACCTGGACGGCGTGTCGTTCGACTTCATCAACGCGGACTTCTTCGTCGGCGTGCCGGTGAGCCTCCGGCGGGGCGATTGGGCCGCCCGGGCGCGGCTCTATCATTGGAGCGCCCATCTGGGAGACGAGTTCCTGCTGCGCTCCGGCCTCGAGCGCGAAGAGGTCTCTGTCGAGACGATCGAGCTGCTGGTCTCCCGCGATCTGGGCGCCATCCGGCTCGTCGGCGGCGGCCTCAAGCGCCTCCGACGCTTTCCCAAGGCCCTGGGCTCGGGACTCCTGCGTGCCGGGGTCGAGCTCCGGCCCGAGCGGCCCTTCGCTGACGCGGGGGCGATCGGGTCGGTACGAGGCCTGGCCGCGCTGGACATCCGCCTCACCAACGCCGGCTCCTGGTCGGCGGGCTACAGTGCCAAGGCGGGAGTCGAGGTCACGCCGAGCGGACCCGGCCGCCGCTCCTGGAGTCTCGTGCTCGAGCTGTTCGACGGGCCTTCCCCCTACGGTCAGTTCTTCCGCACGAATCTGCGCTTCTTCGGCGTTGGCCTCCATCTGCGCTGAGCCAGTCCGGACCGGGCGCCCGCGCGCACCGAGGGCGGGGCCGCCAGGCGGGGTCCCGCGCCTCGCTCACCCGGTGCGGTCCGCACCCCCCCGTCAGAGCGGAAGCTCGACCCCGAGGCCCATCTCCCGGGCTCGCTCGATGATCGGGAGCGCCGTCACCACGTCCTCGAGCGCCAGGCCCAGGTGGACGCTCATCGTGCGCTCGGCCGCAGTCTCCCGCCCAGGGGCGAGCCCCGCCACGATCTCGCCCAGGTCGGCATACGGCTCGGGCATCGTGCGGAAGTATCCCAGCGAGCGGTAGTACTCGAGCTGGCCCCGGTCGTCCGTGGCCAACCGATCGATCTCCGCGAGCGCGGGTCCCGACCAGTACGAGTCGAAGTCCAGCGGACACGCGAACGCGCCCTCCGATAGCCAGCCGGACTCGATCGTGCCGTGGGGCTCCTTGAGAATCGGTCCCGCGGTGACCACCAGCTCGGCGGCGGTCACGGCCTCGCGCGGGCTCGCGACCGGCCTGACCTCGACTCCCAGCCGGGCGGAGACCTCCTCCGCATAGCGCCGGGAGTTCTCGATGCGGTGGTCGTACGCAAGGATGAGTTCGAGGTCGAACACACAGGCCAGGGCTTCGGCGTTGCTCCGTCCCTGGACGCCGCATCCCAGGACGGCCAGCACGCTGCTCTCCGGCTGTGCCAGGTGGCGGGCCGCCACCGCCGTAGCCGCCGCAGTCCGCATGGCGGTGACCCAGGTGCAGTCCAGAACGGCCGTCGGGATCCCGGTTTCCGGGTCGTTCATCGTGATGAGACCCGAGACGTACGGGAGACCGCGGGCCTTGTTCTCCGGATAGGCGGCCACCCACTTGAGCCCGGCGGCGCCCGCGGCGGGAACGTATGCCGGCATGGCATGGATGAAGCCGTCGCTACTGGGGTGGATGCCGGGCTTGGGCGGCATCTCCGTCCGACCCCGACCCTTCTCCGCGAACATCGCTTCGACAGCGGCAATGATCTCGGGCATGGGCAGGCCGACCCGCTCCACGTCGGCCCGGGACAGATACAGGATCGTCTTGCTCACGGTCGCGGGGCTCGGGTCGGCGTGTGCAGGGGCTTCGCGCTCAGCAGCTCGGCGCCAGCGGCCCGGTGCATGGCGGTCTTCAGGACGTGGGCATTGTGGTGGGCCGCCCTACCGCTGTCCATGCGGGCGTCACGCGCGGCACGGGCGCGTGGGGCCCCGTAAGGGCGTGGTTGGGCTCCGTTGAACCTTTTTGGGTCCTCGGAACGTCATAGCATGTGCGAGGCCCGCTTCTGTGAAGGAGTGGGGCTCCGCGGCCGTATCCGGGGCGGGTTCCAAGACGTCGGGAGAGACGATGAGCGTACACGACGAGTTCGAGCGGTCGGTCGGCGGCAAGCGCCGCGGCCTCCATCCCTTGGCCTGGCTGGCCATCGTTTTTTCGATCGTAGCGGCAGCGAGCCTCGCGGTGATTGTCGTGGGTGGCCTCTTCGTGGCCAAGAAGGTCCAGAACACCGTCCGCAACACGGTCGAGGAGTTCCAGGAGAGTCCCCTACAGGCGGTGGCGTCGCGGCTTCTGGCCAACCATCCACGGTTCGAGGTCGTGTCGGCGAATCAGGGGGACCGGACCGTGGTCGTGCGCGACGCGCAGAACGACCGGGTCTCCACGATGGCGTTCGAGGACGTGGCCAAGGGCCGCTTGACCTTCGAGACCGAGAACGGCGTCGTGACCATCGGGCTCTGGGGTGGGGACGACGGGGGACGGCTGGTCGTCACGCGGGACGGCGAAGACCTGGTCTCGATGGACGCCCGGGGCGCGGACGGACGAGGATCGCTCGTGATCCGCACGAACGACGGGGAAGTCCTGCGGCTGGACGCCGTGGGTCACGAAGACGGAGGCTCCCTCACCATCCGTGCGGATGGTGACGAGGTGCTCCGCTTCGACGCAGAGGGAGGCGCCGAGGAGGCGTGGCTCCGCGTGACGGGTCCGGACGGCGAGCTCATGCGGCTGGAGCTCCAGGACGGCGGTGCCGATGGTGCGGTGACGCTGCACACCGCGCGAGGCTCGACGACCTTCCAGGGCCTGGAGGAGGGTGGACAGATCCCACGGTGGGTGCCGGGATACCGGGACATCGACGAGGGTCCCAAGGTCTACACGGCCGAGATGGAGAGCGGGCAGGGCGGCGCCTTCAAGTTCTCCACCGACGACTCCATCGACCGCGTGGTCGACCATTTCGAGAGCGAGCTCCAGAGCGAGGGCTTCGAGGTCAAGAACCAGCGCCTCGAGTTCAACGCCGCAGAGCTGCAAGCCACCCTGGTGGCCGAGCAGGATCACCGGACCGTGATGGTCTTCGTGGTCCGCGCAGGCCAGCACAGCGACACACACGCGTTCGTGACCTACTGGGAGCGCTGAGGCCGGATCGGCGGTCCGACCGCCCACACCGCCCACGGCCCGGGCACGGGCGACCGATCGGGGGCGCGCAAGCCATCGCTTGCGCGCCCTTGTTCGTGTGTTGGTGCCGGCCTAGTGTGCCAGCCCATGGCCAACCTCAGCGGTCGTCGTGCCGTCGTCTGCGGAAGCAGCCAGGGGATCGGGCGGGCAAGCGCTCAGCTTCTGGCTGAACGCGGCGCCTCCGTCACGTTGGTGGCCCGCGACCGGCGATCCCTGGAAGTCGTGCGTGACGGGCTCCCCGTGACGAACCGCCAAAGGCACCACGTGGTTGCGGTCGACTTTGCCGATACCGACGCGCTCCGCTCCGAGATGGAGCGACACGTGACCGAGGTCGGCCCCGCCGTAATCCTCGTCAACAACACGGGCGGACCGCCGGGCGGGCCGCTCGCGGACGCCACCGTGGAGGCCATGCGGGACGCCCTCACCAAGCACCTGATGGCCAGCCAGACGCTCCTCCAGGTGCTCCTCCCCGGAATGAAGGAGGCGGGTTACGGCCGCGTGATCAACGTGACCTCCACGTCCGTGGTGGCTCCGATTCCGGGCCTCGGCGTGTCCAACACCGTCCGCGCCGCGATGTCCAACTGGGCACGGACCCTGGCCCACGAGCTGGGGCCCCACGGGATAACCGTGAACGGCGTGCTGCCAGGGTTCACGGACACGGGTCGCCTCCGATCCCTGCTGGAGGCGCGAGCCGCGCGCGAGGGCCGCACCACCGAGGATGTCGAGAGCGCCTGGAAGGAAAGCATCCCTCTCCGGCGGTTCGCGGACCCGCTGGAGATCGCGCAGGCGGTGGCCTTCCTGGCCTCGCCCGAGGCCGGGTACGTCAGCGGCGTGAACCTGGCCGTCGACGGAGGGAGGACCGCGGCGCAGTGACCGCAGTGACCGAAGCGACCGCAGCGACCGCCACCGTCACGGACGTCCTGAACTACGTGGGTGGCGAGTTCCGCGAGCCCGCCGCCGGCCGGTGGCTGGACAACGTGGAACCGGCCACCGGCAGCGTATACGGGCGGATTCCGGACTCGGGAGAGGCGGACGTGGCGGCTGCCGTGGGCGCGGCCGTGGGCGCCTTCCCGGCGTGGTCCCGCACTCCCGCCGCCGAGCGCAGCCGCATCCTCTACGGGATGGCCGACGCCATCGAGTCCCGGCAGGAAGAGTTCGCTCGGGTGGAGAGCATCGACAACGGCAAGCCAATCTCACTGGCGCGAACGGTCGACGTGCCCCGCGCGGTCCAGAACCTCCGCTTCTTCGCCGGCGCGATACTCCACACCGAGTCCGAGGCGCACATCAGCGATCACGAAGCGCTCAACTACACGCTCCGGCGCCCTCGGGGAGTGGTCGGGGCGATCTCGCCCTGGAACCTGCCGATCTACCTGTTCACCTGGAAGCTGGCCCCCGCACTCGCCACAGGGAACACGGTCGTCGGCAAGCCGTCCGAGGTGACCCCGGCCACGGCATTTCTCCTCTCCGAGGTCGCAAGGGATGCGGGCCTGCCCCCGGGCGTCCTGAACGTGGTGCACGGCCAGGGGCCCGTGACCGGACGGGCCATCGTGGAGCATCCGCAGGTCCGGACCCTGACCTTCACGGGCAGCACCCGGGCCGGGCGCGAGATCGCGGGCACCGCAGCGCCGCGCTTCAAGAAGCTCGCGCTGGAGATGGGAGGGAAGAACCCGAACATCGTCTTCGCCGACGCGGATCTCGAGAGCGCGCTCGAGACGAGCGTGCGCTCCTCGTTCTCGAACCAGGGTCAGATCTGCCTCTGTGGGTCCAGGATATTCGTGGAGCGGCCCGTCTACGACGAGTTCGTGGACGGGCTCGTCCAGCGCGCCCGCGGGCTCCGCATCGGCGACCCGCTGGACGAAGGGACCGAGCAGGGCGCACTGGTCAGTGACGCCCACCGCGCCAAGGTGGAGTCCTATGTGGCTCTGGCCATCGAGGAAGGCGGTGAGATCCTCTGTGGCGGCCGGCGGCCCGACGGCCTTCCGAGCCGTTGCCGGGACGGCTTCTTCTACGAGCCCACCGTCATCGCGGGACTGGACGTCCGCTGCCGCGTGAACATGGAAGAGATCTTCGGGCCGGTGGTGACCGTCATGCCGTTCGCCGACGAGGACGAGGTCATCGCGGCCGCGAACGCGGTGGAGTACGGGCTGTCAGCTACCCTGTGGACCGACAACCTCGGGCGAGCCCATAGAGTGGCGGACCGGGTCGAGGCCGGGACGGTCTGGGTGAACTGCTGGCTGTACCGGGACCTGCGTGTCCCGTTCGGGGGCATGAAGGCCAGCGGGATCGAGCGTGAGGGCGGCGAGGAAGCGCTCCGCTTCTTCACCGAGCCCAAGAACGTCTGCGTCAGGCTTTAGGACGACGGCGCCCGCCCCGCGCCCATTCATCGGTTCCAGTTCACCCGGATGGAGGCAACCCAGACATGAGCATTCCCGACGGCCCCTTCGTGAGCGCGAGAGCGCCCGAGGCGGTGGGCCCCTACCCGTCCGCCCATCGGGTGGGCAACCTTCTCTTCATCTCGGGAATGGGTCCGCGACGGCGTGGCCAGTCGGCGATTCCGGGCGTGACCTTCGGCGGGGACGGACAGGTCGTCGAGCACGACATCGAGGTGCAGACCCGCGCCGTGTTCGACAACGTCCGCTGGGTCCTGGAGGATGCCGGGTCGTCATGGGAGCGAATCGTCGACATCACGGTGTTCTTGACGGACATGGACGACTTCGAACGGATGAACCGGGTGTACGAGGAAGCCCTCGGTCACGTGCGTCCGGCTCGGACGACCGTTCAGGTCAGCCGCCTCCCGCGCCCCATCCACATCGAGCTGAAGGTGATCGCGACCATCGCCTGAGGGGTGTGTCGTCCCGACCGGGGAATCGCAGCCGCCTACAGCGTGCCGCCGAGCCATTCGGGTCCAAGCAGCTCGCGACGGATCAAGAGAGGATCGCGGAACCTGTGCCTTGGGGAACGCAGCGGCCTCCTGTACCTTTTGCCTCCTCCATCCACCAAGGACGAAGATGCGAATGAGACGTGAATTGGCGTGCGTGCTCTTGCTCGCCGCGACATACGGCTGCCAGGGGACGGGCTCGGTCACGCTGGAGACAGAGGACCAGAAGGCCAGCTACGCCATCGGCCTCAACTTCGGGGCCAATCTGGAGCAGATCGAAAGCCATCTCGACATGGCCGCGCTGGTAGCGGGAATCGAGGATGCGCTGGCGGAGCGTGACCCCCGCGTCCCCGAGGACGAGCTGGAAACGGTCATGCAGACGTTCGGCCAGACCATTCAGGCAGAGCAGCAGGCCGAGATGGAGGCCGAGCGGCAGCAGAACGTCGAGGAAGGCGAGACCTACCTGACCGAGAACGGGGCCCGGCCCGAGGTCACCACGACCGCGTCCGGCCTTCAGTACGAGGTGCTCACGCAGGGGGACGGTCCCATGCCTCTCGCCACGGACCAAGCCACCATCCACTACCGTGGCACCCTGATCGACGGCACCCAGTTCGACAGCTCCTACGATCGGAACGAGCCGGCCACCTTCAACGTCGGGGGCGTCATTCCCGGATTCTCGGAAGGACTGCAGCTCATGTCGGTCGGAAGTCACTACCGGTTCGTGATCCCGGGCGACCTCGCGTACGGCCCCGACGGCAACGCGCCCAATATCGGGCCGAGCCAGACCCTGATCTTCGAGGTCGAGCTGCTCGACATCCCACCGTCCTAGCTGGACACCAGCAGTCTCAGGGAGCCCACCCGTGTGACGGGCGGGGGCGGTCGCGTCGCCGACTCCCCGCCCGTCAGTTTTCGAGGGCCGATAGCCGCCGGTGACCCGAGGGTACGCCGAGCACGCGCCGTCCGCGCCGGCGCCGGCCGATGGGACTCGTGGCGCACCGGCGGGGAGCACACCCCACCCGAGCGGCCCACATCCTCCAGTGCGGCCCATGATCCGTCCTTCCTCGCGATAGGAAATCGGCCGCGTGCGCCATCTCGTGGAGCAGGGTGTCGAGGAACGCGTCCTCGTTCCCCTCCAGCATGAGCTCCAGCGCGAGGGCGATCTCGATTTCCCCGCCGGCCGCCGCGCTCTGCCCTTCGGGCGTCGGCTCCCGCATATGCCCCAACCGGCGGGTCATGCGCGCGCTGAACCGCAGCACCACGGACGAGGGGAGGCCACCATCGAAGCGGGTCCGGTTGAGGTGGTCGAATGCACTTCGGAGGAACGCCGCCTGCTTGGGCGTGCCGGCGCATGCGACCGGGCGTGGCGGAGGCGCCGCCGGGCTCCTGGCACGGTGCCAGTCCCGGATCCGTCGGCGGGCGCTCGGCACCTTGACGATCCGGCTCCCCGTCGCGGAAGCCGATATCGCCAGCGCCTGGACCACGTCCTCGGGCGCCGCACGGAAGATCGGTTGGAGGTTGAGTGTGGTGCCGTAGCGTTCCGACCGGGTCAGGGACCAGATCCGTCTGCGGGTCGCCCGAAAGGCGACGCGATCCAGGTCCTTCGCGCCGAGCCGCACGAGCTCCGCGTGGAGCGAATCCTCCGACCACGGGCGCGCCTCGAGCCCGAGCTCGAGCTGGGTGATTGCGCGAGCCACCAGTGAGCCTCCGTTCTGCACGGACGTCTGACGCCCTGACTCGGACACCGACCCTGGCGATCTAACCCCCTCCCACGTCCGCCGGCCACCCCGGGGGCCAGCATGGCCATTATCTTGAAGTCGGGTCCGGCGCTCCCGATGAGGGAGGCCGGGTGCGAATCGAGCTGCGAATGGGAGCGGCGGGTCGAGATGAAGGTGGCGTTGTTCGGGGCAACCGGGGGAACCGGACAGGCCTTGCTCCGCATTGCGACCACCCGCGGCGTCGCGGTGCGCGCACTCGTCCGGCCGCAGAGCTCTCTCGGCCCAGACCAGCCCCCGACCGTGAGCAGCGTGGTGGGGTCGCTCGCCTCCGACGAGGACGTCGCCCGGACGCTTTACGGATGTGACGCCGCCTGCATCGTGTTTGGCCCCCGGCCCCCGTATCGGGAGATCTTCTGCGCCGACGCCACCGCGCGGATCATCGTGGCGATGCGGGCCCAGGGCATCCCGAGGCTGGTCTGCCAGACCGGGGCCATGGTCGGCTCCTATCGGAGCAACCGTACCTGGGCCCTCGAGTCGTCGACTCGGCTGCACCAGCGCATGCGTCCCGACCTCGCCCGGGACCGGACGCAACAGGAGGTCGCGGTGGTGCGCTCAGGTTTCGACTGGACGCTGGTCAAGCCACCCCGTCTCACGAACGGAGCTCGCTCCTTCAGCGTGGTCGCCGGGCCGGACGTGCGAGTAGGGCTGCTCAGCTCCGTGGCCCGCCAAGACCTCGCAGACGTCTTGCTGGCCACGCTCCTCGGCAACCGCTACTCGAGAACGGTCGCCTTCGTGCGACAGACGAGGACGCGGCAGCCGGCCCCCACGATGCAGCGGGCGCCGCATCGTCCGCTGGAGGGCCTGCCCAAGCTGGCCGAGGAGGGCCAGGCGCTCGGCATGACGGACGCCGCGGCGCCTTGAGGTCGGCCGCGAGCACGCCTCAGCCCAGCAAGTCGTCAACCAGGAAGAGGTCCGTCAGCAGAGCGCGTACATGGATCGATGCGTTGAGATTGTCGACGAGCTGCGATCCGATCGCCTCCCGCGACTCGACCAGATTCACTGCTGCGAGCGTCGCATCCGCGTCCCGCCGCACCACGGCCGCGTAGGCCGACCACCCCTCCGCTGGGGTCAGTCGTTCGGACGCAACCAGAGATTCCAGCGTCTCCCCCAGACCCGAGAGCGCCGTGGCCATTCCCCTGAGTGATTGCCGAAGCTGCCCCCCCACCGGGCTCTCGCGGTCGTCGCGAACGCCCTGGGCCGCAAAGGCGAGCAGAAACTCGTAGCCCGACTCGATGGCCTCGATGCGGGCCTTGAAATCCTCTCTCGACAATGGAGTTCAGGCCACGGCTGCCGGATCGGCGGCGGAGCCGGCGGACGCGCCGGTCGCACCCTCGCCCACTTCGGGCGCCCACTTCTGCGGATCATGGTGGGTCAGGTACTCCTCTCTCGTGATCCACCCTTTGATCATGGAGCGAGTCAGCCACCACTTGTCCGGACGCACGGCGAAGTACACGTGCGCCGCGGTCATCGTGATCAACGCCACTCCGCAGAGGCCGTGCACCACATACACCACGCCCCACATGCCGTCGCCGAGGATGTACGGATTGGCCGCCCAGAACACCGTGTCGATCCGGAACATCATCAGGACGCCAGTCACGATTGCGCCGAGGCCGACCACGACGGCAGCGTGGTGGAAGGCCTTGTTGGCCGTAGCGTACTTGCCAGTCTTACCGGGCGGATGACCCTGCCCCGTGATGAAATGCTTGAGCTCGGCCGTCCCCTCGCGCACGTCGGAGCCGTCGATCCAGATCGTCCGCCAATTGCGGACGACGGTCGAGTGCACCACGTGGAAGACGATCGTGGCGAGCAGGACCACGCCAGCGATCCAGTGCACCGAGACCCAGTCGAACCTGAGGCCCAGGACGGGGAAGAACGCCGTCACGAGCAGCACCAACATCGACGCCGCCATGACCCAATGAAAAAGGCGCGACGTGAGCGAGTGTCGGAGCACCCGTGCAGCCAGGCCGGAAGCGCCGGCTCCCGATCCAGGCGATCCAGGCGCCCCACCACCGTCCTCGCCCGGACCTGCGCGGACCTTGCTCCAGAGGGCGTGAGCCACGATGAACGCCACCCCGGCGATCGCCGCCGCCCACATGAGGTCCCAGGACACGCCCAGTAGCACATCCTGGCTCCACGGGTTGGGAGCGCGACGCCAGAAATCCACGCTAGGCCTCCGTACCGCGGAGCGAGCGCCGCACGAGATTCTCGAGCAGGGCCACCTTGTAGTCGTTGTGGCGGAGCGGCTTCGCTCCGTCCGTCGCCACTGCGCCCCCCGCTTCGGCGGTTTCCTCCGACACCGGCCGGCCGGCCACCACGCGCTCGACGTTCTCGAGCCGCACGGGGTAGGGCGCGACGCCGTTCACGGCCACGCGAGCGCGCTGGATGTTGCCACCCGACGTGACCATGGCCGTGGCCACCGCGGCCAGCGCGAAGTCCCAGGACTGACGGTCGCGGACCTTCTCGAAGTAGAACGTGGCCCCCGCATAGTCCGGAGGAATCCGGACCGACGTGAGCACCTCACCCGGCTTCAGCACCGTCATCCGGGTGATGTCGATGGCCGGGCCGATGAAGAAATCCTCGGCATCCACCACGCGCTCACCGCGTCGCCCGGCGATGACCATCTGTGCGTCCAGCGCGATCAGCGCGGGCGCGACGTCGGAAGGGTTCACCGCGACACAGCGACGGGCGCCCATGACGCAGTGCTCCCGATTCATGGCCTCGCGGGCGGACGCGTAACAGGTATTGCCGCCGGCGCGGTAGCAGGGCCAGCCGCTCCGGTAGTACCAGCAACGCGTGTCTTGGCAGAGGTTGCCCCCGAGCGTGCCGGCGTTACGGATCTGCGGCGTGGCCACGTGGGACGCCGCTTCACGGAGCAGCCCGTACCGGCTCTGCACGTCCTCGTTCTCGATCACGTCGGTGAGGGTGGTCATGGCTCCGATCTCGATCCCGTCTCCCCACGGACGTACACCGCGGAGCGATTCGATGCCGGCCAGATCCACCACTGCGGTCGGTCGCTTCACCCGGTCCTTGAACCAGTCGAAGCTGTCGAGACCCCCGGCGAGCGCCCAACCCTCGTCCCCATACTCCGCGAGGAGGGCGAGCGCGTCCTGTAGCGTGGTCGGCTGGAAGAGCTCGAACGCCGGGATCATGTCGCGAATGACGGCCATCTTCAGTTCTCCCGGGCTAGACGTGTGCGTCGAGGATCGAGAACGGCTGCTCCCGTCCCTCGAGAGCCGCGAGGATTACGTCAGTGGTCAGAGGCGTTCTGCACAGGCACTGCCCACCGAGCGCGTCGGCGATGGCGGACGTGATGGCCGCCGCTCCCGCCCCGAGGGGGGGCTCGCCGATGCCGCGCGCCCCGACGGGCGACTGGGGATCCGGTTCTCCAACGGCGACCCAGTCCATCTCCAGCGGGACGTCGAGGATTCCGGGTGGTCGGGCGGTATAGAACCGGTTGGCGAAGCCCGCGCCCCATTTGGGGTCCATCACCCACTTCTGGCTGCGCGCCATCCCGAAGCCCTGGATCGCGCCGCCGTGGATCTGTGCGGCCAGGCTCCGCGGGTGGAGCACGACGCCGCAATCAGCGGACCCCAGATACTCCTTGAGCTCCACGTGGCCCGTCTCCACGTCGACCTCGACGCGGGCGAACCCGACGACCCACGACTGGATCGCTCCCTCACCACCGTAATTGTCCTTGGCCACGCCCATCAGACCCTGACCGGCGAGCCCCGTCGCCGAGCCCACGGTCATCACGTGGATGTCTTCTGGCAGCTCGTGACCGTCGAACCGACCGCCGAGCTCGATCGCCCGCTCCGCGGCCCGAGCGAAGCTCAAGCCTCGCGAGCGGTTGGCGCGACGGAACACGCGGCCCTCGTCGACCATGTAGTCGCTCGGGCTCCCGCCCAGGTCCATGGCCGCGATCTGCTGCAGCTTCGCAAGGGCGTCCATTGCTGCGGCGTGATTGGCCCGGGTGTGGGCGTGCGTGGTCTGGCTGCCCGCCTGCACCGAGCTCCAGGGAAGGTGCTGGCTGGTGTCCCCCCAGATCACCTGGCAGTCCCGCCAGTTCATCCCGAGGATCTCCGCCGCGACCCTGGCGGTGTCGGCGAACGAGTGCGTCCCCAGGTTTCCGATCCCCTGATGGATGTAGAGTCGTCCGTCCGGGCGGATCACTATCAAGCCGTCGAAGCCGGACGACCCGCCGGAATATGGGCTGACACCGATCCCGACCCCGGTCGCCTTGGTGCCCTGGCGCTGACCGGAGAGCTGCCGCTTCGCGGCCCAGTCGAACTGGTCGGCTCCGATCCGGATGGCGCGGCGAACGAAGTTGCTGGTGAGGGGCCTCTGGTTTGCCCCCATCCACGCCTCGTTGTCGGCCGGGGCGTTGATCATCCGGATGTCCACCCGGTCCACCCCCAACTCGCGCGCCGCCTTGTCGATCAGCGGCTCGAGCATTGCCACGATGGCTCCGCCCCCTGGCGCCCGCTGGGCCGCGCGCGGCGGCGTGTTTGTGTACACCGTGACGCCGCGGAACCGCATGTTTTCTGGTTGATAGGTCAGGCTGGCGGTGCTTGCGGCCGAATTGTGGTCACCCGAGAGGCCGTAGGGCCCATGATCCTGGACGATGTAGAGGTCCAGGGCGGTCATGCGCCCGTCGCTCCGGAATCCCATCTTGGTCCAGGCCTGGAATCCGGGCCGGGCCCGGCCCACGTAGTGCTCCTCGTAGCGGTTGATCCGCATCATGACCGGTCGGCCGAGCTTCCGTGAGAAGAACGCCGGCACCAGCATGATGGGGCTGCCCGTGATCTTGGAGCCGAACCCGCCGCCGCAGTACTCACCGATCAGGACGACATCGTCGAGCTCCAGATCCATCTGGGCCGCGATGGCCGCCTGGGTGCGCGCGACGCTTTGCGTCGACGTGTGGATGTAGAGCTTCCCGTTCTGCCAGTACGCCATCGTGGAGCGGGGCTCCATCGGATGGTGTGTCAGCGACTGGTGGCTGAGGGTCTCCTCGATCACCACGGCGGCGTCCGCGAACCCGGCGTCGACGTCACCGATGGTCCACTCGGTCTGCGGCTCGCCCATCGGCAGAGTCCCGGGGGGCGCGTCGTCGAACACCGATCGGGGCCACTTGAGGGACTGGAAGTCGCGGGACTCCTGCGTGCGCACGTAGGTGTTCCCTTCCGTCCGCGCATCGGCCCCCCCGGGGCGGAGGCTCTGGAGCGGGTCCAGGGCGAACGGCAGGGGTTGCAGGTCCACGTTCACCGCTTCGATGGCGTTGGCGGCGGTGGTCTCGTCCACCGCGGCGATGGCCAGAATGGGCTCGCCCTGGTAGAGCGGCTCCATGGTGAGACACGCCTCACCGGGCGCGTCCACCGGAGTGATGTCGTCGGCCGTCAGGATCCCGACCACACCTTCCATGGCCAGCGCGCGCCGGGCGTCGATCCGCCGGACCCGCGCGTGGGGCATGGGGCTGATGAGCAGCTTCGCGAACACCATCCCTTCGGCCCGGAAGTCCTCGGCGTACTTGGCGCGGCCGGTGACTTTGGCGACCAGGTCCGGCGGTGCGATGTCGACTCCAATCAGTTGTTCCGCCATCGGTCAGCTCCCCCTACGCGCGCTGACGGACATATTCCGCCGCCCGCATCGCCGAGTTCAGGATTTTGTTGTAATCGCCGCAACGGCAGAGATTACCGGATAGCGCCTGGGCAGCCTCCTCTCGCGACGGATTGGGATTCGACGCCGTGAGGGCCACCATGCTCATGATGAAGCCCGGCGCGCAGAACGCGCACTGGAAGCCGCCCTCGGCAACCACCGCCTGCTGGACCGGATGGAGGGTCCCATCTGCGGCCTCCAGCCCCTCGATGGTCGTGATCTGCCGCCCGCGGACCTGGTGTGTGAGCGTGGAGCACCCGTAGTGGGGCACGCCGTCCAGGAGCACGGTACAGGCACCGCACTCCGCGCGGTCGCAGCCGAGCTTGGTGCCGGTGAGGCCCAGCTTGTAGCGGAGCGTCAGGGCCAGGGTCTCCTGCTTGAGCACGTCCACCGGACGCCGCTGGCCGTTCACGTTGAGCGTGATGAGGCGCTCGACCGATCCCTGCGCGGAGGGGAGGGCCGCCAGCCCGCCCGGCGCTCGGAACATGTATCCCGCCGCGTAGGCGCCCGCGCCCGCGGCGATCACGCCTTTGATGAAGCTGCGCCTGGAGTACCCGCTGGGTTCGCGGTCGGTGAGGATCTCCACGTCGTGCATCGCGCCGACACCTCCGGATCGAGTGCTCATGCGGATCGACCGGGACCGACGCACGAGGCGCTCCGACACCCCCCAAACGCGTAGAGAAACCAGGTGCAAACGCGCTATCGAGGGCACCCGCTCCACGTGGCGACCACGGTGGCCCACCCCAACCTAAGCTGCGCTCCCCACCCCTGCGCAAGCAGCCCGCGACCGCCCCTCCGCTCAGGGCAGCGCGAAGACCTGCAAGCGGGCCGGGTCCCCGCGCCCGCCGGTTGCGATCGCCACGAACTGACGGCCATCGGACGTCCCGTAGCTCATCGGGTTCGCGTACCCGTTCGCGCCCAGGGAATGCGACCACAGCTCCTCGCCGGTGTCCGCGTCGTGGGCATACAGCACGTCCCCGCCACCCGTGAGGAACACCAGCCCTCCGGCCGTGAGGGCGGGTCCGGGCGCGCCGGTGACGCCCAGCCGGCCGGGGAGCGCAACTCCGGCAAGTGCCGGGTGCGAACGTAGGTTCGGCCGGTCGCCCACGGGCACCTGCCAGAGGTGCTCACCCGTGTTCATGTCGATGGCCGTGAGCGTTCCGTACGGCGGCTTCGAGATGGGGATCCCGTCGACGCGCAACGTGCGCTGGCTGTTGGGGTCGATCGCGTAGTCGGCCACGACGCGTTCCGGGTCCGCCTCGGCGACCTTGAGCAGGCTGGGCTCCTCCGTCGACTTGACGAAGAGCACACCGGTCCGGGGATCGACCGCCACCCCGCCCCAGTTCCCTCCCCCGATGATACCGGGCATGGAAAGGGTGCCCTCCAGCGTCGGCGCGTCGAACAGCGGCCCGAAGCGGTAGTCGCGTGTGAGCTCCACGGCCGCCGCGCGGATCTCCGGCGTGAAGTCGACGAGGTCGTCCACCGTGAAGCCCTGGCGTGCGAACGGCGGCGGCCAGGTGGGAAACGGCTGGGTGGGCGCGATCCGCTCACCGGGCACGTTGGTCTCCCCGACCGGTCGCTCCTCGATCGGCCACACGGGCTCCCCCGTCTCCCGATCGAACGCGTAGATGAAGCCGGTCTTTCCGGCAATGACCACCGCGTCGATGTCCCGCCCGTCGACAGTGATCGACATCAGGGCCGGCGCCCCGGGAAGGTCGAAGTCCCAGAGCCCGTGGCGCACCGTCTGGAAGTGCCAGACGATCCGGCCCGTGCGGGCGTCGACGCAGAGCAGCGCCTCCGCGAACAGATTGTCCCCGAGTCGATGCCCGCCGTAGTAGTCGTTGCTCGGCGTGCCGACACCGAGATAGAGAAGGCCGCGGTCCTCGTCGGCGATCATTGGGGCCCACGCGTTGGTGTGCCCCGTGGTCCGCCAGGATTCGTCCTCCCAGGTTTCGTTGCCGGGCTCCCCCTCCTGTGGGATGAGGTTGAGGTTCCAGACCCGTTCCCCAGTGCGGACGTCGAAGGCCTGCAGGTTGCCGGGCGGGTCGTTCGGGTAGACGAATCCGTCCCAGACACCGTTCCCGAGGATCACCAGGTCGCCGACCACCAGGGGTGGTGACGTCTGCGTGTAGTGGAGCCGGTTGGTCGGCCAGAGCAGGCGCTCGGTGAGGTCGATCTCTCCGCGATGTCCGAACGACTCGATGGGCAGGCCCGTGCGGCCGTCCAGGGCGATGAGGCGCCAGCGCGTGTTGAGGAAGATGCGGCGCGCACCATCACCCTCCCACACGGCCACCCCGCGATGCACGAACCCGGTCCCGTTCGGCGGCTGGCCCCATTCCACGGTGCGCGGGTCGTAGGTCCAGATCTCCTCACCGGTCCCGGCGTCGAGCGCAACCACCCGGTTGTACGGGGTGCTCACGTACATGGTGTCCCGTATCACGACCGGGGTGACCTCGAAGTTGCCCGGCTGAACGTCCTGTCCGCGCACCGGCCGGGTGGGCCCGGTGATGGGCCGCTCTCCGGTGTCCCAGGCCCACGCGAGGCGCAGCCGAGCCACGTTGGAGCGGTCGATGTCAGCCAGCGGCACGAACTTGGTCCCGGCCGCGTCCCGGCCGTACCCCACCCAGTCGCCGGGCCCTGGCTCCGGGGCCCCGCCCGGAGCGCCGGCACGTTCACTTCCCGGAGCGCACGCGGCAGCGAATACCGCCGCGGCACAGGCCGCGGCAACCCCCCACCTCCGCTCCCTCGACGCACGCGGGCTCATTGGGATGACTCCCGGATCCGCGTGGTCAGCGCCCGCGCACGTGTGGTCGCTTCGTCGATCGCCTCGACGATGCGGGTGCGCTCGCGGAGCAAAGACGTGCGCGCGAAGCGGAAACGGTCGCTGTCGGGACGCTCTTCGGACAGAATGCGCGCGGGCGCGAGCCCGGGCAGAGGGCCCAGGCTCAGGCCGGGATCCGGATGTGCATTGCTGTCGGCCACGTAGAGGACCCGGTGGAGCGGACGGATGACGTGGACGAGCGCGCGGTCCAGGTCCGGCATGGGCCTGAGCGTCGTCTGCAGTGTCGCGAACGCCTGCGTGAGCTCCAGGTGGCGTGCCGCCGCCGGCCCCAGGTTGAGCCGCCCGCCTGCCTCGGCCCCCCGTTCGGCCAGCGCGTCGCCGATCGCCGCCGCCTCGGCCATGAGGTCGATGGGGTACACCTCGGCGGTGAGCAGCTCCAGGAACGCGTCCACATACAGGTGGGCATCCGCCCGCAACACCTCGAAGTCGATCTTGTCGTAGGTGTCGTCCCGGGTGTGCCACCACCAGTAGCCGCCATCGGAGTCCAGGCGACTGTGGTTGAGCTGGAGGAGCGGCACCCCGATCCCGTTGAACGACTGGTCGGAGTTGGTACCCGGACGGGACGGCGTGACGCGCGCGCCGGCGCCGCTTCGCATCACACGGGTGGCGACCCGGGCGAGGGCGGCACTCGCGGTGGCGCTGTGGCGCGCGGCCTGGCGCTGGCCGATGCCATCCACGTTGACGTAGGCGAG
>JAHEKN010000258.1 GCA_024638305.1 Gemmatimonadota bacterium | reverse complement strand
AACGCGCCGATGGTGTGGAGCGCGATGCCGCACAAGGGGCACATCTTCTTCTCGGACACCAACTCGGGCCTGTGGGCCGTTCGGCTCGAGCCACGGAGGCGGCCTGTCAGCTGAGGTCGCTCAGGCCCCGCCCACCAGAGTCGGCACCGTCCGGTTCTCCCGCGTTCCGTCTCCGAGCTGGCCCTCGACGTTGTAGCCCCAGCAGAAGCTCTGTCCTCCGCGCGTCGAACCGCAGGTGTGTGCTCCGCTCGCGAAGATGTTCTCGAACCGTAGATCGCCCGCAACCGGCGTGGGTTCCAGGCGCTCGGTGGTCGAGCCATCCCCGAGCTGCCCGTAGGTGTTGCTGCCCCAGCAGAAGGCCGTGCCGTCCAAAGTAAGGCCGCAGGAATGCACGCCGCCCACGGCCACGGTGCTCCAGGGGCCAGCGCCGGCCACGGGCGCGGGCCGCTCCCGTGGACGGGTGGATCCGTCCCCCACTTGGCCGAAGTTGTTCTGGCCCCAGCAGTAAATGCGTCCGTCGGTGCCCAGCGCGCAGGTGTGCGCTCCACCGGCTGAGACTCTTCGGAACCGGAGCGGCTCGGCCACCGGAGTCGGACGTGGACGATCCTCCGTGGTGGCGTCGCCGACCTGACCGAAGGCGTTTCTTCCCCAACACAGCACCCGCCCGTCCTGGGCCAGCCCACAGGTGTGGAACCAGCCGACCGAGACCGCCTCGTAGGGGCCCCGCACCGCCACCGGCGTTGGCGCGACGCGATCGCTGCTGGTGCCGTCGCCCAGTTGTCCGTTGACGTTCCCCCCCCAACAACGGATCTCCGAGGCCCGGGTAACGGCACACGAGTGTCCCGTGCCGGCCGAGACGCTCCGGAAACGCTCGTCGGAGGCAACCTCGCGCGGCGTCACGCTCGACTCCCGGGAGTCGATGCCCAGTTGTCCGCTGGCGTTGTCGCCCCAGCAGTAGAGCCGCCCACGCTGCTCCACCGCACACGTGTGCGAGAGCCCTGCCGACACCACCGCGTAACGGGCACCCGGATCGACGCGCACCGGCGCGGCCGCGCGAGCTCCGCTCCCCGTGCCCAACTGTCCGTTTTGGTTGGCGCCCCAGCAGGCCAACACGCCGTTCTCCGACAGGGCGCAGGTATGACGCCCACCCGCCACCACTCCGGCCATGGCGGGCAAACGCGGGTGCGCGATCGCCGCTGTCAGGTCCATCTGGAGTCCGGGCTCATCCGCGACCTGGACGACCAGCCGGCTCGAATCGCCCGTCATCCCGAGGGTCCAGGAGGTGCGAACCTCCCCGGCGGTATCCGATGTCGCGGCCTCCTCAGAGACCCGGCTTCCATCCTCCGGGCGGAACGTGACCTCGATCCCCTCCAGGGGCTGGCCGTCCGAGCCCTCGACGCGAATCACGACGGGCTGTTCGAGCAGGGACCCGGGTTGGCCCGAGAGGCCCACGCCGCGCAGCACCGTCATGCGGGCCGCGATTCCGGGCTGGGCGACCGCCTCGAAAGCCACGCCCGACTCTTCGTGGCCGGCGACCCGGCCCACGGCGTACTGCGTGATTACCCCTGGCCCGAGCGTCCACAGTGTGCGGGCCGTCCCGGTCGAATCCGTCTGAATGGCCGCCGGTGACACTCGACCGCCGCCCAGGGTGGTGGCCCAGAAGACCGGCACGTTCGGAACGGGACCCCCGTCCGAGTCCTCGACACGGATCTCGAGCGGGATAGGAAGCGTCTGACCGACCCGCCCGGTCTGCCCGTCTCCCCCGATCATGCGGATCTGGGCCGGCACGGGCCCCGTACGCGAGATCCTATTCGTGTCCGGCTGGAGCGCGACCACGACCGGGGCCGCCTGCACCGGTTGGACCCCGGTCGGATTCAGGGACCCTCGTCCGGGAGCGCCATCACGCACGTACCAGGCACCGCCCAGACCGAGACCGAGGACGATGGCCAGGGTGACGATGGGATGCCTGCCCACCACACCGAACCGGCCGTCCCTTCCCTCCCCGTAGACGAGGGGGTCGACTTTCCATCTGTTCACGCCTCCGGCGATTTCTTTCGCCGAGCTGCTCAACAGGCGTGGGTCGCCGCTGCCCGCCGCGGCTGGGGCCGTCGCGCCGGACGGGTCGGCGCCGCTCAGATCACCCGCGCGCTCCATTCCGGGGTCGTCGACCCCGGGGAGAGCGGGATCGGGATAGCCGACGCCTGCCGCCGTCGGCGGAGTGCCCGCCGCCGCCGGGGTGCCAGGAGCCGCGGGCGGTTGGGGAGCGGATCCAGGTGGCGGAGTCGGTGGAGTCGGGGTCGGCGCACCCGGCAACGTCAACCCGTGCTGGACCGCATCGGGTGGAGGAGCCGGTGGAGCCGCCCAATGCGGATGACGAGGCGCCGCGGCCCAAGGCCCGCGCGCGGCCCGCCCCCCATCCGCGACCCCGAGCGCCGCGAGAGCAGAGCGCTCGATCTCGGCAATCCGTTGCCGCTCCGCGCTCACGCGCCTCCGCCGCCGCATGGCGGCGATGGGGATCCAGAGCACCCGGAGCAAGAGCAGGCCGGCCAGACCCGCGGCGGCCCACAACCACGGCGGGCGTCCGGCGACGGCGCAACCCCGTTCGTTCACGGCCTCTCCCGGAGGGCTGTCCGGGCAGAAGTCGGCGATCGCCGGCACCCCGTCGCCGTCCGGATCCACCTCGGGAAGAGAAACCTGGGCGGGTCGGGGCAGCGAGTCCGGACCGGCGAAGTTCTGCGAGTCGACCTCGATGCCGAGGGAGTCCATGAGGGCGCGGAGCGACGAGTCCGCCTGCTGGACCAACGCGGAATCGACCTCCTGCGCGTCCGAGGGCCGCGGCCCGACGATCGGAGGCATCGGCGCCGGAGCCATGCCCACACACAGTGGGAGCGTTAGGCCCACGGCGAGCGCGGTGGAAGCGAGCCCCGTCCGGGGATACACGGATCTGGTCATCTCAGGAGGATACACGACCACGGGCCCGTAAGATTCTCACCGCTCCACCGTCTCGCCCGCGATCGCGACTTATCGCTACGGCGTGAGCACGATGATGACGTTCGAGGCTGCCGAGCACCCCGCCGGGTTGCAGGCGCCCACGCGGTAATAATAGACCGTCCCGGAGATTAGCCCTCCATCGGTCCACGACGCGGTGTTCACCGGAAGGACCGCCACGGTGTGCCACGCTCCGGGTATCCCGTCCGAGCGCTGTACGACCATGGCAGTCTCGTCGTCCGAGTTGTCGGTCCACTGGAGATCCACGGAGCTTGGAGCGACCGAGGTGGCCGCGAGTCCGCTCGGAGCCGCGGGAACCGTGCTCGGGTCGGGCGTCGTGACCTTCTTCCGGTTGGACCACTTGGAGCAGCCAGCAGCGTTGCAGGCGCGCACGCGAAACTCGTACTGCGTGCCCGGCGTCAAACCGGTAACCCGTTCGTGAACCGTTCCCGCCGGGAGCTGCGCGATCGGTACCCACTGGCCGCCCGACAACCGGCCCTCGAGCTCGAAGCCGGTCTCGTCGTCCGAGTTGTCATCCCAGTCCAGATCGACGTCGATCGCCGACACGGCCGTCGCCGCGAGGCCGTCGGGCGCCTTCGGAGGACTGTTGGCCGCGACGGGCATGGTGAGCACGGCCACCGCGCTGGGGACGGAGCACCCGGCGACGTTGCAGGCCTGGATCCGGTAGTGGTAGGTGGCTCCGCCGGCGAGGCTCGAATCGACATGCACCAGGGTATCCGCGGGAATCGTGGCGATCCGGTTCCAGGTCGCGCCCAGATCGTCGCTGCGCTCGATGCGGAACTCGTCCTCGTTGTCGCTCATGTCGACCCAATCGAGGAGCGCGGTATCCGCCGACTGGGCGATGGCGGTGAGCCCGGTGGGCGCAGCCGGGACCACGGGGCCCGGAGGAGTAACCGTAAACGCGACCGTCAGGAACCGCGGTGAATTCGCCGCCAACCCCGTGACCTCCACGGAAGCGTCATACGTACCCGGTGGCAGCGAAGCCGGCGACGCGTCCAGTCTCAATCGGGTCGGAGTGCTCGGGCCGGCCAGCGTAGCCTGCAAC
>JAHEKN010000075.1 GCA_024638305.1 Gemmatimonadota bacterium | reverse complement strand
GACGAGCGTCACGCCCGCGACGAGCGACGCCGAGCACATGATCGACAACCTGGGCGGTGGTATGGGCCGCCTGCCCAACGAGGAGGAGCTCAAGCGGATGGCGGAGGAGGTCGACGCCCTTCCGCCGGCCCCGCCCCGCGGGCGTAGCTGATCGCAGGACAGCGTCGAGGTGCCCGATCGACAAGGCTATTGAGCGGCACGGCCGGTCTCCGCTCCGGCGACCGGCGGGACGCTTTGTTGGCGTGTTTCACCCACTCCTTCCGGAGGCCCCATGAAGCACTCGCTGGTTTCAAGTCTGGTGGTCGGGCTCGGCTTAGCCGCAGGCTGCGCTCCAGCGGCGGAGGCTCCCACATACGACGCGGCGGTTGACCGGGCGGCCGTCGAAGCGATGCGGGCGGCCGAACAGGCCGCGGCCGAATCCGAGAACATCCAGGGATTCCTGGACATGATGGACGTGGGCGGCATGGCGGTCATGCAGCCGGACGGGCCCGTCGTGATGGGGGAGGCGAACATCCGCGACTGGCTCGAGGGATTCATGGAGGCGTTTTCCATCTCGTTCCAGTCGTACCAGACGGACGACGTGGTCGTGTCCGGCGATCTGGCCGTTGAACGCTTTTCCGGGGTGTGGACGCTCACCCCGAAAGCAGGTGGAGATCCGGTCAGGGAGACCGTGAAAGGCGTTCACGTCTACCGGCGCCAGGCCGACGGGTCGTGGAAGATGACGCACGACGTTTGGAACTCGAGCGACCCTCCGCCCGGCATGTAGGTGTAGGACTCGCTCGGGCAAGGACGGACCGCGTGCGCGGGCGGCGACGGGCCACGTCGCTGCCCGTTGCTCCGGGTTTGCAGCGGTCAGCGCAGGAGCGGTACTCTGCTGCCCGTCGGACACCCCCACATCGCCGCCGAGGAATCTCATGAAACGTCGCACGTTTTTCAGATCGTCACTCGCGGCCGTCGCGGCCGCGTCGATCCCGCACCGCCGTCCTCTCCAGGCGCTGGCGCGCGGGCTGGCCCAGGTTCCGCCGGACCTCGACGCCGTGACAGGCGCAGGGGCCGAGATCACGGTCCGCGGCCGGGACGTGGCCGACCTGGCGGCGGGCCTCAGAGGGCGGCTACTGCTCGCCGGCGACGACGGGTACGACACGGCGCGGCGGATCCTCAACCCCTCCTTCGACAAGTATCCCGCACTGGTCGTCCAGCCCACCGGCGCGGCCGACGTCATGAGGGCAGTCGACTTCGCGAGGGCCCACGATCTGCTGCTCGCCGTGAAGTGCGGCGGCCACAGCTTCGGTGGGACGTCCACGTGCGACAAGGGCATGCAGATCGACCTGTCGCTCTTCCGGGACGTGCGGGTGGACCCGGTCGCGCGGAAGGCCCGGGTTGCGGGCGGCACATTGCTCGGAGACTTGGACCACGAGGCCATGGCCCATGGGCTGGTCACCCCGATGGGCACCGTGTCGCACACGGGAGTCGGCGGCCTGACCACCGGCGGCGGGTTCGGTCGCGTGGCGCGCCGCTTCGGGCTGGCGCTCGACAACGTGACGTCGGTCGACGTGGTGGCGGCCGACGGCAAGCTCCATCGGGCGAGTGCGGCAGAGAACCAGGACCTGTACTGGGGCGTCCGCGGGGGCGGCGGCAACTTCGGCGTCGTCACGTCGTTCGAGTTCCAGCTCCATCCCATGGAGCGGCAGGTCGTGGCCGGCGTCATCTTCTTCCCCTTGGCGCGGCTCAGGGACGTGCTCGAGGTCTACGCCGAGTATGGCCCTCGCGCACCGGACGAGCTCTATCTCGATCTGCTGGTCATCAAGGAGCCCGGGGACGCGCCCGGAGTCGCCGGGTTCCAGGTGTGCTACACCGGTCCGGAGGCTCGGGCCGAGCGCGCGCTCGCGCCGCTTCGCGCTCTCGGGACGCCGATGGTGGACGGCATCGCGCGGATGGATTACGTGGCGGTGCAGAGGTCGGGGGACGTTTCCGACCCGCGGGCTCTGGGGAGCTACCTGACGGGCGGGTTCTTCCCCGAAGTGACGCAGGGGTTGATGGACGCTCTGGTGAACGGCTTCCAGGGAGACCCGCGGCGAGCGACAGTGGTGTTCATGCAGCCGAGCGGCGGCGCCATCAACCGGGTACCCGTGGACGATACCGCGTTCCCGCACCGGTCCGAGATGGCCAACCTGGGAATCAACACGGGCTGGCCTTTCGGCCAGGATCCCCAGCCTCACATGGACTATGCTCGCGCCTTCTGGCGGGAGGTCCAGCCCCACACGCGGGGCTTCTACACGGTCGACGTCCCCGAGGGAACCACCGACGAGAGCGTCAATCGCAACTACCGCGAGAACTTCCGGCGTCTCGTGCAGATCAAGAACCGCTACGATCCCGGCAACCTGTTCCGGCTGAACACCAACGTACAGCCGACCGTCTGATTGGAGGCATGATGTATCGCACCCTGCGTCCCCTCGTACTGTTGGTCCTGGCCGCCGCCTGGGGCTGTGCATCCGGAGCGTCTGCGACCACACCGCAGGCGGGACCGCCGGGCGACAGGCGGTCGGACGAGGACACCGGTGTCCGTCCCTACGCGGAAGTGATCACGGCGGAAGCGGTCACCGACGACGGGTTGTTCGACGTCCACTGGGTGGGCGAGGACCTCTTTTATGAGATCCCGTTCGACGTCCTCGATCGCGAAATGCTCCTCGTGACCCGCGTCGCGCAGACCGCGACGGGAGCGGGCTACGGTGGCCAGCGCGCCAACACGCAGAGCGTCCGTTGGCAGCGCCGAAACAACGACGTCCTTCTCCGGATCGTCACCTACGTGAACGTGGCGGCGGACTCGCTGCCGATCCGGGCGGCGGTCGAACGCTCCAACTTCGAGACGATCATCCGGTCCTTCGACATCGCGGCGTTCAGCCCGGATTCGACGGCACTGGTGATCGATGTCACGGAGCTCTATTCGACCGACGTGCCCGTACTGGGGCTCCAGGCGGGCCGGCGAGAGGCGTACGGTGTCCGGAGCCTCGACAACGATCGCTCCTTCATCCGGAGCGCGAGCAGCTATCCCGAGAACATCGAGGTGCGGCACGTCCTCACGTACAACGCCAGCGAGCCGCCGGAGAACGAGTCCACCGGTACGCTTTCGGTGGAGATGAGCCAGTCGATGATCCTGCTCCCGGCCGTGCCGATGCAGCCCCGGCTGTGGGACGACCGCGTGGGCTTCTTCTCGATGACGCAGACCGACTACGGGATCGACAACCACCGCGCCACCGAGCGGCGCTACATCACCCGGTACCGGCTGGAGCCGAGCGATCCCGCGGCGTGGGCGCGTGGAGAGCTGGTGGACCCGGTGGAGCCGATCGTCTACTACATCGATCCAGCGACGCCCGTGAAGTGGCGGCTGCCGCTCAAGCAGGGCATCGAGGACTGGCAGGTCGCCTTCGAGCAGGCGGGCTTCAGCAACGCCATCATCGCTCGGGACCCACCATCGGCCGAGGAGGATCCGGAGTTCAGCCCGGAGGACGTGCGCTACTCGGTGATCCGCTATTTCCCGTCCAACGTCCAGAACGCGTCGGGCCCGCACGTCCACGACCCACGGACGGGTGAGATTCTCGAGAGCGACATCAACTGGTACCACAACGTGATGAACCTCGTCCGCAACTGGTATTTCATCCATACCGCGGCGGCCAACCCAGACGCCCGCCGCGTGCAGATGAGCGACGCGACCATGAGTGAGCTGATTCGCTTCGTGTCAGCGCACGAGGTGGGGCACACGCTGGGCCTCCAGCACGCCATGAAGTCGAGCGCCGCCTACCCGGTGGACTCGCTGCGGACGTCGTTCACGTGCCGCATGGGCACGTCCCCGTCGATCATGGACTACGCGCGCTTCAACTATGTGGCCCAGCCTGGCGATGACGGCGTGTGCTTCATGCCGATGGTCGGGCCCTACGACAAATGGGCCATCGAATGGGGGTACCGGCCGATCCCCTCCGCCCGCTCGTCGGACGAGGAGAAGGCGACGCTCAACACGTGGATCGCCGAGCACGACGAGCCGCTCTACTGGTACGGCACGTCCCTCCCCTACGACCCCAGCTCCCCCTCCGAAGCGCTCTCGGACGACCCGGTGCGCGCGAGCGAGTACGGGATCGCAAACCTGAAGCGCATCACGACCAATCTGATGGAGTGGACCTACGAGGAGGGGCAGGACTACGCCCAACTCGAGGAGCTTTACGGCCAGGTGATTGGGCAGTGGAACCGCTACATGGGACACGTGGCCACCAACGTGGGCGGCGTCTACCGGACGCCGCGGGTCCAGGGGCAGGGCGGGAGCTTCTACGAGATCGTGCCGCGGGCGAGGCAGCAGGCGTCGATGCGGTTCTTCGCGGAGCACGCGTTCGCGACGCCCCAGTGGATGGTGAACAACGACATCCTGTCCCACATCGAGCACGCGGGCGCGGTCGAGCGGGTTCGCCAGCGGCAGGTGGGTGTGGTGGACAACCTGCTGCAGCCGGACCGCATGGGCCGGCTGATCGAGTCCCGGGCCCGCTACGGCGACCAGGCGTACGGGCTCGGAGACATGATGGCGGACCTGCGCGCGGGCGTGTGGACGGAGCTCGCGTCGAGAAGGCCGATCGACGCATACCGCCGGAACCTTCAACGCGGCTACCTCGAGCGCATGGACTGGCTCATGAACGAGGAGCCCGAGCCGCCGCAGGGCGGCGGGTTCTTCGGGCAGCAGCAGCGGGCGCCGGTCGTGGACGTGCCGCAGTCGGACATCCGGCCGTTCGTGCGGGGAGAACTGACGGTCCTGCGCGGGGCCATCCAGTCGGCGCTGTCCGGTCAATTGGACACGCCCACCCGCTACCACCTGGAGGACGCGCTCGTTCGGATCGACCGCATTCTGGACCCGTCCTGAGCAGCGGGGCGACCGAGGAGGAGACATGAGCGGGGAGCAGCGCACCCGCCGCGAGTTCCTGGTGGGGCTGGGGGCCGCGGGCGCTCTGCTGGCATCGCCCTGGCCGGGGGCGGCCATGCGGGGCCAGGAAGGCATCCCCACCCGCGAGATCCCGGGAACAGGCGAGCGGTTGCCCGTGGTGGGGCTCGGGTCCTCCAAGCCTGTGCTCGAGATTCCAGAGGCCGGGACCGAGCCCCTGCGGGCGGTCATCGACGTGCTGCTCCGGCACGGGGGCCGGGTCGTGGACACGTCGCCCCGCAGCGCGGAGATCGACCGTCAGTTCGGACAGGTGTTGCAGGCGCCAGAACTCCGGGACCGGCTGTTCGTAGCCGCCAAGATCAACACCGAAGGGGCCGAGTCCGGCGTGGCCCAGATGAGACATTCGCAGCGGCTGTTCGGGCGGCCCGTGCTCGACCTGGTACAGGTCGAGAGCCTGCGCGACGTCGATGCACACTGGCCCAACCTCCGTGAATGGAAGGACCGGGGCGAGGCGCGCTACATCGGGGTCACCGTGTCGAACGTCAGCGCCCACGACCGCATGGAGGCGTTCATGCGGGCCGAGCGACCGGACTTCGCGCACGTGAACTACTCGGTGGTGGAGACCGAGTCGGAGGAGCGGCTATTGCCGCTGGCGGCCGACATGGGCATGGCCGTCCTGATCAACCGCCCGTTCATGAACGGGACCTATTTCTCGGCCGTTCGCGGCCGGGCGCTGCCGGCCTGGGCGGCCGAGTTCGACTGCGAGACCTGGGCGCAGTTCTCGCTCAAGTACGTGCTGGCCCACCCCGCCGTGACCTGTGTGCTGACCGAGACAACCAGCACGGAGCACATGGACGAGAACGTCCGGGCGGCCTACGGCCGGCTCCCCGACCAGGCCACCAAGCGGCGGATGAGGGCCGAGCTGGCCGGGTAGGACCTAGGACCCGCGCAGGGCCTCCACGGGGTCGATCCGGGCTGCCCGACGGGCGGGTAGGTAGGTGGCCAGCGCGGCCACCATGAACAGCCCGAACGAGAGGACGGCGAACGTAGTGACGTCGGTGGTGGGGACGCCGTACACCATGCTCGCCAGGAAGCGTCCCATGAGAACGGCCCCCGCGATGCCGATCACCACCCCTATGGCGGCGAGCGCCATCCCCTGCCGGAGCACCAGGCCCAGCACGGACCCGTGTTCGGCGCCAAGCGCCATCCGCACGCCGATCTCACGGGTGCGTCGACCCACGGAGTAGGCGATGACGCCGTACACGCCCACCGCACCGAGGACGAGACCCAGACCGGCGAACGTTCCGAGCAGAACGGCGACGACTCGCGGGCGAGCGATCGATCGGTAGAGCACCTGATCCACGGTCGCGACGTCGGAGATGGGGATCCCCGGGTCCACGGACCACACCGCCTCGCGGATGGGTCCCAACAACGTGTTCGGATCGAGCTCGGTGTGCACCACCAGAGTCCGGGCCGCCACCGGTCGCTGCGCCGCCGGACGATACAGGATGGGACCGCCGGCTGTGCGTAGCGCCTGGGTGCGGACGTCGCCCACGACCCCCACGATAGTCGAGAGCTGATCGGGCTCGCCGAGCAACGGCCGGATTCTCTGGCCGACAACCGGCTGGGAACCGAACAGCAGCCGCGCGAGCGATTGGTTGACCACGACGACCTGCTCCGTACTCTCGCCGTCCCGGTCGTCGAACACCCGACCATCGACCAACGGGATGGCTAGGGCTGCGAAGAACCCCTCGTCGACGCTGCGCCAGGTGGCGGTCGGGAGTGCCGAGCCCGGCGGGGTTTGCACTCCCTCGATCTCGATCCGCGCCGTCCAGGACGACTCCTTGATCGGAAAATGCAGGGTGGTCCCGACCGAGCGCACAGCTGGCAAGGCTCTCACCCGTTCACGAACGTCGTCGTAGATCTGCGTAACGCCGTCGAGTCCCGGGGTCTGGAGCTTCATCGTCAGGACCCCGTCGGTCCGGAACCCGGGATCGACCGAGCCGAGGTTGTGGAGCGTTCGGATCATGAGTCCCGCACCCACGAGCAGGACCATGGCCAGCGCGATCTGGGCGACCACCATCGCCCGGCGCATCCTCTGCGCGCCTCCGCTCGTACCCGAACCGCCCGACGTCTCACGCAGGACCCGCTGCAGAGTGGTCCGACTCGCCGCCACGGCGGGCGCCAATCCGAACACCAGACCGGTAACGATGGAGGCACCGAGACACGCGAGGAGCACCGTGTGGTCCACGGCGATCTCGTGGAGTCGGGGCGTGGTAGGCGGCAGGAGTCGCACGATTACAGACACGCCGACAAAGGCGACGACGAGTCCCAGGGCGCCTCCCACAATGGAGAGCACCGCGCTCTCCGTCACGAGCTGCCGGATCAGTCGACCCCGGGACGCGCCGAGCGAGAGGCGGACGGTGACCTCGGCCGACCGCCCGGTCGTGCGCGCCAGGAGCAGTCCGCCCAGGTTCGCGCCGGCAATGAGAAGGATGAACGCCCCCGCGCCGAGGAGGAGCAGGAAGGTCGAGCGAGAGTCGCCCACCACGAGGGCGGCGAGCGTCACGATGCCGAACTCGGCGGCGTAGTCCTCAGTCTCGCCGAACTCCGCACGCATCGCACCCGCCAACGCGGCGGCCTCGGCGTCGGCCTGGGCCAGGGTGAACCCCTCCGCGAGCCGGCCCACGATCTGGAGCGCACCGCCGGAGTAGTACCACAGCGACGGATCCATCGGGAGCGGCATCCAGACGTCGTGGGCGGGTGTGCCCAGCACTCCGAAGTCGGGTGGTAGCACGCCAACCACCTCGTGCGGGATCCCGCTCAGCGTAATCCGTCGCCCGATCACGTCCGGATCGCTCCCGAACTGCTGTACCCAAAGGGCGTGTCCGAGGATGACGACATCCTCGCGCCCGGGCATGTCCTCGCCGGGCAGGAACGCACGGCCCAGCGCGGGTCTTGCACCGAGGACGTCGAGAATGTTGGCCGAGGTGCGCCCCGCCTGGATTTGCGTGGGCTCCGCCCCGCCGCCGAGCGCATAGCCCCAACCGGGGCTCAGCCACCCAACCGCCGCGAGCGATGCCGCGTTGACCCGCAGGAATGCGACCTCGCGTCCACCGTAGAAGCGCCGGGAGTCCACGGCCACGACCGCATCGGGGTCGTCGAGCGGAAGCGGGCGGAAGAGGACCCCGTTCACTACGGCGAACACCGCCGTGTTGGCGCCGATGCCCAATGCCATCGTGACCAGCGCGGCGCAGGCGAATCCACGGCTGCGGGACAGTGTGCGCACGGCGTAGCGCACGTCGGCCGCGATCGATGCCAGGCCCGTCCCCGAGTGCGGGCCCGTGACCGACGACCGGCGGCCGGCGAACACGGTGCGAGTCCGTTCGATCACGTAGGCGGAGGTCAGCCCCGCGGCACTGCTCCAGTACCAGGCGTGGGCGCGCGCCACCCCGTCACGCACGACCCGGTCGGCATGCTCCTCCGCCAGGTCGCCCAGGAGACCCTCGCGGGCCGGCCCGGGCGGAAGCAGCCACTCGAGCAGCCGCTCGGCAGTCCGTGGGGGACCGGAGGGGCCCCCGTCGTCCCGTGGAGGGGGGCTCATCGTCCGTCGTCCAGAAGCGGCTCCAGATCTCGCCAGAGCTCGAGCAGCGCATGCCTCGACTTCCGCAGCGCCTCCATCCCCGCCGGCGTGACGGAGACAAACCGCTTGCGGCGGCCTCCGCGCTCGGGCGTAGGATCGGCCAGTCGCGACTCCAGCAGTCCCTTCTTCTCCAGCCGATCCAGCGTGACGTAGAGGCTTCCGCGGGTGCTCCTGCGCTCGATCCGCCGCTGGAGTTCCTCCATGATGCGCACCCCATAGGCTTCGGACCGCAGGTGGAGGATGGTGAGCAACACCATGTGTTCGAACTCGCCGAGGTAGCGCTCGGTCATCGTCTCTCCGTACCCAGGGAACCTTGGCGACCAGACGAGCCGCGGTCACCTCAATCATACAATATAGACTAAATCCGAGCCGAAAAGGTTGCCAGAGATCCCGGACGAGTGCCGACGGCGCGCCTCGCGCGCCTCGCGTGTCCCCGCGCAGTCCGGATTGACATCTCTTCACGATCATATATCTTAGTACTGTGATACTTACAACTGAGAAACATCGGGACGACCGGCTCAAGCTCTGGATCGTGTTGGCCCGCGCCTACAGCGCGGTGCTGGAGCACGACCGGAGGAGCGTCGCGGCTCACGGACTCTCGCAGGGGGAGTTCGCCGTGATGGAAGTCCTGTATCACAAGGGACCGCTGCTCCTGGGACAGGTGCAGAAGAAGATCCTCGTTTCGAGCGGTGGGATCACCTACCTGGTGGACCGCCTGGAAGCGAAGGGCCTCGTGGAGCGGAGCGCCTGTCCGGGGGACCGGCGATCGAGATACGTGGCGCTGACCAAGGCCGGCAAGTCCGTAATGGCGAAGGCCTTCCCCGCCCACGCCGCGACTCTGGAGAAGGCACTGGGCGGACTCACGTCCGAGGAAGCGAAGGTTGCCGTGAGGCTCCTCCGCAAAGCGGGCCTGCATGCGGAAGCGATCCTCTCGGACCAGCAGCCGTCGCAAGAATGAACGCCCGCGCACACACCGACAACGCGCACACCGACAACGCAAACATCGGCCCGCAATCGGGCCGTAAATCGAATTGGAGATGCATGATGACCAACGCAATCGACGGGACCACAGCCACCACCTGGGACATCGATCCTACGCACACCGAGGTGGGATTCTCGGTAAAGCACATGATGATCACGACGGTCCGGGGGGACTTTTCGGGGGTCTCCGGGAAGTTGGAGCTCGATCCCTCCGACCCGACCTCGTCGTCCGTCGACGTCACGATTGACGCTTCGACCATCCACACGGGGGTGGAGGACCGGGACAATCACCTCCGCTCGGGCGACTTCCTGGATGTGGACGCCCATCCGCAGATTCGCTTCCGGAGCACCCGGATCGACGGCACGTTCACTGAGCCGGGCGACACGTTCCGCATCACGGGAGACTTGACCATCCGTGGCATCACCCGCGAGGTGACGCTGGACGCCCAGTACGAGGGGCGCGGGGGCGACCCGTGGGGAAGCGAGCGGGTCGGCTTCACGGCCGAGATCGTAATTGACCGCCGGGACTTCGGCCTGGCCTGGAACACGGCGCTCGAGACCGGCGGGATCCTGGTCGCCAACCAGGTGCGAATCAGCCTCGCAGTCCAGGCCGTCCTGCAGCCGGAGAGCGCGGTCGCATAAGTAAGCGCCCTAACGGGACCGGATGCCAATGGCGTCGGAGGGCTCCCTCCCCGAGGGAGCCCTCGTCGCATTCTTCCCCGTTGCCGAGCAGGCGAGTCGCACGCGAGTCGCACGCGAGTCGCAGGCGAGGCCGCTTGCATTCCCGGCTCGCCGTCCGGCGGCCTCCTAGGACACCACCTTGGGCTTCTTCCGGCGGGCCTTGAGGTGTTCCTCCATCTCCAGCCTGGGCACCCCGTTCGTCCACCAGTCGGGTGCAGGTGCGCCCAATAGGTAGTGGTCGAAGAACTCCATCATGCGGACGGTATAGTCCTTCTGGTTCTTGGGCTCGCGCAGGCCGTGGTTCTCGCCCACGTACTGGAGCAGCACGACGTCCTTCTCACGCTCCCTCAGCGTGTTGAAGAACGTGATGCCCTGGTTGAAGTCCACCGCGCCGTCCTTCTCGTTGTGCAGCAACACCACCGGTGTGGTGATGTTGTCGACGTGGAAGGCCGGGGAGTTCCGGATGTACGCGTCGTAGTTGTCCAGATAGGACCCTTTGAACCGTCCCTGGCTCGACTCGAAGATCGCCATGTCGGCCGACCCGGTGTTCCAGTAGACGGAGTTGTACATCGACACCATGTCCGTGAGGGGAGCGCCGGAAATCACGGCCGTGAAGATGTCGGTCTGCGTGATCAGGAACGCCGACTGGTAGCCACCCCACGAGTGACCGTGTAGCCCCACCTTCTCCGGGTCCACGACTCCGGTCTCGATTGCCGCGTGCACCGCCGGCACCACACACCATACCGCCGACATCCCCGGATCGTTGATCTGATAGGCGATGTCGGGCATGAGCACCGCGTAGCCACGGCTCGTGTAGACGCTCGGGTTGAACGCCCGCGTCTCGTTGGGCACCGAGTAGCTGTGCAGGTTCTGCGACAGCCGTTCGTAGATGTAGACCATCGTTGGATAGCTCTCTCCCTCTTGGTACCCGGCCGGGAGGAACAGCGCGGCCTGCAGTGAGTCGCCCTTGTCGCTCACGTAGTCGACGAGTTGGGCGCCCGGCGACCAGGCATAGTTGGCCTGCTGCGGGTTGGCATCCGTCAGTCGCGTCGGACTCCGGAACGACCCCCTGGCCGCCCAGTAGTCCGGGAACTGCTGAAACGTCTCCCGCGTGAAGAGGAACGTCTCGGCGTCGCGGGCCCGTCGCACGTTGAACCGAGCGTCGTCCCAGAGGATGCGCTCGGCCCGACCGCCCGTCACACGCACGATCCCGTTCTTCTTGGTACGCTCGCCGTAGGCGTCGAAGTAGACGGGCTTCGAGAAATCGACGCCCTCTTCGTCGGGGTCGTAGGCGATTCTGCGCCGGTGCCGAACGCCTTCCGCGCGCCCCGTTCCGGTCACGTTGACCGCCTCGCTTCCCTCGACTGACACCCGCCACACGTCCCACGCGTCCGAGAGCAGCACACTCTCGGAGTCGGACGTCCATCCCAGGCTCGGGAGTGGGGGCCGGTCCACGTTGTGGTCGTCTTCCACGTTCACGAAGCTGACCGGCGCCCGCTCCGTGATGTTGGTCGAAGAGCCGTTCGCGAAGTCGTATACGTGGTAGTGGCCGTCCCGGTAGTAGAGGGCCTTGCGGCCGTCCGGGGAGGTGGAGACCCCCCAGCGCTGGCTCGTGAGCAGTGGCCTCGCTTGGCCGGTCCTGGTGTCCACGGCGTACACGTCGCGCCGGCGCCCGCCGTCTATGGCGTCGCGGAGATCGTACGCCCTCGAGTCGTATCCGAGCGCGTAGCGCTGCCCGTCGGCCAGCGTGATGTCGCGCATCTCGGGCGTGGCCAAACGGACGAACCGGCGGTCCCGCACGTGGTACGCCGACAGGTAGCTGAACCGTCGGTCCTGGTTCTCCTGCACCTGCTGCTGGGACTGGAGCCGCGGATCGCGGCCGTGCCAGAGCACCAGGGTCGGCAGGTCGTCTTCGTCACTGAGATCCGGTGGCGGTGTCTGCATGGCGCCCGGCGTGCCCGCGACCGGTTTCACGTCCGGTCGGCCCGCTTCGGACTCCTCCTCCGTCCTCCGCTCGACGATGCCGAAGAAGATCGCGGAGCGATCGTCCGACCAGTCCGCCTCGCGTGCCGGGCTGATCCGCATGCCTTCCGGGAAACCGGTCAGCGTGGTGGGGTCCACCACCGTCTTGACGGGCGCGCCGCCCCCGAAGCCGGTGAACCCGAGGCCCACGAAGGCTGTGTCTGCGGCAGCCGTGTCCGGAACGCCGCGGAGCGCGGACAAAGCCAGACCGGCATCCTCGTTGTCTGCCCAGGTGAGCTGGGTGTAGACCGCCTTCTCACTGTCCAGCGCACGCACCACGCCGGTCGCGAGGTTGCGCGCCGCGACGCCGTTTCCGACCAGGTCCTGCGCCTGGGTGGTCCAGGCGAGCCAGGACCCGTCGTCGCTCAGATCGAAGCTCCCCACGCTCCCCACCGTGGTGACCATGCCCGTGGCGAGCTCGAGGAGCAGCAGATCGGCGCCGCTTCCACGAGGCGCTCCTTCCGGCGCGGCCCGCTGCATGAGGAACCATCCGGGCGACTCGCCTGCGAACTCGTAGCTCCGCACCCGCTCGAACGAGTGCTCGGTCCCGTCCGAGAGGCGGATCACGGTCACGCCGTCCACGAGTTGCTTGTCTTGCGCCTTGGCCTTCTTGGCCTCTTCCTGCGTGGGATAGGTCGTGAAGGCCAGCCAGTTGCCGTCGCCCGCGAGGCGGACAGGCGAGGACGGAGACGGCCCGAACGGGTTGAACCCGCCGCCACCGCTCGGCTCGCCGATCGGGAAGCGCCGCTCGGCGCCCCCGTCCGTGGTCCGGACCACGACTTCCGCGTCGCCCTCGTTGGGCCCGAGCTGGTAGGCGAACCAGCGCCCGTCGTTCGAGAGCTGCGGAGACCGGATCGACTTCCAGAACGCCAGGTCCGTGGGGTCGAGCTGGGCCATCGTGGCGGCGGCCGCATCGGACCCGCTCTGCTGGCCGGCGAGCGGCAGCGCGATCCCGGCGCCCGCCAGCACCAGAAGGGCCGAGCAGATCCAGCGAAGGGCTGCGCGGGGGACACGGGCATCGACCACTCGGGCCAAGCCCACGACGTCGCTTCCTGGGGCCACGATCATCCGAATACCTCTTGTTTGCGATTCTCGGGGGTGGGAGACCAAAGTCCGAGCGGATTCCGAGATTCGCAACGGCCCGGCGGCCTTGCGGCGGTTCGGTCGGCCGGTCCATCGTCGGAGTCTGTCGCCCCTCGCCGGCCCTGGACCGGAGGCCACCATGCGATCCCTCGCCGCTGTTTCCCTGACACTCGTCGCGAGCGCCCTCTTCGCGCCTTCGGACCTGGAGGCCCAGGCCGATCGACGACCCTTCCTGTTCAAGGATTCCCGTGGGGAACTCGCGCAGGCCCGGGCGAGGGGCGACGCCGACGTGGTGCTCGTGATCGCGTCCATGCCCGGTCGGAATGCCAGCGTGGCCCGCTTGATCGGGCAGGCCGGCGGGACGATCGGCTTCCGCGACGATCAGGTCGATTATCTTCGAGCCCGCGTTCCGGTCGATGGCGTGGAAGCGCTGGTGGCCCACGCCGACGTGCACAGCGTGGACGTATCCATTACCGGCCGCCCACGCTCGTTCGGCCAGGCCAACGCGGCCTCGACCGAGGGACCGTCGTTGCCGGAGGGAAGGGAGGCGGCGAGCGAACCGCCGCAGGCTGCCCACCGGGCCGCGACCGGTTCGCGGCAGGCCGCCGCGTCCGACACCATCTGGCCGCCCGTCCTCTCCGACTATCCGCTCCAGAACCGCTACAGCCCGCTCGGGGACATCCGGGCGCTCGAGTTCCTGGAACAGAACCCCACGTTCGATGGGCGCGGGGTGACGATCGCCATGATCGACATGTCGCCCGACATGCTGCTCCCCGAGCTCCAGACGGCCATGAGCCTGGATGGTCGGCCGATTCCAAAGATCGCCGTCTATCAGAACGCGCTCGACCCCGACATCGAGGACGACGGGCGCTGGCTCCGCATGGATGATCAGGTGGCCGCGCAGGGCGGCCAGCTCACCTACCGGGACCAGACCTACGAGGCGCCCCGGGACGGGGTCTTCCGGATCGCCCTGTTCGACGAGGCGACCGCCGACACGGCCGGCGTGTACGGCAACCAGGGCCTCGACCAGGATGTGAATCGGGACGGCAATCCGGAGGGCTCCAGCCGGCTGTTCGCGGTGCTCTGGGACAAGGCGTCGGGCGACGTCTGGGTGGACGCGGACCAGGACCAGAGCTTTGCGGACGAGACCGCGCTCGGCGAGTACAACGAGCGCCCCGTCTTCGGTGTGTTCGGGACCGACGATCCTGCGACGCCGGTCCGGGAGTCGATCGGGTTCGGCGTGCAGATCGACTCCGACCGCGACCTCATCGCGCTCAACCTCGGGATCGCCTCGCACGCGTCTCTCGTGGTCGGGGCGGCGGTCGCGAGCCGTGGCGAGAGTGGGAAGTTCGACGGCGTGGCGCCGGGGGCCCGGCTTGCCAGCGTGGCCGAGGGCGGTTCGGCGTATGGGCAGACGGAGGCCGTGATCCGGGCGGCTGAGAACCCGCTCGTCGACGTGATCTACTTCGAGCAGAGCTCGAACATCACCAGGACGTATCTGCTCCGGGACGGACGGCTGGTGCCCTCCGTGGTCTACGACCGGCTGGTGGAGCGCTACGGTCCTTCGATCCTGTCACCCACGCACAACTTCCCGGTCCTGGGGGCCATCGACGATATCGTGATGGGGCGAGGGGTCATCGGGGTCGGTGGTCATGAGAGCAAGGACAATTTCTTCACGAACCACGGGGTCCGGGTCGAGCACGACGACAACCTGCTCATCACCGGCGGATACGGGCCCATGGGGAACGGTGAGCTCAAGCCCGACATCATCTCGCCGTCGAACTACGTCAGCACGGCGCAGGGTTTCGTGGACGGCCGAGCCATTCCGGGCCTCTTCCAGCTGCCGCCCGGGTACACGATCGCCGGCGGGACGTCGACCGCGACGCCTACGGCAGCGGGCTCGGTGGGGCTGCTCATCAGCGCCGCCCGCCAGTCGGGCATGCGGGTCGATCCGTACCGCATCAAGTACGCCGTGACTCGAGGGGCGCGCTGGGTGCCCCACATTGCCGCCTACAAGCAGGGAAATGGGGTGATCAACGTGGCTGGCGCCTGGGACGTCCTGCGCCGGATCGAAGCGGGCGGTCTGACCGTCGACATCGAGAGCCGAGCTTCCATCAAGACCCCCTACAGCCACCTGCTCGTCACACCGCATGAGGGCGTAGGCCTTTACGAGCGGAGTGGATGGAAGGTAGGGGACCGGGCGCAACGTACGGTGAGGCTCACCCGCCGGTCGGGACCTTCCGGGAGCATGACGTTCGACGTGACCTGGGCGGGCAACGACCACGGCACGTTCTCCTCCCCCCTCACGGTCGCGCTGCCGCTCGGTGTGCCGGTGGATTTCCCGGTGACCGTGGCTCCGAAGGAGCACGGCGTGCACACGGCCCACCTGACGCTTCAGCACGCTGATGTCGTCGGGTATGCCCATCGCATGCTGGCCGCAATCGTGGCTGCCGAGCCGCTCAACGCGGCCAACGGCTTCGCGGTCGAGAAGGAAGTCGAGGTGCCTAGACCGGGGATGACCAGCCTGTTCTTTCAGGTGCCCGAAGGCGTGGCCGCGCTCGAGCTCGAGTTGTCCGCTGGCGAGCGGGCGGCCCAGATGTCGGTGGTGCGCCCCGACACGCGGGCACAGCGCGGCGAGCAAGTCGCCTCCTCCGGTTCCGGTACCACTCAGGTGGTGCACGACCCGATGCCCGGGACCTGGGAGGTCCGGCTGACCGACATCGACGACACGCGCACGTTCGATTGGGAGCAGGCCAAGAAGTCCGAGCCCGTCCCGCCGACGGAGGTCACGCTCAAGGTGGCCGCCCTGGCGGCCGAGGTGTCGGTGGTGCTCGGCGACCAACTCGCGGCCGACAACGGCCATGTGGCGGCCACGGGCACGCACCAGGTGTGGATCACCAATCGGATGGCCCCGTTCACCGGGGGCGCGGTTAGCACCCCGGTAGGGAGCGCGCGCAGCGAGTCGCGCATTATCCGGGCGCGCGAGCAGCACGTGTACGAGGTGGAGGTGCTGCCGGGCTCGACCGCTCTGATGGTCCAGACGGTGGCGGCTGCTGGCAGCGATCTGGACGTCTACGTGTTCGACTGCACCGGGGACGACTGCAGCGCTTCCGCGGTCGACGGGGACCCGGTCGGACAGGAGTCGGTCGTGGTGCATGAGCCCGCGGCGGGGGTGTGGAAGGTGGTGGTGGACGCGGCCGC
>JAHEKN010000257.1 GCA_024638305.1 Gemmatimonadota bacterium | reverse complement strand
CGCCGTTCGCGAGGCGGCCGCAGGGGCTTTGGCGCGCGGCCTGGAGCGGCTCGCCGAGGACGGAGTGCTCGACGGTGGGGATCTGGACGCGCTCGACCCCGAGGCCCTGATCGACGCCCTACTCACCGAGCCGCGCAGGGTCGAGAAGAAGCCGGGCGCGGAGGCGATCGTGGTCACGCTTCTTCACCCGCCGGGCGTCGAGCACGCGCACTTCAGCATGAAAATCGAGGGGTAGACGAGAGATGACGACCTACTACATTCGAACCGGGGCCAAGGTCACGAACTGCACGGCGAACGTACGTGTCACAAACGGAAGCGGCACCGGGTATCTGGACAAGAACACGGGCCCAACGAGGCCAGAGCCCGGACAGTACGGCACCGGGGTCGCAGAGGCGGACGAGGCGAAGGGGGCTGCGAACCCGCTCATTGGGAAATCGTCCCCAGCCGCGTGGTGGGAGATCTGGTTCTCCGCGGACCCCGGCTTCAGTGCGTTCGTGTCCAGTTCTGGTTGGAACCCGGAACAGGGCTAGCGAGCGGTCTCAGGGACCGACGTCGGGCCCGGGCGCGTCGGCTGGACCGTGCTGCCCGCACTGCCGCCGGTAGGGCCGCCCGGCGTCGACGTATTCCGTCCACTCCGCGGCCGACAGGTTGCGGCCGACCGCTTCGCAGGCGAGCTCGCGCCACCGACTCCGGGCCGGCCACAGCCGCACGGCCTGGTCCTCGCTCCCCGAGACCACCAGCGCGCCGTCGCCACTGAAGTCGAGGGCCTCGACCCTCATCGAGTGGCCGAGCAGCGCTTCTCCCGCCGGCGCCCCTCGCTCGAGGTCCCACCGCCGGACGCTGCCGTCGAGGGAGGCCGCTGCCAGCAGCGATCCGTCGTCGCTGAACGCGGCCGCGGTCCACTCGGACCCCGCGTCCAATACCCGCGCGGCCTGCCGCGTGACCAGGTCCCAGCGCAGGACCACGCCGTCGCCGCTCGCGGACCACAGGTGCGTCCCTCCGGGGTCGAAGCTCAGGTCGAGCACCGCGGCCTCGTGGCCCGTCAGCGGATCGCCGGAGTGGCTGCCGGTGCCGACCTCCCAGAGCCGCACCTCGTTGTCCGCACTCGCGGAGGCGAGCATCTGGCCGTCTGCACTGAACGCGATCCTCCAGACGGGCACCGGACGTCCCGCTCGCTCCACCGGCTCGCCCTGGTCGTCGCGGACTTCCAGCGGCGCGCCCGTCAGCTGCCCAGCTTCGCGGTCCCACAGCCACACCTTCCCGTCATCGCCTGCCGACGCCAGCCACCTCCCGTTCGGGCCGAACCTCGCATCGCGAGCCCGGCGCCCGTGGGCCTCCAGCGGAGCGCCGGCCGGAAGCCCGGTGTCGACGCTCCACAATCGGACCTTCCCGTCGGTGCCGGTAGAGGCGAGGAACCGCTGGTCGGGGCTGAAGGCGACCGAGTTCACCCACTTGCCATCGTGACTGCCCGGGATCTCGTAGCGAGACCGGCCGGAGGCCACCTCCCAAATCGAGATCTTGGAGTCCATTCCCGCCGACGCGGCGAGCGCGCCGTCCGGGCTCACCGCCACATCCCGCACCCAGCCGCCGTGGTGCAGTCGGCGTCCCACGCTGCCGCCGGCGCCGAGGTCCCACAGACGGACGCTCCGGTCGGCGCTCCCCGACGCGAGCAGCTTGCCGTCCGGGCTGAATCCGACGCTGAACACCTCGCCGTCGTGCCCGGTCAAGGCGTTGCCCAGCGGTTCGCCGGTGGCGACGTCCCAGAGTCGCACGGTCCGGTCCTGGCTCGCGGAGACCAGCGTCTTGTCGTCGAAGCTGAACGCCAGATCGACCACGAACCCGTCGTGCCCGACGAGCGACCGCAGCGTGCTGCCCTGCGGCGCGAGGTCCCACAACTGAACCGTCGCCAGCGCTCGCTCGCCGCTGCCGAGCCCCTCGAGAATCTCGGAGGCGCCCACGGCCAACTTGGTTCCATCGTGACTGAACGCCACACCCGGGGCAGTCGAGCCGCGCGACCACTCGTCGCGGCCCGCCAGCAACACCTCGGCCGTCGAGCCCGCCGCCAGCCGCCGGGAGCGGACGCTGCCGTCCATGCTCACCCATGCCAGGCGGGAGCCGTCCTCGCTGAACGCCACCTCCCAGACCTCGATACCTTCGTCCTCGGTACCCATGGTCTCCACCACGGTGTGCTCGCGGCGGCCGACGTCCCACACCCTGACCGTGGAGTCGGAGCTTGCCGTGGCCAGGAACTCGCCCGTGGGGCTGAACGCCGCGTCCCACACCAGACCGCCATGACCCTCGAGCGGCTCGCCGAGCGGCCGGCGCTTCTCGACGTCCCACAGACGCACCGTCCAGTCGCTGCCGGGCGTCGCCAGCACGGAGCCGTCCGGGCTGAACGCTCCTTCCCAGATGCGGCCGTCGCCCTCGTGGCCTTCGAGCTTGCCGACCTGCCCGCCGGCTGCTGCGTCCCACAGCCCGACGACGCCGTCGCCGCCCATCGAAGCCAGCACCGACCCGTCCGGGCTGAACCGTAGCCGGTTCACCCCGGCCTCGTGGCCGGTCAGGGGCGACCGCGCCAGAACGGGCCGGGACAGCGCCGTGAACAGGGCTCCCCATCCCTCCTCGGTGTCGGTCGTGGCGAGGCTCTCCAGAGCCAGCAGGAGGGCGAGGTCGGTCTGCTCCGCGGCATGGGCCTCGGAGACCACCGCCAGACGGCGGGCCTCCGACGCGTCGCGCTGGCGGATCGCTTCGGCGCGCTGGATCATGGCGACGACGCCGGCGACCACGGCGGTCACCGTCAGCACGGCGAGCCCAGTGACCGCGGCGCGGCGAAGCCGCCGGGCGAGCCTGAACTGACGGACGTCCTCGCCTTCGAGCTCGTCCTTGGGCATTCCATGGATGGGCGCCGCCAGGGTGGCGATGGCGTCGCGGAACTTGACGTGGGCGAGGTCGAGGGACTTCTCGCCGTCCGGAAGCTCCTTGGTCCAGCGCAGGTCGAGAAACAGCGGCTCGCTCTCCTGCCCCGTGTACACCCCTCGCATGCCCTCGGACACCGCCGTCGACCGCTCGTAGTCGAAGTCCTTGGCCGCGTCGTCCCAGACCACCTCGCCCGAGGTCAGCACCAGGGCGAGTTGGTCCTTCGACTTCTTCTCCGCCCACTCGGAGATCTCCTCGCCGACCCAGCGCGACTGCGCCGACTCCACCGACATGAAAAGCACCAGCCAGCGGGTGTCCTCGATCCGCTCGTCGAGCGACCCGCCCAGCTCCGAGGAGAGCTCCAGCGACGCCTGATCGAGGAACACGCTCAGGGCACGGCGTTTGTTCCACGGCTTCGCCAGGCGCTGGAGCCCGTCGCGTACCACCGGCGCCAGCTCGAGGTCGGCCTGGTGGCTGTAGGAGATGAAAGCGTCGTAGCCCATTCGGCCGTTGTCTCCGTCGGGGGGAACGCGGTGAGCGTAGCCTATTCCATGTCTGCGGATCCTCCGCCGGGGCGGCGCCCGTCTGTCCGACGGATGCCCGAGGTCAGACCGCTATTCTTGGATTTTCGAACGGCGGCGATATCGTACGGTGCCGAGATCCAAGGTCCGACCCGATGTCCAAATCCAGTACCTCTGAGACTGCGACACCCCCGCACGAGGAGCAGAAGACATGACCGCCGACGGTACGGCAGATCAACGGGGCATGTGGCGAGAAAGGTTGCGGGTCATCATCTTCGAGGCCGACACGCCCGCAGGCAAGGTGTTCGACGTCGCCCTGCTGATCGCGATCGTGCTCAGTGTGAGCGTGGTGATGGCCGAAAGCGTCGCGTCGATTCGCCAGCGCTACGGCACAGAGCTCAACATTGCGGAGTGGATCTTCACGCTGCTGTTCTCCGTGGAGTACGTCGTGCGGCTGTTGTCGGTCCGGAGTCCCGCCCGCTACGCGCGGAGCTTCTTCGGCATCGTCGACGTTCTGGCGATCATGCCGACCTACCTCAGTCTGCTCGTCCCGGGCGCAGAGTCGCTGCTCGTGATCCGGGGCCTGCGTCTGCTCCGGGTGTTCCGCGTGTTCAAGCTCGGGCGCTATCTCGGTGAGGCCAGCCTGTTGACCCGGGCCTTGGTTTCAAGCCGCCACAAGA